>DATEKT010000057.1:0-39417 GCA_035277305.1 Steroidobacteraceae bacterium | reverse complement strand
CGTTGCCGAGCACGCGCGCGATGCGGTCCTCGTCCAGCCCGGAAGGCGCGAGAATCGCGCGCCGCGCGAGGTCGAGCGGTTGCAGCGGAGTCTGGAGTCGGGGGAGTTCGATGTGCAGCGGGCTGGAAACAGGGGTAGTCGCGCTCGTCACTTCTTCACTCCGTCACGCTGTCACTTGGAACTTACGGTGCGACAGCGCCGGGAAGCGGCTGCGCAGCTCATGTTGCAGTGTGCGGTCGATCTCGGCCACTGCAAGGCCCGGACCGGCCTCCGCCACCCGCGCAATCACCTGGCCCCACGGATCCGCGATCATCGAATCGCCGTAGGTTTCGCGACCGTTCTCGTGCGTGCCGCTCTGGGCCGGCGCCAGCACGTAGCAGAGATTCTCGACTGCGCGCGCACGCACCAGCAGCTCCCAGTGCGCGCGCCCCGTCGGCGCAGTGAATGCGGACGGCAGGCTGAAAACCTCCGCGCCCTGCGACTCCAGCATGCGAAAGAGCTCCGGGAAGCGCACGTCGTAACACACCGCCATGCCGAGCCGGCCGAGCGGCGTCGTGGTCACCATCGGTTGCACACCGGGCACGACAGTCGCGGACTCGCGATAGCGCTCCTCGCGGCCCGGAATGTCGACGTCGAACAGATGGATCTTGTCGTAGCGCGCAACGCAGCGGCCACGCTCATCGAATACGAGGGATGCAGCAGCGACGCGGCCGGGCTCCTTGTCGTCGCGGATCGGAATCGTGCCGCCGACGATCCACATCCCGAGCTCGCGTGCGCAATGGCCGAGGAATGCCTGGATCGGACCTTCGCCGCCGGGCTCCGCAGCCGCGACTTTGTCAGCCTCGCGGCGACCCATGATCGCGAAGTTCTCGGGCAGCACGGCGAGCGCCGCACCCTGCGCATGTGCGCGCTCCAGCAGCCCGCGCGCCGTGGCGAGGTTCGCCTCCACAACCGGGCCGGAGGTCATCTGGATGACAGCTGCTACCGACATTGCAGTCATTTTCCCGCTGGCGTGTCCTGTTGCTCAGAGACTTTGATCTGCGAAGCGTCCACGCGTTCGACCGTGGGATTCTCCCAGGGTCCCGTGATCCGATAATAGCCGCGCGTGATGCCCTTGAGCGGCTCCTTGAACACCTGCGAGAACAGCAGCACCGCCGCCCCCACGACCGGGCCGCCGGCGAGCGCGCCCGCGACCGGCAACGAAGCACCGAGGTTTCCGGTGACGACAGCAGTCTGGTCGTAGTCGCGCGTGGCGAGGCCGGTGCGCCCCGCGATACCGATCTCCGCGGCTGGGCCACGCAGCAGAAGATTGGTCGTATAGGCATTGCCGTCGCGCAGCTCGAAGTCGCCGTGCACGCTGTCGAACGCGAGCCCCTTGTCGGTGAGATCCTTGAAATCGAGCGAAAGCCGCCTCGGCAGCGCCGCGACGCTGAACAGTCCGAGCACTCGTCCCGCGCCCGGCTGCACGGCGAGCAGCTGGCCCGTCTCGGCCTTCACGCTGATCGTGCCGTTCGCGTGCGTGAGCTGATCGAGATCGAAGCCGCCGTTCCAGCTGATGTCGCCTTGCAGCTCGCCGTGTTTGGCTTCGAGCACGTCGCCGTAGTTCAGCGCGCGCAAGGTTGCACGCACGTCCTGGCTGGAGATCGTCGCTTTGAGCGAAGAGTGCTGACCTTCGGGCGTGACGACCCATTCGCCCTGCCCTTCGGCGTGCGCCGATGCGCCGTCGAGCGTGGCGCTGTCGAAGCGGATGCCCTGCGGCACACGCGTCGCCTTCAGATCGAGCGTCCCGAACTCGCGCGGGCCGATGCGCAGATCCGCGACGTGGACCTGCAGGTTCGGAATCTTGCGTGGATCGGTGGGGTTCTCGGCTGCGCCTTCGCCGGTCGACTCCGGCTTGTCGAGCACGAGTCGCTCCAGCGCTGCGCGCAGCGGCTGCGTGCCGCCGAATTGCTCGGGGATCATGATCTGCCCTGCCGCGCCAGGACCGTCTACATCGACGCGCCAGCCGCCTGTAGTCGCCTGCAGCATGCCGCGCACGTCGGACCACTGATAACCCGCGAGCTCGAAAGTACCGACGCGCACGTTCGCCGCCTGCAGATAGTCCGACAGCGGTTTGCCCTCGCCCGAACCGGTATCGTCGCCGCGGAGCGCGAGCCAGTCATCGAGCACGAAGCGCTCGACTGCGCCCTCGATGCGCAGCCCGCGATGATTCGGCAGCGCCGGCGCATTGCCATCGGCGCGAATCCCGCCGCGATCCAGCCCCCACGTGCCGTTCTGGCGCGCCACGCGCACGATCGCGCGCACGTCGCCGAGCCAGCTGCGCGCGAGGACCGCATCCTCGTCTGCTTCGAGCGTGACCTGGAACGGACGCTCTTCGTCCTCGCGCTTGCCGACCGGCTCGGGCAAGGCGATGCCGAGACCGCGCAGCGTCGACTCGATGCGCACGCCGGTCTTGCGGTCCTCACTGGCGTTGTCGTCGGTGTGAAAGTCGGTCGCGAGCTTCCAATCCGTCGCACCGCTGAGCTTCACGGCGGACGGCAGGAACGGCTGCAGCTGCGCCGCCGTTGCCGTGCCTGTTGCACTTAACTGCGACGCCTTCGTGCCGTCCGGCCGGATCACCACATCGAGCGGCCCGCCCAGCCATTGGCCGTGCAGCTCCGCTTCGGAGACCAGCGTATTGCGCACGATCAGATTGCCCTGCAGCGAGCGCACCGGTGCATCGACGTCGCGCATCGCCACCGTTGCATCGGTGAAGCGCGCCTGCACTTCGATCCTGCGTTTGTCGAGATTGCGGATCGGCAGATCCAGGTCGACCGTCGCACTGATCGGGCCCTGGCCGCTGAGGCGCGCGAACGTTTCGCCGAGCGCCGGCGCGAGCGGGCTGTTCGTCAGCAGGTCCAGGCCCTCCTGCATCTCGCCGCGCGCCGCCGCCTTGATGCGCAGATGCGTTTCCTTCAGGTCCGGAATATCTGCCGTCGCGTCGCTCACGCGCAGCCCGCCGACGTTGGCCGCGCTCGAGTGAATGCGCATGCCTTCGTTGCGGAACTCGACATCCGCGGTCACGTCGCGTGCAGGGATCCAGCCCGGCTGATAGTCGAACACCGCGTTCTCGACATGACCGCGCACGAGGAACAACCCCTCGTCCTTGCGGAACGGAAAATCGCGGACCGATCCCTGGTATGTGAAGTCGGCGGCAGTGACGCGGCCATCGACGAACGCGTGGTCGAGCCACTCCATCGTGCGCGCGCCCAGCTTGCCGGCCGGAATGTATTTGTGCGTCGCGCTGACTTTCAGATCCTTGCCTTCCGCCGTCAGGTCGAGCACCGGTGACGAGCCGTCGCCGGGAATCGTCGCGAGCAGGCGCGCGGTGGCATTGCCATCAGCGCTGGTCACACGCACGTCGTTCGATTCGATCGTCCACGCCTGGTCTGCCTTGCGCCAGCGCAGGGAGGCATCGACCGTCTGCGCCGCGAGCGACTCGCGAAACATGCGCGGCAGCTCGAACTGAGCGTTCTTTGCAGCGAGCTTGAGCTCGCCGCCTGCCTCCGTCGCCTGCAAGTCGCCGCTCAGTCCGGAGAATCCCGGCGAGCGCAGCACCGGCGCGAAACCCAGATCGTCGATGCGGGCCTGCACCGAGTACTTCGGCGGGCTCTGCGCAGTGTCGCGCTCGAAAGCGAAGTCGACGTTGCTGAGCGTGCCGGTTGCGTCCAGCGCACGCAGCCGCGCGGTCGCATCGCTCTCCGGCAGATACGCGAGCAACGGCCACAGGGCGTCCAGCACGATGCGATCGGTCTTGCCGCTCGCCTTGGTGTGCCCATCGGGCGTGCGCTGCCACTCGCCTTCGATGCGGGCAGCAAGCCAGGCCGCGGTCGGGCGCGCCATGTTGAGATTCGAGACGACGACATGCCACTTGTCCTGCAGCCGCTGGGCGCGCAGCCCGAACGCCAGGCGCGGATAGCTGAGCATCTCGGAACGCGCTGCGCTCTGCGCGGCGCCGGGATCGGTCTCGTCCGGACGCTTCTGCGGCTCGGCAACGTGCTTCTCTTCGCTCTCACCGTTGGGATCGAGCGGCTCCGCCACCGGCAACGCGTTCGCCCACATGGGCGGCACTGCAACCAGCTGCGTCAGATCGACGTCGGCGGCCAGCTGGATCAACTTCGGGCCCTTGAGTGCGCCACGCACCTCGACCGTACCGTGACCGGTCTCCGGCGCGGGCCATTCGTCGGGCAGCACGTCGGCCCAGCCCGCCAGGTCTAGATCGCGGCCGTCGACACTGAAGGTCGACACCAGCGCGGCGGCGTCATGCAGCGGCCCTTCGACGGACGCGGTGAAGCGCAGCTCACGCCCCAGTGTGCGCGGCAAGGACGCATCGCCGTACAACTCCAGCAGACTGGAGTTGCGGGTGACGTCGAAGTTCACGCCGGACAGCGACCACGGACCGCGGCCGGTGATCGCGTCGCGGAAACTGACGACGGCGTTGCGAACGTGGAACCGGCCGGTCGGCAGCTCTTCGAGCGCGAACGGCTTGTCGCGCTCCGGCAATGCGCTCTGACCCAGCAGCTGGATGCGCCCTTCCTGGGTGCGGATCAGGCCGATCTCGGGCGATTCGAGCGAAAAGCGTCCGGCGGTGAGCCGCGCATTGCGCAGCGAGCTCCACAAATCGAAGCCGACGCTGCCGCGACGCGCGGTCGCCAGAACGCGTGCGCCATCCGGCGTGCGGACAACCGCCTGATCGAATACGAGCTCCGGCCCGTACAGCCGCAGCCGTGCGCTCAGCGTCTTGAACTCGACCGACAGGCCGCTGCGCTCGTTGATCCAGCTTTGCAGCTGGACACGATATTCGGGCACACGGCTGACGACGATTCCGAACGCGACGAAGGTGAGACCGAGCAGCACTGCCGCAGCTGCTGTGAGGCCCAGCAGCCACTTGAGCGACTTGCGGAGGGCGATACGCATCAGCTCACATCAGCACCACGTCGTACTGGTCCTGGTTGTACAACGCTTCGGTCTGCAGCCGGATCGGCTTGCCAGTGTGCACCTCGAGCTCGGCGAGCGCCGCGGACTCCTCGTCGAGCAGCCGCTCGATGACGTCCTGGTGCGCGAGCACCATCAGCTCCTGGAACTCGAACTGGCGCGCCTGGCGCAGGATCTCTCTGAAAATCTCGTAACAAACTGTTTCCGGCGTTTTGACGAAACCGCGCCCCTCGCAGGTAGGACACGCCATGCACAGCATGTGTTCCAGGCTCTCGCGCGTGCGCTTGCGGGTCATCTCGACCAGACCGAGCGGCGATACCGACGAAATGTGGTTCTTCGCGTGATCGCTGGCGAGAGATTTCTCCAGCGCCTGCAGCACCTGCTTGCGGTGCTCCTCCTCCTGCATGTCGATGAAGTCGACGATGATGATGCCGCCGAGGTTGCGCAGCCGCAGTTGCCGCGCGATCGCGACCGCGGCTTCGAGGTTGGTGCGGAAGATCGTCTCTTCCAGCGTGCGGTGGCCGACGTACGCGCCGGTGTTCACGTCGATCGTCGTCATCGACTCGGTCTGGTCGAAGATCAGGTAACCGCCGGACTTGAGCGGCACCTTGCGATCGAGCGACTTCTGGATCTCCTCCTCGATGCCGTACAGGTCGAAGATCGGCCGGTCGCCGTCGTACAGCTGGATGCGCTCTGCCATGTCCGGCATGAACGTACGCGCGAACTCGAGCATGCGCTGGTGCGTATCCGCGTGATCGACGCTCACCTTGTCGACGCCGCTCGAGACGACGTCGCGCAGGACGCGCACTGCCAGGGGCAAGTCCTCGTACACGAGGTTGCCGGGCCGCGTCGGCGCCGCCTTCTCGCGGAGCACCGCCCAGAGCTTCTGCAGGAACATCATGTCCGCTCGCAGTGCGTCGGGTGTCGCCCCTTCTGCGGCAGTCCGCACGATGTAGCCACCGGTTTCATCGTTGCGCAGGAACAGCGTCGCCGCATCCCGCAGCCGCAGGCGCTCGGCTTCGTCTTCGATGCGCGCCGAGATGCCGACACCGCGGCCCTTGGGCATGTAGACCAGGTAGCGTGACGGAATCGTGATGAACGTCGTCAGCCGCGCGCCCTTCGTGCCGAGCGGATCCTTCAGCACCTGCACCAGGATCTCGCCGCCCTCGCTCACCAGCGCCTGGATGTCGGGTGTGCGGTCGTCCTCGGGCGACTCGTCGAGCTTGCCGTTCTCGGCGACCGCGGGATGCACGATGTCCGAGGCATGCAGGAAGGCGGTGCGCTCCAGCCCGATGTCGACGAACGCGGCCTGCATTCCCGGCAGCACCCGCGAGACCCGGCCTTTGTAGATATTGCTGATGAGCCCGCGCCGGTTCGCGCGCTCCAGGAAGATCTCCTGCAGCACGCCGTTCTCGACCAGGGCGGCGCGGACTTCGCGCGGACTGATGTTGACGAGGATCTCGGTCATCCATGCGCTCCGGCTGCAGCCAGCAGCTCGCCGGTTTCGAACAGCGGCAGGCCCATGATCCCGGAATAGCTGCCGGCGATACGCTCGATGAACAGCGCCGCGCTGCCCTGCACCGCGTAACCACCCGCCTTGTCGGCCGGCTCGCCGGATTGCCAGTAACGCCGGATCTCATCGGCCGCCAGCTTGCGGAACGTCACCTCACTCACGTTGACCCTCGACTCACATCCGTTGGACGCACGCAGCGCGACAGCCGTGAACACCTGGTGCGTGCGCGCCGACAAAAGGTTCAGCATCCGCAGACAATCCTGCTCATCCCGCGGCTTGCCGAGTATCTCGGCGTCCAGCACGACCGCGGTATCGGCCCCAAGGACCGGCTGACGCTGAGCCGCCTCGAGGCGTTGCCACAACGTTTCGGCCTTGAGCACGGCCAGGCGACGCACGTACTGGCCGGGCGGCTCGCCTGCGAGCGCCCGCTCGTCGACGTCGACGGGCTGGACGCGATGCGGGACGCCGATCTGCTCCAGCAGCGCACTCCGCCGGGGGGAGGCGGAGGCCAGATAGATCAAAGAGTTGGATGAACTTCCCATCCGCCGAAGGATAACAAGGTCACGAGCGCTCGTGACATTGTTCGAGTCTCGAAATGAACTCGCGGTGAATTACGGAAATTGCTGGTGCTGCTCGAAGGCCAGGCGGTCCGAATCCGAGAAGAAAACCAGGTGGACCTTCCGGACGGTGTGCGCCTTGCCGAGCGCGTCCGCGATCGCTTTCGATGCCACCCGGGCGGCGCGATCCCGCGGGTAGCCGTACGCGCCGGTCGAGATGGCCGGAAACGAAATCGACTGCAGGCCTTCGGCATCGACGATCTCGATCGCCCGCCGATAGCAGGAGCCGAGCAGCTGCGCGGCGGGCTCGTCGGATCCCCAGATCGGGCCGACCGTGTGCACCACGAAGCGCGCGGGAAGATTGCCGGCAGTCGTCAGCACTGCCTCGCCGACGGGCAACCCGCCCTGGTAGCGCTTGCGCCTGAGGTCCGCGCAAGCCTCCGTCAACGCCGGGCCGCCGCGATCGTGAATCGCGCCGTCGACGCCGCCACCGCCCATGAGCGCCGAATTGGCTGCATTGACGATCGCATCGACTGCGATGCTCGTGATGTCGCCCGTCGTGACGACCACGCGACCTCCGAGATACGACCTGGCTGTCATCTTCAGTCCACCTCGCGACGGATCCAGCGCATCGCGTGCTGCGGATCGTCGAACATGCGCATCTTGATGCGCGAGCCGAGTGCCTCGCTGATCACGATCAGCACGTGACCGGCGGCGGCGAGCGATCCGGGCTTGAGCACACCGGCCCAGCGCACTTCGCACGGCACTTCGACATGCAGGATGTAGTCGCGCAGCCGCTGGATCTCGGAATAGTCCCACTGGCCGTGAGCTTCGCGGTAGTCGCCGAGGGAGCTCATGTCCGGCGTGTAGCGCGGATCCTTCTGCGCCCGGTTCAGCAGGTCGATCAACCCATCGACGGTCACTTCCCCCCAGGCCTGCAGCCGCAGGAGTTTTTCCTCGGCATCGATCGAATAGCTCAACTCCATAATTTCCGGCACAACCCCCGTTTCGGCCCACCGCCCCGGGCCGCGGCCTGACCCTATCACAATCGGCTCCAGGACGCGGGCATTGCGGACTTTCCCCTAAAGGTGCATGCGCACGGCCGGGTGCGGCCAGTATTCGTGACACAGTGCGCGGCGCCCCGGCGCCGCCGCCCCTACCTTGCACGGGTTGATCCATCCACGTGGCACGGCATGCACAACGTCGGCGACAAGAAGTCCATGACCGGGCGCAATCTGCAGCCGGCGGCGTTTCCCGTGATCCCGGGCTATCGCTTCCTGCAGACGATCGCCCGCTCGCCGAAATCCGAGATCCACGTCGCGCACTCGCTCGAGCTGGGTCACAACGTGGCGATCAAGGTGCTGCGCACCGGCCCGCTCGCCGAGACGCCGGCCGGCGAAGAGGAGCGCTTCCAGCGCGAGCGCGACCTGCTGATGCGCCTCAAGCATCCCTCGATCGTCGACGTCTACGACTGGGGCCACGCCGAGGACTTCCACTACATCGTCACCGAATACTTTCCGAGCGGGAGCCTGGAGCTGCGCATCCGCAACCTGATGACGGTGAAGGACAGCGTCGACATTTTTCTGCAGATCGCCGGCGCGCTCGTGGTCGTGCACAGCGCAGGGCTGTGCCACCGCGATCTCAAGCCGGCGAATGTGATGATGCGCCAGGACGGCCGCATCGTTCTGATCGATTTCGGTCTCGCGAAGCGCCTCGACGCGGGGATCACCAGCGCCGGCGAAGTGCGCGGCTCGCCCTACTACATCAGCCCCGAGCAGGCGGAAGGCGCCGGAGTGGATCCGCGCAGCGATCTCTACAGTCTCGGCGTGATCCTCTACGAGATGCTGACCGGGCAACGTCCGTTCCGCGGCAGCACGATCATCGCGATCATCCAGGCGCATCGCAACGACCCGATCCCGGTGTTGCCGCCCGAGCTCAGCCGCTTCCAGCGCATGCTCGACGCGCTGCTCGCGAAAGATCCTCGCGATCGCTTTCCCAGCGCTGTCACCGCGATCGCCGAATTGGCTCGCATGAAAGTGTGAGTGGAAGAGTGGCAGGACAATAGGTCGTTGCGGAGGTGGCACGAGAGCGCAGCGACTCGTGCAAGGGCGACAGCGGTCTGATCGCGGGCATCGTGTGTAGTCGGAAATATCTCTCGCCAAGACCGCCAAGATCGCCAAGGAAGAATTCCGAGTTTGAAGGTCGGAATTCCGGAACGGCGAATCTTCTCATTCTTCCTTGGCGATCTTGGCGATCCTGGCGAGAGATCTTCCGATCTCCTTCGGGCTTCAGCCAATCTTCACGCCCGATGATACGGATGTCGCTTGATGATGGTCACGGCGCGATACAGCGCCTCCACGACCACGATCCTCGCAAGCGCGTGAGGCAACGTCAGCGCTGACAACGACCAGCGCAGATCCGCGCGCTTGTCGATCTGCGGCGCCAGGCCATCCGGACCGCCAATGCAGAATGCAACGTCGCGCCCTTCCTGCGCGCGGGTCTCCAGAAACTTCGCCAGCTGCTCGCTCGACATCGAGCGCCCTTCGACCTGCAGCGCGACGACATAACAGCCGTCCGGCAGCGCCGACACCATGCGCTCTCCTTCGCGTGCGATCGCTTGTTGCGGAGCGGCCGCGGCACGCTGGCCGAGCGCGATCTCCTTGAGCTCCAGGCGGTAGTCGTTACCGAAACGGCCGGCGTATTCCTCGAACCCGCGGTTCACCCAGTCGGGCAGACGGGTGCCGGCGGCGAGTAGCAGCATGCGCACGGGCTATGCCGTGCGTTCCGTGGCTTCGCGCCGCGCGGCGCTCACGTCCCACAGGCTTTCGAGGCGATAGAACTCGCGCACCCGCGGCAGCATGATGTGGATGATCACGTCCTGCAGGTCGACCAGCACCCACTCGCCGTCGCGCTCGCCTTCGATGCCCATCGGGCGGAAGCCGCCCTTCTTCGCGTGCTCGATGATGCGATCGGCGATCGAGCGCACGTGGCGGTCCGAGTTGCCGCTGGCGATGATCATCGTGTCGGCGATGTCGGTCAGCTTGTGCACGTCGAGCACGCGGACGTTGACGGCTTTCATCTCGTCCAGCGCACCCTCGACGACCTGCAGGAGCGGTCTGATCTTGCGCACGTTCGCGGCGGGCGGCGCGGCCTTCGCCGTACTCTTGACCTTCGCTGTGCGCTTGCCCTTCGCAGGGGATTTGGCAGCTGCGGAACCTGCCCGTCGTGAAGTCTTTGCGCGCTTGCCAACCATGCTCACCTCTTGGATCGATAACATCCCGTCTGCTCGATGATCTCCCGCACGCCGTCCGGCATCAGGTAACGCGGGTCGCGCCCTGCCGCGATCAGCTTGCGCACCTCGGTAGAGGAAATCTCCAGCTGCGTCACCGCGTGGATGTAGATGCAGCCGGCGCGCCGCTCGTGCAGGTCGCCGATGCGGCCGGTGCCGCGATCGACGAGCAGCTCTCCGAGCGGCCCCATGCTCGGCGCACGCCACCCCGGCCGGTGCGCGACGACCAGGTGCGCGAGATCGAGGAGCTCGCGCCACTGGTGCCATTTCGGCAGGCCGAGGAACGCATCCATTCCGACGATCAGCGACAGCGAGTGCTCCGGAAAGTCGGCGCGCAGCGTGCGCATCGTATCCACCGAATAAGACAACCCTTCGCGGCGGATCTCGCGGTCGTCGACCACGAAGCCCGGCTGGCCGGCAATCGCCGCCTGCACCATCGCGAAGCGCTCCGCCGGGCTCGCAACCGTCACCTCGCGGTGCGGCGGGTTGCCGGCAGGCATGAAGCGGATCTCGTTCAGCCGCAAAGCCTGCAGCAGCTCGAACGCAGTGCGCAGGTGGCCGAAGTGAATCGGATCGAATGTGCCGCCGAAAATCCCGATGCTCGTCATGCGACCGCTGCAACCTTCACGCCCGCCAGTCTCGCCACCAGCCGCTCCAGCTCGAGCCACGGATCGGCCTTGATCACGCCCTTGATCGAGCGATCGATGCGCTCGGCATCGAGGATCAGGTGACGCAGCGTGTGGTTATTCATGCGGCGCAGCGCCTGCGCCATCGCAGCTTGCCGCGGCCGCCACACGTAAAGAGCGTTCATCGCGGACTCCGCGCTCTGTCCTCGCCGCATCAGGCTGCGCGCCCGCGCGATCCACTGCAGATCCTTGTTCACTGCCCACAGCACCAGCGTCGGCTCGACGTCTTCGCCGCGCAGCCCCTCGAGAATTCGTAGCGCGCGCGCCGTCTGCCCTCGCATCGCAGCTTCGCCGAGTTGCAGCACGTCAAAGCGAGCACTGTCGGCGACCGCATCGACAATCGTTTCGGCAGTGACCGGACCCGCGGGCAGCAACAGCGCGAGCTTCTCGATCTCCTGGTGCGCGGCCAGCAGATTGCCTTCGACGCGCTCGGCGAGCAGCGACGCAGCAGCCGCATCGGCCTGCAGTTTGTGACGTCCGAGCCGCTCGCGAATCCAGGCGGGCAACCGCGGTAAATCGATCGGCCACAGCTGCATCAGCACGCCGCGTTTCTCGACTGCGCTCACCCAGCGCGAGCTCTGCGTGCGACCGTCGAGCTTGCCCGTGATGATCAACACCAGGTTGTCCGGCGACGGCTGCTCGGCCAGCTCGACGATGACGTCCGCGCCCTGCTCGCCCGGCGTCGGATTGGCCATGCGAATCTCGATGATCTTGCGCTGCGCGAACAGCGACAGGGCCCGGCTGTCGGCGAGCAGTCCCTGCCAATCGAATCCGCGCTCGACGACGTGCAGCTCACGCTCGACGAAACCCTGCTTGCGTGCGGCGGCGCGAATCGCGTCCGCGGCTTCGTTGACCAGCAACGGCTCGTCTCCGGACACGAGGTAGATCGTCTGGAGCTGACGGGCCAGGCTGGCAGCGAGGTTTTCGCCGGAAAGCTTCACTTAGCGGAGCGCGGCCGGCTGTCGCGAACGCGACGCAGCGGCGGGGGTCGGAGGGGAACTGTGGAACACTCGAGCGATGGAACGATGTCTTTGGCGCCAGGTTGATCCAGGTGAACGTTGGGCCGATTATGGCCCAAGCTGCCCGGCGAAGGCCATAGACACCGCCATGCTGCGTCGGTTGCTGCATTCCGTTGCGTCAGACGATGCCCGCGAGCGGATGGTTCGCGAGCAGATCGCCGGTCGCGGTATTCGCGATCCGCGCGTCATCGAGGCGCTGCGCGAGGTGCCGCGCCACTGCTTCATTCCCGAACCCGAGCGGCCGCGCGCCTACGACGACGGACCGGTGGCCATCGGCCAGGGCCAGACGATCTCGCAGCCTTACATCGTTGCATTGATGACAGAGCTGCTGCGAGCGCAGCCCGGCGACCGGGTACTCGAGGTCGGCACGGGGTCCGGCTACCAGGCGGCCGTGCTCGCGCGGCTGGTCGGCCACGTCTATACGATCGAGCTCGAAGAGAGACTCGCGAGCGCCGCTGCGGCACTGCTGGGCGAGCTGAAGTACGAAAATATCACGGTGCGCACGGGCGACGGTTACGCGGGCTGGCCGGAGCATGCGCCGTTCGACATCGTCATCGTCACCGCCGCGCCGGAGCAGATTCCGCAGCCGCTGATCGAGCAGCTGCGAGCGGGCGGCCGGCTGATCGTACCCGTCGGGCCGCGCTTCACCGTGCAGCAGCTGCTGCTGATCGAAAAGGACGCCACCGGCGCGATCCGGACCCAGGACATCGCGCCGGTCATGTTCGTGCCCCTGCGCAGGCCGTAAACTCCTCACCCCATGCGTTTCGATCTGACCGATCTCAAGCTGTTCCTGCACGTCGTCGAGGCCGGCAGCATCACCGCCGGCGCGGACCGCATGCACCTCGCCGTCGCGGCGGCCAGCACGCGGATCCGCAACATGGAGATCGAGCTCGGCACCGCGCTGTTGAATCGCGATCGACAGGGCGTGCAGCCGACGCCCGCCGGCCGCACGCTCGTGCATCACGCGCGCATCCTGCTGCAACAGGCGGAGCGCATGCGTGGCGAGCTGAGCGAATACGCCGACGGTCTCAAGGGCCACATCCGGCTGATGTCCAACACCAATGCTCTGACCGAGTTCCTGCCGGAGCCGCTGAGCCAGTTCCTCGCTTCACACCCGCAGGTCAACATCGATCTCGAAGAGCGTCTGAGCGATGAGATCGTCGCCGCGGTCGCCGATGGCCAGGCGGACATCGGTATCGTCGCCGGGACCGAGGACGTCAGCGGTCTTGAGGTGTTCCCGTTCCGCGTCGATCGCTTCGTGCTCGTCACGGCCGCGCGGCATCCGCTCGCGGCCACCAGCAGCATGGCGTTTGCCGACGCGCTCGATTGCGATTTCGTCGGGCTGGATCGCACCAGCTCGCTGCAGCGGTTTCTGTCGGAGAAGGCCGAGCGCATCGGCCGGCGGCTGAAGCTGCGCGTGCAGCTGCGCAGCTTCGATGCCGTGTGCCGCCTGGTCGAATGCAACGTGGGCGTCGGCGTCGTTCCGGAAACGACTGCCGTGCGCAGCATGAAGACGATGTCGTTGCGCCGGATCGGGCTCACCGACGACTGGGCGCAACGCAACCTCACTATCTGTGTACGACGCCTCGCGGATCTGCCACTGCACGCGCAAGAGCTCGTGCGCAGTCTCGCGGCCCCTGCCGAAACCCAACGGAGCGTGACTCATGCTTAGCCGGATCTGCATCGCACTGATCTTCGCCAGCGCCATCGCCAGTGCGAGCGCCGAAACCGTGATCGTGCACAACGTGCAAGGCGTCACGCCGGTCGGACAGAAAGGCCTGCAGACGTTCGACGCCATGGTCATCGAAGACGGCCGGATCACGCAGATCGGCGCCATGGCGGACCTCGCGCCAAAGGGTCCTGCGACGAAGATCGACGGCGGCGGCAAATTCGTGCTGCCGGGCCTCACCGACGCGCACGGCCATGTGCTCGGCCTCGGCGAGCTGAAAGTGCAGGCGGAGCTGCGAGACACGACGAGTATCGACGATGCGCTAGGCCGCATCCGCAAACACATCGCAGCGAATCCGACGGCGCGATGGGTCATGGGTGGCGGCTGGAACCAGGTGCTGTGGAAAGAGCGCCGCTTTCCGACCGCGCGCGAGCTGGATGCCGTCATCGCCGATCGGCCCGCCGTCATGAGTCGCGTCGACGGTCATGCGAGCTGGGTGAACACCGCGGCACTGAAGGTCGCCGGCATCACCGCCGCCACGCCCGACCCGCAGGGCGGCCAGATCGTCAAGGATGCTTCGGGCCAACCCACCGGTGTCCTGGTCGATACGGCGCAGGATCTGGTCAGCAAGCACATTCCCGCCGCCACAGATGCCGAAACGAAGCGTCAGCTGCTCGCCGCTCTGAGCGAGGTCGCCTCGCTCGGCATGACCGGCGTGCACGATGCCGGCGTCGCCGGCCACACCTACGATCTGTATCGCGAGCTGGCTGCTGCGGGTCAGCTGCCGATTCGCGTCTACGCGATGCTCGGCGACAGCCCCGAGTCGCGCAAACTCATGCAATCCGGTCCGCGCATGCCTGAATTCGACGAGCGCCTGCAGATGCGCGCAGTCAAGGCATACGCCGACGGCGCACTCGGAAGTCGCGGCGCGGCGATGATGCAGGACTACAGCGATCAGCCGCATCACCGCGGTCTCATCATCACAACGCGCCCGCAGATGCAGGAGCTGGCGACGCTGACCGCTTCGAAGGGCTGGCAACTGAACGTCCACGCGATCGGCGACGCCGGCAATCGCCTGGTGCTCGACACGTTCGAGACCATGCTGACCAAGGAGCAACGTCACGCTCTGCGTCCCCGCATCGAGCATGCGCAGGTGATCGCACTCGACGACATCCGCCGCTTCGGGCGACTCGAAGTGATCGCGTCGATCCAGCCGACGCATGCGACTTCCGACATGAACATGGCGGAAGACCGCGTCGGTCCGCAGCGCATCCAGGGCGCGTACGCGTGGCGCAAGCTGATCAACGCCGGCGCACGTCTCGCCGGCGGCAGCGACTTTCCGGTCGAGCTGCCGAATCCGTTCTACGGCCTGTACGCCGCGGTGACGCGCCAGGATCGCGAAGGCCGCCCTCCCGGCGGCTGGTATGCGCAGGAGAAGCTGACGCGCGAGGAAGCGCTGCGCCTGTTCACGACAGACGCCGCCTTCGCCGGGCACATGGAGCACTCGACCGGCTCGCTCGAGCCGGGCAAGTGGGCCGACTTCATCCTCGTCGATCGCGACTACTTCAAGATCCCGCAGAGCGAGATCGACGACATCAAGGTGCTCGCGACGTACGTGGCGGGAAAGAAAGTCACTGTGCCGGCTGAGTGACGGCCGGCCGGCGGCTGGTCAGCCACACGCCGAAGAGCACCACCACGCCGCCGATGATCGCGCGCACCGACAGCGGCTCGCCGAGCATCATGCCCAGCACGACGCCGACGATCGGGATCAGGTTCGTGTAGACGCCCGCCTCGCTCGCGTCCACATGCTTCAGCGCCGCGCTGTAGAGCATCCACGCGATGCCCGATGCGCCCGCACCGAGGTAAGCCATGCCGAGCCAGCCCTGCAGATTCACCTTCGGCATCCCGGCAGCGGCGACTTCGAAAACTGCCAGCGGCAGCAACAGCAGCGCGCCAACACCGAGAATGCCCGCTGTGATCTGCAGCGGGTCGAAGTTCGCAACGCGCTTCGCCATCGAGGTGTAAACGCCCCACAGCACCGCGGAGGCGAACATCAAGGCGTTGCCAAGCAGACTTACGCCGCCCGACTGCACAGCCGAGCCCGAGAAGACGATTGCGATTCCTGCCATCGACAGGGCGATGCCGGTCCAGCGCATGGCCGACGCGTGCTCGCG
Source organism: Steroidobacteraceae bacterium (assembly GCA_035277305.1). GTDB lineage: Bacteria > Pseudomonadota > Gammaproteobacteria > Steroidobacterales > Steroidobacteraceae > Steroidobacter. Next base: position 23,536 of record DATEKT010000057.1, on the reverse strand, counting down.
CAACCAGACGACCGCCACCAACGCCGTCATCGCCGGAATGCAACTCTGGACCAGCGCGCCCTGCGATGCTGTCGTGTACATCAGCGAGTAATTGAACACCGCGTAGTACACGACGACGCCCACCAGTGCCATCGTCACCATCGTGCCCCACGGCAACGCGCCCCAGCGCGAATGCGCGCCGCCACGCGCCTGGCGCACGAACGCAAACACCAGCAACACCAGTGCGCCGATTGCCACGCGCACGAACGCGAGCGTGAACGGCCCCACCTGGTCGTTGATGCCCTTGGTGACGACGAACGTGCTGCCCCAGATCACCATCGTGACCAGCAGCATGAGAATGGAAGCCAGGTGAGACTGCATCGCGTAGCCGGCGCGTGTTTCCGAAAGGCAGCATTGTAAAGTACGATGCGCCGCCGCACTTGACCGTTCGGAGCTTTCGACATGGCGAGCAAGCGAAAATCTCCCCGCCGCAGCGTACGCAAACCTGCCTCGAACAAGCAGCGCAGTCACGCTCGGCATGCGGTGCTCGCCAAGCGCAAGCGCTCTGCCAAGTCGGCCGCGAGCGGCGGACGCCGCACGCTGTACCCGGCGATCGAACCGTACAACAGCGGCATGCTGCGAGTGTCCGACACTCACGAGATCTACTACGAGGAGTGCGGCAATCCTAAGGGAAAACCCGCGTTGTTCGTGCACGGCGGCCCGGGCGCCGGCTGCGACAACCGCGCACGCCGCTTCTTCGATCCGGACGCCTATCGCATCGTGTTGTTCGATCAGCGTGGCTGCGGCCGCAGCCGGCCGCACGCCAGCCTGGTCGACAACACGACCTGGCACCTGGTCGCGGATATGGAGCGGCTGCGCGAGCATCTCGGCATCGACCGCTGGCTCGTGTTCGGCGGCTCATGGGGCTCGACCCTCGCTCTCGCCTACGCGCAGACACATCCGCAGCGAGTCACCGAGATGGTCCTGCGCGGCATCTTCATGCTGTCGCAGTTCGAGTTGCAGTGGTTCTACCAGGAAGGCACGAGCGCGCTGTTTCCGGATCACTGGGAGAACTACATCGCCGCGATTCCGCCCGCGGAGCGCAAGGACCTGATCCAGTCGTTCTACAAGCGGCTGACGAGCGGCGACCGTAAAACCATGGTGGCCGCGGCACGCGCGTGGTCTGTCTGGGAAGCAGCGACCAGCTATCTGCACGTCAACGAAGAGCAGCTGCACAAGTGGGGCGAAGAGGATTTCGCCATCGCCGTGGCGCGCATCGAGTGCCACTACTTCGTGAACCGCGGCTTCCTCGAGAGCGAGGATCAGCTGCTGCGCAACGTGGCACGGCTGCGGCAGATCCCGGCCGTGATCGTGCAGGGTCGCTATGACGTCGTGTGCCCGATGCAGACGGCCTGGGCACTGCATCGCGCGTGGCCGGAAGCGGAGATGCACATCGTGCCCGACGCCGGCCACTCGGCGTTCGAGGCCGGCAATACGCACGAGCTGATCAGGGCGACCGACAAGTTCCGGTAGGTTCAACTAAACTCAGTCGCATGCTGGAGGAGCTGGAAGTACTGAGAATCGTGAGCGAGCGACTCGAAGGCGCCCAGCTGCCCTTCATGTTGACCGGGTCGTTTGCAATGGCGTACTACGGCAAGCCCCGTATGACGCGCGACCTCGATATCGTCGTCGCGTTGGGCGAAGATGATGTGGGTGACCTCGTCGCCGTGCTTTTGCCGGACTTTTACGTCGACGCCGACAACGCCCGCTCCGCCGTCGCCTCGCAACGGCTTTTCAACCTCATGCACCTCGCCACGAGCATCAAGGTCGACCTGATCGTGCGCAAGGACTCCGAGTACCGTCAGGTCGAGTTTGCACGCCGACGTCCCGTCGAGCTGAACGGTGTGAAGACGTGGATCGTCAGCCGTGAGGACCTGATCCTTTCCAAGCTCGTCTGGGCAAAAGACTCGGGGTCGGAGCTGCAGCGGCGCGACGTCCGAACGTTGCTGGACGACTCGATGGATGTTCCCTATCTCGAAAGCTGGGCTGCGCGACTGGGCGTCGCGGACACGCTCGCGGAGATCGCTCGATGAACGACACATCGCCCGAATTCGAGGCCATGGTCAATGAGCGATACCGACGCATGACGCCGGACGAGCGGGTCAGGATTGCGGCGTCCATGTACGACACGGCTCGCGCCATCGTTCTGTCGTCGCTGCCACCGGAACTCAGCCGACGCGAGAGACGACTGGCGTTTGCCAGACGATTTTACGAAGGTGAGCTGCCGGAAGCCGCTCTGATCGCATACGCCGAGTGGCAAGACACCACGGGCGTGCCGTGATGGCAGAATCTACTGCCGACACTCGCCGGTGGCCCGGCCGCTGTCGTCGATGATCCGGTGCGCGAGCAGCCAGCGCCGCGCATCGTCGGCGTCCTGCTCGAACCACGCCTGCGCGGAGCCGAGGCGGAACGTATAACCCCAGGCGTCCATGTCGCGGCACATCTGGCCGGCGTCAGTCCCGTCGAGCTCGTTCGCGAGCAGGATCTGCAGGTAGCAGACCGCGTTCTCTTCGTCGTAGTCGCCGCCCGCGTCGCGCTCCAGTTGCGCCCGGCGGCCGTCATCCATGCAGATGAAGTGACAAGCTTCGTGCAACACCGAGTGCAGCGGTGTATCGGGCCGAAAGTAGATGCGATTGCCGACGAGACCGGCTTCGCTGTCGCCCCAGTACGAGCCGGGAATCTCGTCTTCGTGCGCCAGTGCCACGGGCTCCAGGCGATACCGGGAGAGCAGCCGGGTCACTGCGGGCAGATGCGACTCGACTCGCGTCACAAGCCACGTGCGCGCAGGGCGGCCTGCACCTGTCGTTCCAGTCCGTCCGCATGCTGTTGCAGCTTGTCGAGCATCGACGGGTCGGTGACGTCTCGCGCGGCGAGCTCCAGCGCCCGCGCCGCCTCGCTCACCGCCTCGAAGCCGAACATCGAGCCGCTGCCGTAGATCTTGTGCGCGAGGTGCTCGATGTCCTTGCAGGCCGCGGCGCTCCCGTCACGCACCTTGCCGATCATGTCGCGCAGGCTTAACAGCTCGCCGGCCGTCCGCTGGATGTAGCGGCCGCCGATGTCCGCGATCTTGCGTTGCAGCTCGTCACGCTCGTCCATGATCGAGTCCTTTCCGGGTGACGTTATGTCTCACAGCGATGCAAGTCTTCTGAGGACGAGCGACGCGAGATCCTGCGCCAGCGCCTCGCGCAGGATCGCCTGCTCGCGCTGTTTCGCCAGCACCGCGGTCGTGTCGTAGCTGTAGTCCCGCGTGACCTCGAGCGGCTGAGCAGCGATCACCTCGGCGCCGCTGCTCGTCACCGTGTACTCGATCGCGTAGAACACTTCGTACTCTTCGGGCGTATTGCGGGCCGAGACCGACAGTACGCGCTGCCCGCTCTGGTCCTTGATGATGCGTACGACTGCCGTCGCGTCGGCCCTGCGATCCGTCACCTTCGCGCCGGAGGCCTGTAGCCGGTCACGCAGGGCGCGATTGAAGTCCGTGTAACGATCGTCGGCATCGACATAGATCACCGACATGCTCGGCGACAACTTCGCCGTGCCCTGCAGGCGCCAGCCGCAGGCGCCGAGCGAGGCGACTACGCACAGCAGGATGACGACTCGACTCGCGATGGAATGCACGGCAGCCCCTTCGGAAATTGCACCGCCATGTTCGCGGCGCCGCACCGAACGGTCAACAGTACGCCGCGCTGGGGGTCAGCCGGCCAATGCCGCCCCGGCATCGCGACGCACCGGCGGGCGCGCCTTGAGGCTGCATTCGTTGTCGACGACGTAGCCGTGGCGGCAGACGATCGAAACGTGGCAGGCAACGCTGCGCTGGACGGCGCCCAGCTGCTCCGGGCCGGTCCGGCCCGGGCAGTTGCGGCACAGTCCGGCGATCTCCAGCATCTCCGCGGTGTCGACGGCCGGGCTCTGCTGGCCCGAATCCTCGAGCGCGGCCACTCCGAACGCGAAGCTCAACTGCAGCGTGTGGAGCCCTTCGGCGTAACTGCGCAGCGCCTGGAGCAGGCGCTCCTTGATCCGCGGCGCCTCGCTGATGCTGGACTCAGGCAGAACGACGGCCAACGCAGCGCCCTGCTCGCTGTCGAGTCGTCCGGTCCAGTCGATCTGCAGCCGTACCACGCTTTCGACCGTCTGCACGATTCCGCGCAGCATCTCCGGCGTGAGCGCGACGTTGACCGCCGTCGCGCGCTCTGCCGCGGACACGGCCAGTGTCAGCAGCGTGAGTTTGCGCCCGTAACGCTGGGCGCGTTTGATTTCCCCATGCAACCGGCTGTACAGCTCGCGCAGCGCAAAAGCGCCGGATTCGGCGTCGATGGCCGCGGCCTGCTCGAGGGCAGCCTGTGCTTCCTTGAGGGAGCGACGCAGCGCGAGCGTATTGAAAGCGGCCGTGATGCGAGCGAACAGCTCCGCGTCCGGCACGCGCTTCGAAAGATAGTCATCGACGCCTGCGATGTAGCCGCGTTCGTAGTCGACGCTGGCCTCACGCATCGTGAGCATGATGATGTAGGTGTCGGTCGCGCCGCTCCCGCGCAGCGCTTCGGTGAACGCGATGCCGTCCATGACCGGCATCAGCCAGTCCGTGATCACCAGCGGGTACCACTGCTGCTCGATCAGTTGCAGCGCGGCTTCGCCGTTCTGGGCGCAGGCCACTTCGAAGCCCGCGGCCACGAGCCGATCCGCCATCAGCTCCAGTTCCAGCTCGTCGTCGTCGACCAGCAGCACCCGTGAGGGCAGCGCGCGCCCCAGGACCGACATCCGGGTCGCCATTCGCTCCGCCTTCATCCGAACTCTCCTTCCGCGCTCATCCTTCCTACGAATTCGCGCGCGGAGTTTGCAGGACATTGCGTTGCGGTGAATATCAGTCAGCCCGGCGGCTGAACATCAGGTAATTCCCTAGTCCGTCGCGTTGCACAAGTCACTGACCACGGACGCCACAATTGATCAGCTTCTCGCGCGGCGACGCCGCTAGCATCCGAAGAGCGAATCGGGATCCGCGGGGCGACCGGTGAAAGTACTGATACGACTCGCCGTGTGCGTAGCCGTCGGCCTGGGCGTGGCGGCGTTGCTGCTCGATCGCGGCTTCGTCCGGTTCAACTATCCGGATCTGCGCACCTATCCGCTGCAGGGAGTGGATGTCTCGCATCATCAAGGCGAGATCGATTGGACGCAGCTGCAGGGACGGGCCGTGCAGTTCGCGTACATCAAGGCCTCCGAGGGCTCCACGTTGCGGGACCCGCGGTTCGCTGCGAACTGGAAGTCGGCGTTGGCGGCGGGCGTAACGCCGGGCGCCTACCACTTCTTCACCCTCTGCAGGCCGGGCGCCGAGCAGGCACGGAATTTTCTCGCCGCGTTGGCCGATACGACCGGCAGTGGACTGCCGCCGGCAGTCGACCTCGAGTTCGGCGGCAACTGCCAGCAGCGTCCCGGAGAGCAGCGGCTGGCGAGCGAGCTGCATTCGTTCCTGGAGGAGGTCGAGCGCGGGACCGGGTGCACTCCGGTCCTGTATGTCACGCAGGATTTCTACGGCGCATACGTCGCGGGTCGCATCGCAGGCTATCCCCTGTGGGTACGGAATATCTTCCGTACGCCGAGGCTGCATGAAGACGCCGACTGGGTGCTTTGGCAGTTCGCGAATCGCGGTCGCATGCCCGGAGTGCGGACGTTCATCGATCTGAACGTCTACAGCGGATCGGCGGCGGAGTTTCGCGAGTTCCGCTGTACCCGGCTGCAATCAGTTGCGGAAGTCGGGATCCAGCCGGTCCATCTTCCGCAGTAGTGCCGGCCACACGAGCCCTGCGCCCGCGCCGCGAGTCACCATGCGCGAAAATTCCGGCACCGTATCGAGCACCGACTGCGGGATCTCGATCAGCTCGGCGCCCTGGCCCTGGGCGAGCAACTGCACTTCGCAGGCACGCTGCAGGGTAAACATGTTCAGGAACGCGTCGGCCACGGTGCGGCCGATGGTCAGCAAGCCGTGGTTGCGCAGGATCAGGTTGCGCGTGTCGCCGAGATCTTTCTGCAGGCGGCCCTTCTCGTCCGGGTTGAGCGCCAAACCTTCGTAGTCGTGATACGAAAGGCTCAGCAGCACGAGCGTCGACTGTTGCGAGATCGGCAGGAGTCCGCCCTTCTGCGCCGACACCGCGACGCCTTCCATCGTGTGCAGGTGGAGCACGCAGCCCGCGTCCTCACGCGCAGCGTGAATCGCGCTGTGAATCGTGTAACCGGCCGGGTTGATGTCGTACGGACTGTCGAACGTCTTCTTGCCCTCGAGATCGACCCGCACCAGGCTGGACGCGGTGATCTCTTCGAACATGAAGCCGTACGGATTGATCAGGAAGTCGTGCGTACCAGGCACGCGTGCCGAAATGTGCGTGAACACCAGGTCGTCCCAACCGAAGTGCGCCACCAGCCGATAGCACGCCGCCAGATCGACGCGCGTCGCCCACTCCTCCGCGGAAACCTGGTTGCGAGCATTGCTGACGGCGTTGTCGACGACCCGCATTTGCATAACGCACCTGTGATGTTGGACCGGAAGCGAAGGAACGCTCCAAAGGGTACGGCCGCCACGCGGCGGGGACAAGCAGGACTAGAGGCGCGGCCCGCAGAGTGGGAGGAAATGACATACATGGCGCGGTTTGAAGGCCGGCGTGGCTTGCGGAAAAGAACGAGAGTCAGAAATCTCTCGCCAGGATCGCCAAGATCGCCAAGGCCGGAAGGAAGAAAGTGAAAACGAGGTTCTGCTTGTTCTTCCTTGGCGATCTTGGCGATCTTGGCGAGAGACTTTCTTCTCTCCCTCTTTCCGCAAACACGCTCGGCCTCAGCACAAGATTCCCGCCTCGCGTAGCGCCTCTTCGGCGCCGGTGACGCCGGCGGCTACCGCGCCTTGCATGCCCACGGCGCGGGCGGCTTCGACGTTGAGGAGGTTATCGTCGAGGAAGAAGACGCTGGCGGGATCGCAGCCGAGCGAGCGGGCGACGTGCTCGAAGGCGTCGGGGTCGGGTTTGATCTTGCCGGTGAGGTGCGAGACGAAGCGGTGCTCGAACAGAGTGCCGAGGCCGAAGTCTTCGACGACGCGATTCCAATGCAGCGCGTTGCTGTTCGAAAGCAGAGCACGCGTGATGTGAACGGGGATGCGTGTGACCAGCTCGTGCGCGCCGGGGTACAGGCCCGACGGCCAGCCGGCGAACGATTCGAGGAACAGCGCGGGCGCGACGCCGAGCTCGAGCTCGGCGACGAGATCGGCGGCGAAGGTGTCGGCGTCCGTGCGGCCGGTTTCGAACGCGCGCACCGCTGGAGAATGCAGCCAGCGGTGCCACAACTGCGCCGGCGTCCAGCGATCAGCGACCCAGCCGAGCACGGTCGCGACTCCGGTCAGCTGGACCAGGACGCCGCCGACGTCGAACAGGACGACGCGGATCGGCTTCGTCCGCGCGCTCACACCACCACGTTCACGAGCTTGTTGCCGGGCGGCACGATGACTTTGCGCACCTGCTTGCCTTCGATCCACTTCTGAATCGTGGCATCGGCCAGCGCCGCGGCACTGATCTCGTCCTTGCTCGCACTCGCGCCCACTTCGACTTTCGAGCGCAGCTTGCCGTTCACCTGCACGACGACTTCGATGCGATCCTGCACCAGCGCCTGCGGATCCGGATGCGGCCATTGATGGTCGATCAGCGCATCCTTGTGACCGAGCTCTGCCCACAGCGCGTGGCAGACGTGCGGCGCGATCGGCGCGAGCATCTGCACGATCAGCTCGAGCGCCTCATGGCGTACGGCCCGGCCCTGCTCGCTCACATCGTCGAACTTCTGCAGCGCATTCATGAGCTCCATCACCGCGGCGATCGCGGTGTTGAACACGCGGCGACGGCCGTAGTCGTCCGTCACTTTCACGAGCGTCGCGTGCGCCATGCGACGGATCTCGCGCTGTGAGGGCGAAAGTGCAACGAGCTCCTGCATGGGGCCCTTGGCCGGCCGCCCTTTTTCGAGATGCTCCCAGACCATGCGCCACAAGCGGCGCACGAAGCGGGCCGAGCCTTCGACACCGTCATCGGACCACTCGAGCGTGTCCTCGGGCGGCGCCTTGAACATCATGAACACGCGAATGCTGTCCGCGCCGAAGCGCGCGACCAGGTCGGTAGGATCGACGCCGTTGTTCTTCGACTTCGACATCGTGCGCATGCCTTCCCACTGCACGGGCTGTCCGTCGCTGCGCAACGTCGCGCCGATCTGCGCTCCATTGGCATCGAGCGCGACAACCACATCATCGGGATGGAAATACTCGACCCGGCCCTCGCCGCTGTGACGCGAGTAGATGTTGTTCAGCACCATGCCCTGCGTGAGCAGCCGCGCGAACGGCTCTTTCACCTTGATCATTCCCATGTCGCGCATCACGCGCATCCAGAAGCGCGAGTACAGCAGGTGCAGGATCGCGTGCTCGATGCCGCCGATGTACTGGTCGACCTGCATCCAGTAATCGGCGCGCTCGTCGACCATCGCCTGCTTGTCGTCGAAACACGCGAAGCGCAGGAAGTACCAGGACGAATCGACGAACGTATCCATCGTGTCCGTCTCGCGCCGCGCCGGGCCGTCGCAGTTCGGACATTTGCATTCGTAGAACGAAGGCGTCTTGTTGAGCGGATTGCCCGTGCCGTCCGGCACCAGGCCTTCCGGCAGCAGCACCGGCAAATCCTTGTCGGGCACCGGCACGTCGCCGCACTTCGGGCAGTGGATCAACGGAATCGGGCAGCCCCAGTAGCGCTGGCGCGAGATGCCCCAGTCGCGCAGGCGCCATTGCGTCTGCTTCTCTCCGAGGCTCTTCGCCTGCAGGTCCACGGCGATCGCATCGACAGCGGCCTGATAGTCGAGTCCGTCATACTTGCCGGAATTGATACAGACGCCGTACGCCGCATACTCCGGCCGCCACTCGCGGGTCGAGAATTCCTCGACGTTCGCGGTCTCGGGCCGGATCACGAACTTGATCGGCAGGCCGTACTTCAACGCGAAGCCGAAGTCGCGCTCGTCGTGACCCGGCACGCCCATCACCGCGCCTTCGCCGTAGGTCATCAACACATAGTTGCCGACCCAGACGGGAACCTGCTCGCCGGACAATGGATGCGTGACGAACAAGCCCGTCGGCATGCCACGCTTCTCCATCACCGCGATCTCGGCTTCCTGCGCCGTGCCGCGCTTGCACTCTTCGACGAACGCAGCGAGCGTCGGGTTGTTGCGCGCGGCGTGCGTCGCGAGCGGATGCTCCGCGGCGACCGCGCAGAACGTCGTGCCCATCAGCGTGTCGGCACGCGTCGTGAACACGCTGAGCACGCGGCGCTCGCCATCGAGCTGATACGGAAAGCCGATGCGCACGCCTTCGCTGCGGCCGATCCAGTTCGCCTGCATCGCTCGCACGCGCTCCGGCCACTCGTCCATGTGCGCCAGCTCTTCGAGCAGGTCCTGCGCGTATTGAGTGATGCGCAGGTAGTACATCGGGATCTCGCGCTTCTCGATCAGCGCGCCGGTGCGCCAGCCGCGGCCGTCGATCACCTGCTCGTTCGCGAGCACGGTGTGATCGACCGGATCCCAGTTGACGACGCCGGTCTTCTTGTAGGCGATGCCGCGCTCGAGCATCCGCAGGAACAGCCACTGGTTCCACTTGTAGTACTCGGGCTGGCAGGTCGCGAGCTCGCGGTTCCAGTCGAGGGCGAAGCCGAGCTGCTGCAGCTGCCCTTTCATGTAAGCGATGTTGTCGTACGTCCACTTCGCGGGCGGCACGCCGTTCTTCATCGCGGCGTTCTCGGCCGGCAGGCCGAACGCATCCCAACCCATCGGCTGCAGAACGTTATAGCCCTGCATGCGCATGTAGCGCGTCAGCACGTCGCCCATCGTGTAGTTGCGCACGTGGCCCATGTGCAGCCGTCCGCTCGGGTACGGAAACATGCACAGGCAGTAGTACTTGGGGCGCTTGGGGTCTTCGGCGACGGCGAAGGCGCGCGTCTGCGCCCACGCCTCCTGGGCGGCGCGCTCGATCGCGGCGTGCTCGTATCGTTCCTGCATCGAGGAAGGATACAGAGAAACCTACAACCCCGCGAGAGTGAAGCGGAATTCCGCGCCCTGACCGAGGCGCGACTCGGCCCAGATCCGGCCGCCGTGACGCTCGATGATGCGACTGACGGTCGCCAGCCCGATGCCCGTGCCCTCGAACTCGTCCTGGCGATGCAGCCGCTGGAACACGCCGAACAGCTTGCGCGCGTAGCGCATGTCGAAACCGACGCCGTTGTCCCGCACGAACAGATATTTCTGCGCGTCGGCCGTGCCGATGCCGATCTCGATCACGGCGTGCGCGCGAGGTCGCGAATACTTGACTGCGTTGTCGATCAGGTTCGCGAACACCTGCAGCATCAAGTCGGGGTCGCATGCAATCGCCGGCAGCGCAGCCAGCCGCCACTCGACTACCCGCTCGCCGCCATTCTCCTGCCGCACCTGGTTGACCGCTCGCTTGACCAGCTCGTCGAGCGACGTCACTTCGCGCCGCATCTCCATGTGACTGATCCTCGACAGCGCCAGCAGGCCGTCGATGAGCGAGCTCATCTCGCGGGCGCCGCGCTGAATCTGATCGAGGTGGATCAGCGGCTCGCGCGCCCCCGGCGACCCGCGATAGTCGCGAAGCATCTGCACGTGTGCGTGAATCAACCGCAGCGGTGCACGCAGGTCGTGCGCGACCGAATATGAAAATGCCTCGAGCTCGCGGTTCGCGACCTCGAGCTCCGCCGTGCGCTCGGCGACCCGCTGCTCCAGGTCGTAGTAGCGACGCGCGTTCTCATACGCGACCGCAACCTGCGCCGCGATCGCGCGCGCGACACCCAGATCTTCGTCCGTGAACCCGGGCAAGCCGATGCGATTGATGACGCAGAGATAGCCGTAGTGATGACCGACCGACGCGACGGGCACACCGAGCATCGAAACGAAATCGCCCGGCTTGTTCGCGCCGCCGCGCTGCGAAGTCTCCGCTGGCACCATCGGAAAGAGCGCGCACCCGCCCTGCTCCAGCGACTTCCGCATTTCCGTGTACATGCGCGTCGCGAGCAGCCGATCGACCTGCTCGTTCGAAAGACCGCTGGCCGTGCACGTGTGACGCGCACCTTCGTTGTCCGCGAGCACGAGCTGTGCACACTGCGCGAGCAGGATGTCGCGCGCCGCGTGACACGTCGACTCGACGATCGCCTCGGCCTCGGTGTGACCGAAGAGGCCACGGCTGAATGCGGCGAGAGCGCTCAGCCGTTCCTGTGCGCCGCCGATGACCTGGACGGTCGGCGTCGAGACTGTATCGGCCAGCGACGAGCGGGCAGCGAGCGTCGCATCGACGATCGTGCGCACAGTGTCGTGATCGAAAGGCTTGGCGAGCGTGCTCTGCACGCCGAGCGAGCGCGCCATCTCGCGCACTTCGCGCTCGTGATAGGAAGCGGAGCAGAAGATGACTGACGTGTGCGCGGTGCGATCGTCTTCGCGCAGCCGGCGGACCAGCTCGTAGCCGTCCATGCGCGGCATCACGATGTCCGTGATCAGGAGGTCGGGCTGCTCAGTGCGGAGCAAGTCCAGCGCTTCCATGCCGTCGGATGCTTCGAGCAGGCTGTATTCGCCGCCGTCGAGCAACAGCAGCAGCAGCTCACGTGCTTCCGGATCGTCTTCCGCGACGAGAATCTTGCCGACCATGCGCCGGATGCTGCCCGTCCACTGAGTCTATGCAATCAGTACGTTTGCGCAGGTACTGGGTTCCTAATGGAATCTGCGCGGCACGTCATCAGGCATTCCCTGCCTAGTCGCCGAGGGCGCTTCTCAAGGCGGAAATCTCGTCGCCGCAGCTCTGCATGATGTGGGCGCACTTGGCGTTGTCGAGGTGCAGGCGGCTGAATGCCTTCACGCCCTGCATGTTGAGCTCGAAGTCCACTTCGTGGCCCATGAAGCCGGCTGCCATCACGGCGACCGTCAGCACGTCCGCGACGTCGCCCTTGTCGGTCATGCGGTCGATGTTCTCGTGCTCGCCGATGGCCTCGGCGATGTGCTCCGGGAAGCCCCAGTTCTCGACGATCGCCTTGCCGACGTTCGCGTGCCAGTCACGCAGCACGCCCGCGAGGGTGGCCGGATCGCGGAACAGATTTCCGTGGCGGTTGGCGCGGGCGAGGATGTACAGCTTCCCGACGTTGTGCAGCAGGCCGGCGAGCATCGACTCGTCGGCATTGACCTGACAACGGCCGCCGATCGAGTACGCGAGCGCGGCGACCAGCGTCGCCTCCTGCCACACGCGCTCCAGATCCTGAGCGATGTTGCGCAACTCGCTGGCGCGTCGCAGCTGGGCAATCGCGAACGACACCGCGGCAGTGCGCACGTTGTTGTGCCCGATGCGGTTGATCGCGGTTTTCAGGTCGGCGACAGCACGACCGGTGCGGTTCAGCGCAGCAGAATTCGAGAGTGTCAGCACACGTGCCGCGAGCCCGGCATCCGAGCCCACGATGCGGGCGATCTGCTCGTTCGCGACGGCTTCGTCGGCGAGCACCTTGCGGACCCGCACGGCCACGTCAGGAAAAGAAGGCAGCTCGACCTTGCCGCTCGAGACTTCCTTGGCCAGCTCGCTGACGAACGCAAAAGCGGCCGTCGAGTCCCCTGGCAGCGTCGCTTCCTCGGATTTTGTCGCCTTCGATGTCGTCATGATGTCGGCTATCGGCCTGTGGGTGTGAGACTTGAGTGTCGGGTTATGTCATGCGGCGGCGGCCGCCGCGGCCAGATTCAGCACCTGCACTGCGATGTGCTGGATCGGCAGAACGTGCATTGCGGCTCCCAGGCGGACGGCGGTCCCCGGCATGCCCCAGACCACCGAGCTGGCCTCGTCCTGTGCGATCGTGCCGGCGCCCCGCTCCATCATTTCCTTGAGTCCGCGCGCGCCGTCGTCGCCCATACCTGTGAGCAATACGCCCACCGCGTTCGGACCGACGTGCTGCGCGACCGAACGGAACATGACGTCGACGCTCGGCCGATGCCGGTTCACATGCGGCCCGTCGCTGAGGCGGCACAGGTAGCGGGCACCATCCCGCTCGACCAGCAAGTGCCGGTCGCCGGGCGCGATGTACGCGTGTCCGGGAAGAATCTGCTGTCCGTCCTGCGCTTCGCACACGGACATCGCCGAACAGCGGTTCATGCGGTCGGCGAACGATTTGCTGAAGGCCGCGGGGATGTGCTGCGAAATCACGATTGCCGGCGCGTCGGGCGGCATCTCGGCGAGCAGCTCGCGAATGGCTTCGGTGCCGCCGGTCGAGGCGCCCACGGCGACGATGCGCTCGCTCGTGCGTAGCATGCCCTGCACTCGAATCGCAGGCAGCACGGCGGAAGTACTGTGCCGCTCGTCCACTGTGCGCGCCGTTCTGGGCGTGAGACGCGGTACGACGCGCGCAGCGGCCGCGGCCCTGACCTTGGCGACGAGCTCCTGCTCGTAGTCTTCCAGCGTGCCGGCGATGTCGATGCGCGGCTTGGCGACGAAGTCGATCGCGCCGAGCTCGAGGGCGCGTAGCGTGACGTCCGCTCCGTGCTGAGTCAGGGACGACACCATCACGACAGGCATCGGTCGCAGGCGCATCAGGTTTTCGAGGAACGTGATGCCATCCATGCGCGGCATCTCGATGTCGAGCGTGATCACATCCGGGTTGAGGCGCTTGATCTTCTCGCGCGCGGCGTACGGATCGTTGGCGGTGCCGACGACTTCGATGCCGGTCGCACGGTCGAGCATCATGCTCAGGAGCTTGCGCACCAGCGCCGAGTCGTCGACTACGAGGACTTTGATGCTCATGGTCCTGCGCCTATCCGCGGGGGATTTCCCGGGCCATCATTCGCGTTGCTCATGCTGGCCCTCGGTCAGAAGAGATCGATCTCGCCCGCCACCGGGGTCCGCTCCAGGCGGTCCAGGTAGCGCTGCTCGTGCGAGCCGACGTCGAGCGTGCGGGGGCTCAGGTGACGAACGCGGACGCGACCGGTGCGCGGGAAGTAGTGCACGTGCCGCGAGCACGTATCGCCCAGGTCCTCGGAGGTGACTTTCAATCCTTCCTTGCGCAGGAACTCGCGTACGAAATCGATGTTGCGGGCGCCGATGTCGGACAGGCTCGACAGCACGCGGCCGCCGCCGAAGACCTTCACTTCGAGCTCTTTGCGCTCGCCGCCGGCGCTGAGCACGCGATTGATCAGCTGCTCCATCGAAGCGCTGCCATAGCGCGTCGCGCGGCTCGCAACCTTCTCCCACGCGTCGCCGCCGGCGCCGACCGGCCGCGGCAGCATGAAGTGATTCATGCCGCCGATGCCGAGCCGCGGATTACGGATACACGCGGCGACGCAGGAGCCGAGCACCGTATCGATCACTTCGTCCTCGCGGGTCACGTAGAACTCGCCGGGGAGGATGCGCGCCGTCGGCATGCCTGTCGCATTGAAGTAGCGGCGGACGGATTCGAAGCCGGGCAGCGCGCGCGGCAACGCGGCTTTGCGGGTGCGCTCAGCCGTCATGGCTGTCGTCTCCGTGCTTGCGATAGATCGTCCGGCCGACCAGCCGCACCGGCGCGGCGGTTCCGTGGATCGACTCGGAGTGACCGATGCACAAGTAGCCGCCGGGCGCGAGGATCTGCGCAAAGCGCTCGACCAGCCGCTCGCGCGTCGCCTGGTCGAAATAAATCATCACGTTGCGGCACAGGATCACGTCGAACGGTCCGTGCATCGGCCAGGGCTGCAGCAGATTCAGGATCCGGAACGTCACCGCGGCACGCACCTGCGCTCTGACGATCGCTTTGCCGGCCTGCAGCCCGACACCCTTCTGAAAGGAGTGGCGCAAGCGCTCGGGCGTCAGCGAGGCAACGCGATCGAGCGGATAGATTCCCTGCTGCGCGAACCCGATCACTTCGCTATCGATGTCCGTCGCGAGGATCTTGCAGTCCCAGCCCGGCGGCATCACGTCCGACGCGACCATCGCTGCGCTGTACGGCTCTTCGCCGGTCGAGCAGCCCGCCGACCAGATGCGGATGCGCCGTGAGTCGGCATTGCGCTCCATCGCTTCCGGCAGCATCAGGTCCGCCAGCGCGTCGAAATGATGGTTCTCGCGGAAGAACGAAGTGACGTTGGTCGTCAGCGCGTTGATGAGGCCGACCAGCTCCTCGGGCCCGGAGCGCCGCACGTGCTCGCAATACTCCCGGTACGAGCGCAGCCCGAGATCGCGCAGCCGCCGCGCGAGCCGGCCCTGCACCAGCTGACGCTTGGTCGGGCCGAGCACGATGCCCGCGTTCTCGCCGACGACGTGGCGGATGAACTCGAACTCGGTGTCGCCGAGCACGGGCCCATACGCCCCCGTATCAGAGAACGCGGTCGGATTGAGCGCGGGGGGCTGCATTACCCATTGGCCGCGACGGGCAATGAAGTCGCAGCCGCGACCTCCCCGCCGATGAGCCGATCGATATCGAGCAGCATGACCATGCGTCCCGACACCGCGGCCAATCCCGCGATGAACTCTGTGTTCGCCTGCTGGCCCAGGTCCGGCGCCTGCTTCACGTCGCCGAGAGCCACGTCGACGACGTCCGAAACGCCGTCGACCACCAGGCCGAAGTCGCGCCGCCCCTGCGGCGACTCGACTGACAAAACGATGATGACCGTGAGCGGCGTGTAGTCCGCACGCGGCAATTCGAAGCGCATGCGCAGGTCGACGATCGGCACGATCGAGCCGCGCAGGTTGAGCACGCCGAGCAGGTGCGCCTGCGCCTGCGGAATGCGCGTCACCGGCGACCAGCCGCGGATCTCCTGCACGCGCAGAATGTCGACGCCGTACGTCTCGTCGCCGAGCGTAAACGTCAGGACCTGCTTCGAGCTCGCGGCGGCCATTTAGAAGTCATCCCACGAGGACTCATCGCCGCTGGCGCGCTGCATCTTCGGCGATGCAGCCGCCGGGACGGGGATGGATGCGACCGCCGGCGCGCCCACCCGGCGCGTCATCGGATTACGCGTGACAGGTGAACGTGTCAGCGGTCGTGAACTGGAATTGGCGAACGCAATTGCGTTCGCGATGGGATTCGCGCCGGCGCTCTTGCCCTTGCCGAGCCGGAAGTAGCCGATCTGCGCGACCAGCGTCGAAGACTGCTCCTCCATCGCCTTGCTCGCGGACGATGCCTGCTCGACGACAGCAGCGTTCTGCTGCGTGACGTTGTCCATCTGCGTGACGGCGTTGTTGACCTGCTCGATGCCGGCGGACTGCTCTTCGCTCGCGGCGGCGATCTCGGCAACGATGTCCGTCACCTTTCGCACGCTCTCCATGATCTGCGACAGGGTCTTGCCGGACTCGTCGACCAGCTCCGAGCCGACCTTCACCTTGTCGACCGAGTCGTTGATCAGGCCCTTGATCTCCTTCGCGGCGCTCGCGCTGCGCTGAGCGAGGTTGCGCACTTCGGTGGCGACGACCGCGAAGCCGCGACCCTGCTCACCGGCACGCGCAGCTTCGACCGCGGCGTTCAGCGCCAGCAGGTTGGTCTGAAACGCGATCTCGTCGATGACGCTGATGATGTCCGCGATCTTGCGGCTGGACGCGTTGATCTCGCCCATCGCGCCGATTGCGCGCTGCACGACCGCTCCGCCACGCTCCGCCTGCTCGCGCGCACCGACCGCGAGCTGATTGGCCTGACGCGCGTTGTCGGCGTTCTGCTTCACCGTCGCAGTCATCTCTTCCATGCTCGACGCGGTCTCTTCGAGCGATGCAGCCTGTTCCTGCGTGCGCTGCGACAGATCGTCATTGCCGTGTGACAACTGGCGCGCCGTCGAGCCGACCGAATCGGCGCTGCTGCGGACCTCGCCCACGATTTCGACCAGCTTGGCGTCCATGCGCTGCAACGAGTTCAACAGCTGTCCGAGCTCGTCGTTGCTCTCATTGCGAATGTGGTTGCCGAGCTCGCCGTGCGCGATGCGATCCGCGATGCTGACGGCCGCGGACAGCGCGCCGAGGATCGAGCGCAGCAGCAGGAAGCTCAGGAACGCAGCCAGGCTGAGCCCGACGAGAATCGCGCCGACGATGATCGCGCTGTTGCGCTTGAACGCCTTCTCGGCGTCGTTGCGCATCTGCTGCGCGACGCTGATCTGGGTTTCCAGCAGCACGTCGCCTGTGGCATTCAGCTTCTCGTACGTCGGACGTGCGCGCTCGATGAGGGCGCTCTCCGCCTTGTCGAAGGTGCCGGCCTGCGCTGCCGACAGCGCCTCCTGCAGTGCCGCCATCACGTCGTTGCCGTTGCGCGCGAAGTCATTGACGAGCGCACGCTCTTTCTCGGTGAGGTCTGTGGACTGGAGCTTCTGCAGCAGCTCCTGCACTTTCGCCGTGCGATCCGCGAGCATGCCCAGCGCGACGCCGACGCCCGCGGCATCCTGGCGGATGACGGCATCTTCGGCCTTCTCCAGCACTTCGCGCTCGTGCGACTCGATCGTGCCGACCCAGCCGGTCGGCATGAAGCGGTTCGCGAACAGCGCATCCAGGTGACGGTTGCTGCTCTTCGTGCCGGACAAGCCGAGCACGCCGACCGCGACCATCACGACGCCGGCGAGCGCCAGCGTTGCGAAGAGCTTGGCTTTCACCGAAACACTGAAGCTACTCATACAGTCTCCAACTAAGCTGCAGCGCGCAGCGAGGCTGCGCGGATCAGTCCAGGTACATCCAGAATGAGCGCGACCGCGCCGTCGCCGAGGATCGTGGCCCCCGAGACGCCGTCGACGCGACGGAAATTCGTTTCCAGCGACTTGATGACCACCTGCTGCTGGCCGAGCAGGTCGTCGACGAACAGGCCGACGCGGCGGCCGTCGCCTTCCACCACCATGATCAGGCCTTCGTGCAGCTCGCTTGCATGCGACCGCACGCCGAACACCTCGTGCAGGCGCACGATCGGCACGTAGCCGTCGCGGAACCAGAACACTTCCTGGTGGCCGGCGATGCGATTGACCCCGCCGGGCTTGAGCTGCAGCGATTCGATGATCGTGATCAGCGGCACGATGTACGTCTCGCTGCCGACCGACACCGACTGACCGTCGACGATCGCGAGGGTGAGCGGCAGCGTAATGACGAATCGCGAGCCACGGCCCGCGGTCGAGCTGACTTCGATACCGCCGCCCAGCTCCTTGATGTTCCGCCGCACGACGTCCATGCCGACGCCGCGGCCGGAGATATCGGTCGCCATGTCGTTGGTCGAGAAGCCCGGCATGAAGATGAGATGGAAGATCTGCTCGTCGCTCAGCTCTTCGTTCGCCGCGACGAGACCGCGCTCGCGCGCCTTCGTCAGGATGCGCTCGCGCTGCAAGCCGCCGCCGTCGTCGCACACTTCGACGACGATGTTTCCGCCCTTGTGATACGCCTCGAGCGAGATGACGCCGGCCGAAGGCTTGCCCGCGGCGACGCGCGCCTGAGGCATCTCGATGCCGTGATCGACGCTGTTGCGCACGAGGTGTACGAGCGGGTCGCCGATCTTCTCCAGCACCGTCTTGTCGAGCTCGGTCTGGTCGCCGATCATTTTCAGCTCGACCTGCTTGCCCAGCCGCTGGCTGAGATCGCGCACCATGCGCGGGAACCGGCTGAACACGAAACTGATCGGCAGCATGCGCACGCGCATGACGCTCTCCTGCAACTCGCGCACGTTGCGCTCGAGTTGCGCCAGGCCGGCGCGCAGCTGGTCGGCAGGCCCACCGGTCATCTTCGTGCCGAGCTGCGTGAGCATCGACTGCGTGATGACGAGCTCGCCGACAGTGTTCATCAGCTCGTCGATCTTCTCGGTGCTGACGCGGATCGAGGTGCCGTCGCCGAGTCCCTGCTTGGTGGCTTCGGGCGCTTCCGTCACGACTTTCGGTTGGATCGGGGTGGGGGCGCTGACCACCACGGCGTTCTCGTCATGAATCTTCAGCTCGCAGTCGCCTTCGGCCCAGTCGAAGACCTGATCGATCACTTCGCGAGTGGCATCGGTGTCGACCGTCAGGTCCCATGCGAGGTAGCAAGACTCGGGATCGATCTCGCGCAACGTCGGAAGGTTTCGGGCGGCGACGACGACCTTGAGATCGCCGAGGTCGGCCAGCTCTCGCAGCATGCGCAGCGGATCGTTGCCATGCACGAACAGCTGCGGGTAGGGACGGAAGTGGATGCGCCAGCGATACGCGTTCCTGGTGGGAGCAGGCTGAGCCGGAACCACCGCCGACAGGACTGCGGCAACCGACGGCGCGCTCTTCTGCGCGATCGCCAGCTCCAGATCGAACTGCACGTCGGCCACCCGCTGCGCATCGATCGGCGTCTTGTGCTGCACGGCGCGGAGCATCTCGCGCATGATGTCGACGGACTTCAGCAGCAAGTCCGTGATGTAGCGCGTCACTTCCATGCGATTGCCGCGCAGCTCGTCGAGGATCGTCTCGCACGTGTGCGTGAACGACGCGACCTCGGCGAAGCCGAAGGTGGCGCTGCCGCCTTTGATCGAATGCGCGACGCGGAAGATCGTATTGACCGTCTCCGCGTCCGGCGCGCCGACGTTCAGCTTCAACAGCGCAGCCTCCATCGTGTCGAGGGCTTCGAAGCTCTCGTCGAAGAAGGCGTCGTGAAACTGTGCGAGGTCGAGCGCCATGCTTACCTCAGCAGCACCCGGTGCACGGTCGCGATCAGCTGCGCGGGATCGAACGGCTTCACGATCCAGCCCGTCGCGCCCGCACTCTTGCCTTCGCGCTTGCGATCCGGCGAGTTCTCGGTCGTGAGCATGAGGATCGGCGTGTGGCGGTAGTCCGTCTCGGCGCGCAGGGCGCGAATCACGTCGAAGCCGTCGCGCACGGGCATGTGCACGTCGAGCAGCACCAGATCGAATGCCGTCTGCGCTGCCAGGCGCAGGGCTTCATCGCCGTCGGCTGCCGACGTCACGTCGAAACCGGCACTGCCGAGCGTCATGCGCACCATCTCGCGCATCGAGGCCGAATCGTCCGCCGCGAGAATGCGCATCACTGCGTCACCTCGGCGGCGGGCAGGCACAGCATCGACTCCACGCCGAGCAGTCGCGCGGCATCGCGGACGACGCTCGCGTCGCCGAGCCACTCGACCTTGCGTTCCTGCGCAGATCGATCGCGCACGAATGCACACAGCACCTGCATCGTGGAAGTGTCGACGCGTTCGACGCTGGCGACGTCGACAGTCACCGGCTCTGCATCGTCGAGATGCAGGCACAGCGTCTGCTTCAATTCCGCGGCGTCTTTCACGTTGCAATTGCTCGCAAGCACGATCATGGGTTGCGAGCGCTGCGCCTTCTGCGCAGCCTCGACGACCGCAACGCCAGACCGCGCTGCGCGCTTCCGTTTCGCCTTACCTGTAGTCATCGAACTGGTTCGGATGCGATTTCACAGATTCTTCTGGCGCTATCGGCATGTGACGTAGCGCCTTTAGGGGTCGGGAAAATGCTCAAGGTCCGGCCTGAGCTGCCGCTAAATTGTTGAAGCAGTTCACAGCGGAACAGTGAAGACGGCCTCAAGACGATGCGTGTCGACCTGGTCAATCTCCCCGGCTCGGGCACCAGCCCGAGTCCGGGCCTGCTCGCGGAGTGGCGCGTCGGCGCCATTCTCGAAGCGATCGCCGTTCGCGATCCCCGCGGCGGGCAGCTGTGGCTCGATATCGCGGGCCAGCGGCACCCTGCCCGCGTCGCGTCCGGTGACGCGTCGGGGCCCAAGGACGGCGAGCGCCTGCAGCTGCGCGTCTTGCGCAACAGTCCCGTGCTCGCACTCGAAACGACCTCGACGCAGCCGGCCGAGTCGTCCGCGCAATCCGCGGTCATCGCCGATGCGCTTCGCAAGTTCGTCCCGCGGCAGCAGAGCCCGGCGCTGCTGCTCGCGAATCTCGCCTGGATCGCCCAGCGTAAGAGCGGCGTCGAGACGCTGCCTCGCGCCGTCGTGCAGGCCGCCGCACATTTGTGGCACGCGCTGCCGGAGGCCGATTCGCTCGAAGATCCCGCGGCGCTCGAAGCTGCGATCGCACGCTCGGGTGTGTTCCTCGAATCGGATCTCGCCGCGCATCGCGGCCCGGTGGATGCGCGCTTCGGGACCGATCTCAAGACACTCTTGCTCGCACTGAATCGCGCGTTGCAAACGCAGGGCGCAAGGCCTTCGTCCACGCACACGGACGATGCGATGCCCGCGCCTGTTCCGACTGCGCGTGGCCCGCTCACTGCTCTCCCCAGCGCACCGGCGACGCTGGCCCTGCTCGATGAGCCGTCGCAGCAGCTCAACGAGCTGGCGCGGCAAGCTGACGGCACGCTCGCGCGTCTCACGACCGTGCAGATTTCGAACAGCGCCCCGGATCCGGCCCTGCAGTCGATGCTGATCGACCTGCCCGTACGGCACGAAGATCGCGCGGCAGTGCTGCGGTTGAAAATCGAGCGGGACGGCTCGCGACGGCGCGATGGCGACGCAGCGGAGTCCTGGACAGTCGAGGCTGCTATCGACCTCGGCGCGATCGGTGCGCTGCACGCGAAGGTCACGCTGGCCGGCAAGCGCATCGGCGTGCAGCTTCGTGCTGAGTCGCCTGCAGTCGTCGCCGCGCTGTCGCAGCGCGTGGACGAGCTCGAAGCAATGCTTTCGGAATCGGGGCTCGATGTGGATCGCGTGGTGTGCCTGCACGGCATGCCGGCGGGCGATCCGGGTGTGCGCGCCGCGCGTCTGCTGGATGTACGCGCATGAACGAGCGCAATC
Organism: Steroidobacteraceae bacterium; assembly: GCA_035277305.1. Lineage (GTDB taxonomy): Bacteria > Pseudomonadota > Gammaproteobacteria > Steroidobacterales > Steroidobacteraceae > Steroidobacter. The sequence continues at coordinate 1,753 of DATEKT010000057.1, read as the reverse complement.
GTCCGCCGCTGGCAGTCGCCCTCCACTACAGTGGCTCGGGCGCGCCGCGTGTCGTCGCGAAGGGTGGCGGTCTCGTCGCCGAGCACATCGTCGAGACGGCCCGCAATCACAACGTGCCCTTGCAACAGGATTCGGCACTCGCCGCCGCGCTGTCGCGCATCGACCTGGGTAGAGAGATTCCGCGCGAGTTGTACGTCGCAGTCGCGCACGTGCTCGCCTTCGCGTGGTCGGTCGCGGGTAAGCGGTAGCTCTAGCCGACCACGCTCAGCAACGAACCGCGCTTGCGCCCCGCTGCCGCTTGCGGCGCCGACTCACGTGACTTGCTCGCGTGCAACCGGGTCAACAAGTCCGCTTCGTGCCGCGAGATGCCGCACGTCGCGACCAGCTCCTCGACACCCGCGCCGTTCCTGACGAGGCGCGCCGCGAGGTCGTAGCCGCGCTGCGAGCTTCCCGTGCTCACCGGCGTGAGACGCGAATCCGTATCTGCCCGCTCGTTCAGCGACTCCATGCGCGCACTCATCACCGCGATGGTCTCGTGCAGGCTGCGGACTTCAGCAAACATGCGCTGTATCTCACCGCACACGTGCTGCATCCGGCGCTCCTCTGCCCGGCGCCAGCGGGTGAACGCGAGCGCGAAGATCCAGAACGCGCCGAACAGCAGCGCTCCGCGGCCGATCAGCATGATCGTCTCCATCGACGGGTTGGGCAGTATCTCGAACATCGCCAGCTCCTGTGACGGCCGTCACACTGCGTCAGGAATCCGACGCGGAAAACAGGGCCGTACCGGAGAGAAAGCAAGAATGGTGCCGGCCCGTGTTCGGACAAGCGCCGCAAGGTCGCCGAACGCATCCTGGCGTTCCTCGACGCCAACCTGAAGTGATCAGGTTTTCGGTCCCATCAGGCGTTTCACTTCGTCGGGGACGCCGTACTCCGTCGCGATGTATTCGGAGTCGAGCAAGCCGAACTGTTCACGCTGCACGACGTAGCCCCAGAAGGCTTCGGCGGCATCCATGACGAGACCCTCGCGAACCGCAACGTCGGGCCTGCGGGCGCGAGCAGCAACATCGGAGTCGTACCTCTGCAGCGCATCCAGCGTCTTTCGCAGCCTGCGACCTGCAAGACCGAACGACGCCGCGGCCTCGCCGGCAAGCAGATGATCGATCGGATTGTCGAATCTCGGCACGGCTTCAGACCCATTCCCGCGCGAACAGTTTAACCGGATCGCCGGGCCTGAACTCCATCTGGCCTTCGAGCTTCATCCCCGCTTTCTCGAGCACGCGGATCGAGCCCGCGTTGTCGGGCGAGACGATCGCGAGGATGCGCTTGAGCCCGAACACCCGGTGACCGTGATCGAGCATGGCGGATGCTGCCTCGAACGCGTATCCCTTGCCGCGGAACTCCGGCAGGAATGCGTAGCCGACGTCGTCGTCTGGCAGCGTGTCGCGCTTGATCAGTCCACACATACCCGCCGGCAGGCCTGTGTCCCGCTCCTCGACACGAAACATGCCGAAGCCGAAACGCTCGTACATGTCGAGGGGCCCTTCGCGCAGATACCGGCGCGCAGCGTCGAGGTCGCGCACGTTCTTGTCGCCGATGAAGCGCAGCCAGGAGGGGTCGTTGACGAGGCGGAAGATGAACTCGGCATCGTTCAGCGTCAGGCGGCGCAGCACGAGGCGGTCGGTTTCGAGGACGTGCATGGGCGCATGGTAGCAAGAGTCAGGCTGAAGCCTGACCCTCACGAACAGCAGGCCGG
>DATEKT010000056.1:0-9946 GCA_035277305.1 Steroidobacteraceae bacterium | reverse complement strand
TTGAGGTCGCGATGCAGCGGGTTGAAGTTGAACGCGACCACGCGGCCGCGCCCGACCGGCATGTCCAGAATCGCGGGCCGTCCGATCAGGTTCGCTTCGCCCCACACCTGGCCGCTGATGAGGAACGGAGCGTGGCTGCTTGCGTCGCCCCACTTCATCACTACGCCGCTCGGATCGGGCGGTCCGTCGAGGCACGTCGTGCAATACGCCATGCGCAGCCAATGGCGGGGTTCTGCGTACAGCGGATAGTTCTGACGGAAGACGTACGTGTGCGCGGGATAGCCATACGCGATCGGATGATCGGGTTGCGCAAACGATACGCGTACGTGCGAACCGGGCGTGCGTGTGACGGATTCGACCGAGGCCTGCGCTGAATCGCTGCCGCCGCCCGCGGCGCTTCGCGGCACGCCACCGGAATCGCGCCGCACGCCGCGCACGATGCCGCCTTCGAGCGCCAGCATGGTGCCGCTGCCGAGCGTGACCATCATGCCGCCGCCTTCGACGAACTTCTGGATCTCGGCGAGTCCTTCCCAGCCGATGCCGCCGGTAATGTCATCCGACGACGCCGGCGTGCCGTGGCTGGGCGTCTGCTTCGTCTTTTTGAACGGCATCGGGCCCCAGGCTTTCGGCAAGCCCTGTATCTGCTCGGCCAGCTCGAGATCGACGTGGCCGTACAGCAGTACGTCGTACTTCGCACGCAGATTGCCCGCGCGAATGTCTTCGTCGCGCACGTATGCATAGGGCACGCTGCGCTCGTCGAGCGTGTGGCGTAACCAACCGATGCTGTCCGTGTCTGCCCACGGCACCCACACGCCGAGGCGCGGCGCTTTGGCGGCGTGACGAGCGACATCGGGCGGCGAGGCGATCGAATCGAAATCGAGTGCGACGTGAGTGTCGAGATTCTGCAGAGCACTGCCGAGTCCCGCTTGTGCAGGCAGAATCCAGGAACCTGCGGGATAGTCGGTGTCGCCGATCCTGAATGCGCGCTCCGCGATTTCGATCCTGAACTTCGCGAGTCGATAACGCGCTTCGAGCAGGCCTTCCTGGCCGGTGTCCTTCATGACGTATGCCGGTCCGCTGCCGGCAACCTTGCCGCGAGGCTGCGGCGCTTCGGTCAGGGCCACGGCGCCGACGTCTTTGATCGTCGGATCTGCAATCGCGACCGCCGTGACGTGATAGTGCGCCGGCAGCTCCCACGACACATCGTCGTACGGCTCGCCGCCATTCTTCGGAAAGACCTGCGGCGCGAGCAGATCGACGGCGTAGTTGCGATACGGCTGGTCGAGTCGCACGAGGTACGTGCCGGCACCGAACGAGCCTTCCTTCACAGTGAAGGCCGCGTTCGAGCGCTGCACCTCGATGTGCTGCGACTGCAGGCGCGCGATCAGCTGTGCCACGCGCATCGGATCGCCCTGGTCCGGCGCGATCGCGAATGCGTACGGCGCTTCCTCGACGCCCTTGCGCCAGGAGTTGAAGCCCTTGCGATAGAAACTGCGCAACAACATCTTCGATTGCGTCGCGGCCATATCGAGCGCGGCCAGCGCGGCAGTCTGGTTGTAGTTGACGTTGTCGCGCGCCGACCAGAGAAAAGGTGTCGACGGAGCAGGGGAGACGCGGTACCACTCGCGCGAGGTTTCATCCTTGCTCAAGGTCCACTGCAGCGTCTCGGCCGTGCCGTTGCCGAATGTCTCGTAGCCGCGGCCGATCGAGTTGTGATTCATCGCCACCGAATCCAGGTACAGGTGCGCGAACGCCTCGCCGAAATTCCAGGTCGACACGCCGGGCATGCCGAACGACGTCAGCGTCTGCACTTCGTGGAAGCTCAGCGACTGGAACTCGGTGAACGTGATCGGATCGATGTTCGGGTTGTACGGCCCGGTACCGTTCCACGACATCAGCAGTGCGACGCTTTCGTGCAGGTCGTGCACCACCGTGGGATGCCAGTCGAAGAACATGCGCGAGACCGAGCGCGTGGATTCGTGCACCAGCTGATGCGCATCGCGATTGATGTCGACCATCGCGTACTTCGACCAGTACGGCGGCGACTGGCGCGGCAGCGAGTTGCGGTCCGTCTTGCCCTTGAGGAAGCGGTAGTACCACTCTACTACCTTGTCGCGCCCGTCCGGATTCGAGACCGGGTTGATCAGCACGACCAGGTTCTCGCGAATGCGCTGGATCATCGGCTGGTCCGACACCGCGAGGCGATACGCCAGCTCCAGCACCGATTCGGTCGAGCCCGTTTCGTCCGAGTGCAACGCTGCGTTGAAGTAGTAGATCGGCCGTGCGCGCTCGACGATCTGCTCCGCCGCCGCCTGGTCCGTCGTGCGCGGATCCGCGAGTGCGGCAGTGTCGCGCTTGAGCTGTTCGAGCGCCTGGATGCCTTTCTCGTCCGCGATCGCGAGCAACACGATGTCGCGGCCTTCTTCGGAGCGGCCGATCGTGAACAGCTCGACGCGCGGCGACGCGTCCGCGAGCGCCCGTGCGTATCCGTACGCAGTTCCTGAGTCGACGAGCTCGCCCGGTGCCCCGGGGATGCGCTTGAGGAATGCGCGGGGCGAAGGCACCGACGAGGAGGCCGGCAAGTACGAAACCCACGGCGACAGGAATTGCGGCGCCGTCGTCGCCGTGGCGATTTCCTCGATCGAGCCCGGTTCGGGCGTGTCCGGCGCGGTGACTTGTGCGAAGACGGGCGCGATGCAGAAGAAGAACAAGAAGCCGGTTACGCGCACTGATCACCCCCGAAATCGTTGTCCGCGAAGTCTAGCAAGGGCGGAACTCAGGGTTTCTACCATGGCCGCCGTAGGGTGGGACCTGCCGGTGAGCAAGCCGGATTTCAGATTAGCCGGCGCAGGCCGTCACAGTAATAGTGCAGATCTCGGTTTCACCTGCAGGTGCCCGGCGTCTCGCTGCAAAGGTCCTCGCCTTTGCGGGCGCGGGCGTCTGCGCCCTGTTCGTCCTGGGGTGGATGAGTACCGATCCGGAAGCGGCGCAGACGTTCGACATGCTGCACTGGACGCTGGCCTACGCCGCCGCCGCGGTGGTCGCGTGGCTCGGTGTGCTCGACGCCTCCGGCACCGACCGCGTGGCGCGGCGCTGGTTCGCGACCGGCCTGACGTTCACGCTCGGCGGCCAGTTCATCTACGACTACGCCCAGCTCACCACCTTCGTGCCGATTTCCGAGGTGACGGATGCGTTCTACCTGATGATCGGCCCGTGCTTCCTGCTGGGCTTCCTTGCGCCGTTGCGTGAGCGGCCGGAGCTGCAGCTGCGCACGTTCCTGTTCGACGTGACAGCGATCTCCCTGGTGCTGCTGACGCTCACGCTGGATCTCTACCTGCCGCGGCACGGGCGCATGAGTGCTCTCGACGTCGCAATGTTGATCGTGTTTCCCGTCTGCCTGCTGACACCGGTGTGTTTGCTCGCGGTGCTCGTGCCTACCTTGCGGCTGCGGCCGGACTATCGCCGCGTGCTGCTGAGTCTCTCCATGATCGGCAACGGCGTCGTGTGGATGATCTGGAACGCGGACATCGACATTCGCCTGCCGGCGGCCGGCACCTTGCTGAACTTCGCTTTCTCGGCCTTCGCGCTCGCCATCGGCTATGGCGCATCGGTGTGGCAGGCCAGGATCGAGCCGGATGCAGCCTGGGAGCGCAAGTGCGAAGCGATCCTGCGGCTGATTCCGCTGATCACGATCGCAGCCGCGGTCGTCAGCGTCGCAATCGTCTGGGCGTTGCCCAACGTGCAGCGCTCGGTGCAGCTCGCGACGATGCTGGGCGCAGCGATCGTTACCGTGCTCGCCGTGCTGCGTCAGAACAAGTCCGTGCTCGAGTACGACCGGCTGGTCGCCGCCGAGCGCGATCTGCGCGAGCGCACGCGCGAGCTGCACGCGAGCAACGAGCGGCTCGCGACGCTGGCGCAGATGGCGCAGGTCGCGAACCAGGCCAAGGGCGAGTTCCTCGCCAACATGAGCCACGAGATCCGCACGCCGATGAACGGCGTCATCGGCATGACCGATCTGCTGCTCGACACGTCGCTCGACCGGAGCCAGCGCGAGACTGCCGAAACGATTCGCAGCAGCGCGCACGCGCTGTTGACGATCATCAACGACGTCCTCGATTTCTCGAAGATCGAAGCAGGCAAGCTCGACCTGGACGCGACGGAGTTCGCGCCGCGCGAGCTGCTCGATCACGTCGTGCGCATGATGCGCGTGTCGGCCGAGGCCAAGGGGCTCGGTCTGAAAGCCGAAGTCGCCGACTCGGTGCCCGCAATCGTGCGCGGCGATGCCGGGCGGTTGCGGCAGATCCTGGTGAATCTGTGCGGCAACGCTGTGAAATTCACGGAGCAGGGCAGTGTCACCGTGGTCGTGAATGCGGTGCCGTCCGCGATGGGCGGAATGATGCTGCGGCTCGAAGTGCGCGACACCGGCGTCGGTATCCCGGCCGATCGCGTGCATACGTTGTTCCGGCCGTTCTCGCAGCTCGATGCATCGACGACCCGCCGTTACGGCGGCACGGGCCTGGGACTGTCGATCGTGCGGCGTCTCGCCGAGCTCATGGGCGGCGAAGCCGGGGTGGAGAGTCGCGAAGGCGTCGGCTCGACGTTCTGGTTCACCGCGCGCTTCGATGTCGTGACTGCCAACGACGTCGCATCGCTGCCGGCGCCATCGCACGTCGACGAGGTGCGCAGCTCGGGCAAGCGCATTCTCCTCGCCGAGGACAACGTCGTGAACGAGAAAGTCGCGACGCGTTTCCTGCAGAAGCTCGGCTATGCGGTCGACGCAGTCGGCAACGGGCGCGAGGCCGTAGATGCGTGGGCTAAGGGCGGCTACGACCTGGTGCTGATGGATTGCCAGATGCCGGTGCTCGACGGCTACGCGGCGACTCGCGAAATTCGCGCGCTCGAGCGCAACGGCCAGCGCATCCCGATCGTGGCGCTCACGGCGAATGCGATGCCGAAGGACGAGCTCGAATGCCGGCAAGCGGGCATGGACGATCATCTCGCCAAGCCGATCGACCGCGAAGAGCTCGCCCGCTGCCTCGAACACCACCTGCGCGCCGCTGTCGCGGCGTAGGTCTGCTCAGCGTTTCTTCGCGGCTTGCTCGACGATGAGCAGTGCACGGCTGCGCACGCCGAGCTTGCGGTAGACGTGATGCAGATGCTTCTTCACCGTCGCTTCGGCGATGCCGAGATTCTGCGCGATCTGCCGGTTGCTCATACCCTGCATCAGCAGGTCGACGATCTCGCGCTCGCGGCCGGTAAACGACGGCGCATGCTCGCGCACGCCTGTGATCGCCGAGGTCTGTCGGCGATCGCCCATCCGCCGCTCGCCCTTGCGGCGATCGCCCATGCGGCGATCCGGACCGCCTTTGCGTCGCTCGACGAAGGGCCACTGCAATTCGGCCGGAGAATCCCCGTTCGGAATTATGTCCTTCCCGCCGGCAACCAGCCCGTAGGCGCCATGCTCATTGTTGTTCAAGTGACTCGCTCTTCCCCACCCGTATGCACCAGGACACGAACGAGTTTTCAGAAGGGTTCCATCGATAGTTGCCGCTCGCGGCAGTGGTGGAAATGAGGGCAATTCTGGATTAAGTCCAGCTGGCAACTGGCAGGGCAGAGCCGAAGCCGCTCGGCGCTGTGCTATGGTCCGGCGCCATGCGTACACCGACAACCCTGGCACTGCTGCTTCTCCTGGCCTGTGGCGTAGCGCACTCCGCGGACGCTCCAGCGGAACAACTGAAAGCGGACACGTCCAGGACGACCGCACTCGGCAACACGTTCATCGCGCCTGCGGGGTGGAGTGTGTCGGCGCGCGGCCCGGCGACGATCGTCGAAGCGCCCGAGGGCGACTCGCGCATCGTGATCGTCGATGTTCGCGCCAACGACGCCGATGGCGCTGTCGCCGCTGCGTGGGCCGCGTACCAGAAGCCCAAGTGGTCGCTCAAGGTCGCGACCGATCGTCCCGACAAGGACGGCTGGTCGAAGCGGCGCAACTACACATATGAAACGTCGCCGAACGAGCGACGCGATGTGTTCGCGGGCACGCTGTTCGCAAACGGCGTCTGGACAGTCGTGCTGTACGACATGGCGCAAGCGACCGGCGAGAAGCGCGGCGCGCAGGTCGCGCTGATCTTCGACAAGCTGCTGCCGAAGGGCTATTCGCGTGAGACGTTCGCCGGCAAGAAAGCCAATCGCCTCGATGCCGCGCGCATCGCGAAGCTCACCAAGTTCATCGAGGACGGGCAGAAGGTGACGGGCGTGCCCGGTGTGTCGCTCGGCCTCGTGCAGGACGGCAAGGTCGTGTACTCCGGCGGCCTCGGCGTGCGCGAGCTCGGCAGCAGCGCGAAGGTCGATGGCGACACCCTATTCATGATTGCGTCGAACACGAAGGGTCTGACGACGCTGCTGCTCGCGAAGCTCGTCGACCAGGGCAAGATCACCTGGAAGGAGCCGGTGACGCAGCTGCTGCCGCAGTTCAAGCTCGGCAACGCGGACACGACCAAGCGCGTGCTCGTCGAGCACCTGATCTGCGCGTGCACGGGCTTGCCGCGCCAGGACTTCGAGTGGTTGTTCCAGTTCAAAGGCGTCACGCCGGACGGCGCGCTCGGCACGCTCGCCACCGTGCAGCCCACCAGCAAGTTCGGCGAGATGTTCCAGTACTCGAACCTGCTCGCCGGCGCCGCCGGATTCACCGGCGGGCACGTGTTGTACCCGCAGCTCGAGATCGGCGCGGCGTACGACAAGGCGATGCAGACGCAGGTGTTCGATCCGCTCGGCATGAAATCCACGACGTTCGACTACGCGAAGGCGCTGTCGGGCAATCACTCCGCCGCGCACGCTCCCGATGTCGACGGCAAGCCGGCGATCGCGGTCTTCGACCTGAACTACTCCATCATTCCGCTGCGCCCGGCCGGCGCGGGCTGGAGCAACATCAACGACATGCTGAAGTACGTGTCGATGGAGCTGGCGAACGGCGCGTTGCCCGACGGCACCCGCTACATTTCCAAGGCGCCGCTGCTCGCGCGTCGCGAAGCGAAGGTGCCGATCGGCAAGGACGAGGTGTACGGCATGGGACTGATGGTCGACTCGACCTACGGCGTGCCGGTCGTGCATCACGGCGGCGACATGATCGGCTTCCACAGCGACATGATCTGGCTGCCGGATCAGCAGGTCGGCGCCGTGGTGCTGACGAACGGCGATCCGGGCTGGCTGATTCGCAGCGGCTTCAGCCGCAAACTCCAGGAGGTCCTGTTCGACGGCCGCCCCGAAGCCGACGCGGACCTGGCTGCCGCGGCGAAGAACTTCTACGCGCAGATCGCTGCCGAGCGCAAGACGCTGGTCGTGCCCGCGAATGCGCAGGATGCCGCCAAGCTCGGCGCGCACTACAAGAACGCCGCGCTCGGCGGTTTGGAAGTGCAGCACTCCGGCACGAAGACGATGTTCGACTTCGGCGAGTGGAAGAGCGAAGTCGCGTCCCGTCGCAATCCCGACGGCACGACGTCGTTCATCACCGTCTCACCCGGCGTCAGCGGCTTCGAGTTCGTCGTCGGCGCCGGTGCCAAGAAGACGCTGACCACGCGCGATGCGCAGCACGAGTATGTGTTTGATGGGGGGTAGGGAGTCGGAGGAAGAGAATGGACAGGATTAACGGGATTAACGGGATTAAAGGAGGGAAGAACCCCGAAGCGAGCTCTCCTGCGATTCTTCAATCCCGTTAATCCCGTTAATCCCGTCTATTCTCCGACTCTTCTCTTCCCTCGACTACACCTCTCCCACATACGCGATCAGCGGTGCGAACGCTGCATCGATGCGCTCCAGCTGCTGCGCGGAGACCTTGCTGGCCAGCGCGCGCTGAAATCGTTCGATACGCGCGCCGGTGACGATGAACTGCAAGCGATACGCTTTGAGCAACGACGCCTTGATGGCGTTGCCCTGCAGACGATCGAGATAAATCCCGTCGCAGCTGCAGAAGTACTCGCCATCGGCCGATGCCTGCTCCTGCAGGATGCGGTCGAGCATGCGGATGAGGTCGATGAAGTCGGTGACGCCCGCGTCGATCTGCTGCGGCGTCAGTGTGGCGTGCACGCGCTGCCACTCGATCTCATCGAGCGCCGCGTGCTGCGCTTCCTCGATCCAGTGATAGTGGAAGACGTCCCTGAACAGGGGTGACAGCTCGCCCTCGTCGCGCAGGCTGTGGACGTAGTGCGCCTGCGTGTAGATCTCGATGAAGCACGTCAGCGCGAGCACACCCCACGTGGATTTGCGCAGCATCGCGGCAGCCGAGGCGTCCGGATCCGTGGCCATCGTGTAGCCCGCGGGCAGTGCGAGGTCGGCCAGCTTTTCGACGCGCCGGAACAGCTCCTGGTGCTTCAGCTCTTCCTGCACGAACTGCAGCAGCGCGGCGAGCGCGACCTGGTCGCCGAGGCAATGCGCGCGGCCGAGCTCGAGGACCTTCGCGTTGATGCAACGTTCGAGCAGGCCGAACAGGTAGGCGTAGGTTCGGCCCTGGACCTGGCTCAGCAGGCGCTGCTGTGCCGGGCTCAGGAACTGCAGCTGCGTGACGAGCGACAACGAATCCGGCAGGAATTTGGCCGCCGTGTCGAGCTGGCGGAAGCGGATGACATCCGAGTCGATGTCCCAGTTGACCTTCTGGGCATTGTGCAGGCAGCGGGCGTAACGGGCGGAATCGATCGTTTCGAGGCTCATGGCGCAGCTCGCGGTGGTGGAGTGTGCGCAAGATGAGCGATCGCCGGCAGGCGATCATGAGGCCGAGGCCCCAATCTGCAGGAAGCGGCGCCGGGACAGATGTCCCGGTTTTCAGCCGCCGACTTTGACGAACCGGGCAACCGCTATAAACCCGCTTCCTTCGCCATGACGATGGCCTGCGCGCGCGAGGACACGCCGAGCTTGTCGAAAATGCTGGTGATGTGGTTGCGCACGGTCTTCTCGCTGATGAACAGGCCGGCGGCGATCTCGCGGTTGTTCAATCCCTTCGCGATCTCACCCAGGATCCTTTGCTCGCGCTGCGACAGCTGACCGATGCGCTCGAGGGCGGCAGCGTCGCGACGGGGCGGCGTGGCCGCTCCCGGCACGTACCGTGCGAACGCGTTCTTGAATTCCTGCCAGCCGGGCTCGTCTTCGAGCAGGATGTGATTGCTGCTGTCGATACTGATGAACTGGCTCCCCGGAATCTCGCTGGCGATGCCCGGCGCACGGCGCGGGTCGACGACGTGGTCGCGCGCAATCTGGATCACCAGCGTCGGCACGCGGACCAGCTTCAGGCGCTTGAACATGCTCAAGTCGCCGAGCACTCCCATGAAGCGGTCGGCCATTTCCTTGGTTGCGCTCTTGCGCTGCAGCTCTGCATACATCTGGCGCATCTGCGGCGTCGACTCGGGCAGGAACAAATACGCGAACATCGCTGGAAACGCCATGTTCCCATCGCCCCATCCCGCGAGCACCAGCTGCTCCATCGCCTGCCACTTTTGCGAAGTCGCATCGCTGCGGCCGTGCCAGCCGGTGACTAGCGGCGCGTACAGCGTCAGGTGCGAAACCCGCTCGGGATGACGGATGGCATATTCGGCGGCGACCGCCGCGCCTTGCGACATGCCGAACAGCGGGAAGGATTGCAGATCGAGACGATCGACGACGGCCTCAAGATCCACGACCCAGTCCTCGAACGAGGTGGGACCGACGTCGCTCTGCGAAAGTCCGAAGCCGCGCGGGTCGTAGCGCACGAGCGTGTGCCGCTCCGACATGAAGCGCAGCCAGTGGGCCATCATGGGGTTGTCCCAATCATGATGGATGTGCGTGAGCCACGTGCCGGCCCGCACCAGCGGCGGCCCCTCGCCAGACAATGCATAGGCGATGGTCGTCTTGTCCTTCGAGCGGGCGAATGCGATTCGCTGATCCACGCAGCGATGGTGCAAGGCCCGCGGGACGGGGTCAA
>DATEKT010000055.1:0-16731 GCA_035277305.1 Steroidobacteraceae bacterium | reverse complement strand
TCGGGCTTGATGCCCATCAGTGCGCCGCTGCGCCAATTGTTCGTCAGGAAGTTCGTGACGGTCTGGCGCACGGCGCTCCACAGCGGCTCGTCGTTCGGTTCGAACACCACCCATTGCAGGCCGTCAACGATGGATTGCTCGAGGTAGATGAAGTAGCGCCGCACGCTGACGTACTTCCATTCCGGATCCGAGCTCGTGGTGCGGGCGCCCCACAGGCGAATGCCGCGACCGGGGAAAGAGCGAATGGTGTTGATACCCTGCGGATTCAGGCGCTCCTGCCCCTGGTTGTCGATCGGGGACTGGACGTCCAGAGCGTCGACGACAGTTTCGTTCGCCGGCGCTTTCCACACACCCCGCGTAACATCGACGCGGGTAAAGATTCCGCACACGAAGCCGCTCGGCGGCAGCTGCACTGAGTTGTCGATGGTGATCCACGGGTAGTACATCGCCGCGTGGGAGCTATCGATGCCCGACCTGGCCGCGAGCGCCTCGTCGATCGTCGCTGCGGGCGGTGTATCGAGCACCGCAAATCGAAAGCGCTCTGGCTGATTCACGTGCTCGACCAGCGCCTGCTGTATTTCCGCTGCCGCAGGCAATGCCGAGTAACCCGGCGCGGCGATGACTGAGATTCCAGCCGACTCGGGCAGTGCTTGCAGCGCTGCTGCGTAATCTTCCGCAGGCGCATCAGCTGCGACGGGCTCTATGTAGAGCTGCCGGCCGCCATTGGCAAAGAACACTCGTGCAGCGTGCGCGACATAGTTGCAGCGGGAACCCTGTGCAGTTTGCAGATCATCAAGCCCGCCGTACTGCTGCTCGAATTCCAGGAAGCTCCTGAGCGGCTCGCGGCCGTCAGCATCCGTCGCGAGAGGAGCTGTGAGAGTGGGACCGATGAACGCAGTCGTGCTGGTCGAGACACCTTCGATGCTGTGCGCCTTGAAGGAAACTTCCTCGACATAGACGCCGGGTGCCAGGTATTCGGTCACGGTACGTCGGCCCGGGCGATCAAGGCGTTCCAGCGCGCGTCGGAGTGCAGCCCCTTGAGGAAGGGCGACATGTTCAGCTGTTCCGCGGACCACCAGCGGGCCTCCTTGGGATCTGTCGGCAGCAGTGCCCGGTCCACCCATTTGAGCGCAGTGACGTTGTCGCCACGATAGGCATACACCTCGGCGATCGCGATCGCGATCTCCGCCTCGACTACCGGCGCATCTGCCCGCGCTTCGAGCCGCGCCAGAGCCGCGTCCGCAGCGGCGCGCTGACCGGGCGCGCGATAGCTCAAGGCGATGCAGTTATCCCGCGCGAGTCCTTCCGGCATACGGCCGATTGCCACGAGGGCCTCGTCGAAGTGCTGACGCAGGATCTGCACTCGGGCGATGTCACTGTCGACTCCCTGAAGTGTCGGGCTCAACTCGCGCGCTTTCTCGATCTCGACGATCGCCTCCTCCCACTCACCGATAGACGCCAGGAAGCTCCCCAGGTTGCCGTGGCCGACCGCGGCAAGCGGATCGACCGCCACGGCGCGGCGTTGCAGGGCGATGCCCTCGCTCCAGTGTCCGGCCTCGAACTCGCGGCCCGCGGACACGCTCAGTACCAGCGGATCGGAAGGATTCAAAGCGATCGCCCGCTGGCAGTGGGCCTTCGAAACCTCGGGTTTGCCTTGCCACCAGTAGTATTGCGCGGCACGGACGTGCGACTCGGCGAGGCTCGGAGCCAATTGCAATGCACGTTCAACAGCCGTGCGCCATTCGTCGCTGGAATCAGTCAGCCCTCGTTCCCTCGTCACCTTATGGACGCCGGCGAGTCCCGCCCACGCGCGCCCGTAGTCGGGATCCAGCTGCAGCGCACGCTGGAAATAGTCTTGTGCACGCTCCACGTCCGACTCGCCGCGGCGATTGAAGAAGTACTTGCCCTGGAGGTACAGCTCGAACGCCGCCGCATTCCTGGTTTGCACGGGCCGCGCTTCGGCGTTGCCGGTCAGCGTCACCTGCAGGGACTCGGCGACCGCCGTCGCGATGTCGTCCTGGAGCCCGAAGATGTCGGTCGAGTCGCGATCGTACGTCTGCGACCACAGGTGCGCGCTGCCCGCGCCGTCGACGAGTTGCGCCGTGATGCGCAGACGATTGCCCGACTTGCGCACACTGCCCTCGAGCACGTGCGTGACCTTGAGCTCGCGGGCAATCGTCGCGATGTCGACGTTGCGTCCTTTGAAAGCGAACGACGAAGTGCGTGCCGTCACGCGTAACGTGGTCGACTGCGCGAGCACGTTCAGGATCTCTTCGGACAGCCCTTCGGCAAAATACTCCTGGTCGTGCGCTTCACTCAGATCCACGAAAGGCATCACGGCGATCGACAGCTGCGTCGGTTGAACCGGTGCGCTGCGCTCGGCGTGCCGTGCTCCCTGCAGCAGCCAGAACGCCACGCCGGCAAGAACGACCATGGCCAGCGCGCTGGCTGCCAGCATTCTTGGCCTGGCCGGGCGTTGCGCGCTCGTTTCCTCTATCGGTTGCTGCGAAGCAGGCTGCGGCTCTTCGGAAGTCGTAGTGGTGACCTGGGCGACGAAGCGATAGCCCCGGCCCGGGACGGTGACGATATAGCGATGGTCATCCGGTCGCTCGCCCAGCAGACGCCGCAGCGTGTGGACGGTCTGCGTGAGATTTTTCTCCTCGACCACGACGTCCGGCCAGAGCTCCTCCATGAGCGTGCGCTTGTCGAGTAACTGTCCGGCGCGCTCGACGAACAGCAGCAAAGTGTCGAAAATTTTTCCAGTCGCCTGCAGTGGCGTGCCGTCGGCGCGCGCTGACAGCACGCGGCGCAGCGCGTCGAGCCGGAACTCACCGAACTCGTAGATGAGAGGCGCCTGCTTGGAGGTCACGCCAATGTATCCCCAGCACGTTCTTGAGAACTTTTGATCCGCGGCGAAGGAGTTTTGAGAAGCCTTCGGGCGATTCTCCGCCTCCTTCAGGAGCGCCCGCAACCTGCGGGTGTAGGGATTTCTCATTAAACGTCGAAAGGGGAGCATCCAATGATCAATCGAAGCTTGAAGCGCGCCTGCGGCATGGCACTGCTGCTGGCCTGCGGCGCCAGCGTGGCAGTGGCGGGAGATTTCGGTCGGCCTGACACACTACCCAACCATTTCAGCGGCTTGCTCAACGACCACGGGCCCTCCGCCGCCGTCGTAGCGGGCGGTCCTTACGAAATGCGCGGCAAGTGGACGTTGGATGTCGACGAGCGGCGCGGCACGGCCAAGTTCTCGATAGCCATGGACATGCAGAGATCGGATTATGGAATCACGCAGGGCACCGTGAACAAGGACGACGCCACAACCCGCGGCGCGCATACGCACCACATCAGCATGACCGATGGCGTGGTGACCCTCGACTGGCAGGCGCGCTGTCCGGCTCTGGCTCCCGCCGCTACTGAAGGCTTTGCCGTCACCGGCACAGCGTTCGTGACGAGTAACGGAGTAGGCGTACCGTTTGGCAACCCGTCGCCGGTGACGGTGTGCGTCCTCGGTGGCACAGCTGTCAAATACTCGAACGTCACTGTGACGATCGGCGCGCCTGCGAGTGTTCACTTCGGAACGCAGGCAGTCCACGGCGTAGTGCTGTGGTGCACGGGCCGGTTCCTGCGCCCGTCGGGCGATTGCAGCCTGAACGAATGAGTATGTCGGCTCGCCTGTGCAGATCTCTGCACAGGCGACCGCCGGTCATAGGGTTGGCTTTGCTCGCCTGGGCGACTGCCACCCTGACCGGCGACTGTGACCTCGACATCGGGCGGCAACTCGGAGCCGATCAGGTGAAAGTGGCGTGGGTCAACCGCGTGAGCGGCCTCATCAGAGCGGACAACGACACTGCCTGGACACGCGAGATCGTCTACAGGGCTGCTGAGACTCTTTATCCCTGGTCCCAGTTGTACATCACCTTGCTGAAATCGCGCTGAGCGAGATCCGCAGGCCGAATATAGAAATTGCCGACGCCGCCGTCGCCCCAGTCCACCGGATAGTCGCCAGGGCCTTCCGAGTCGAGGCTGAACAGCAGAATCCATTCCTGATCGGGAAACTGCAGCCGCGGGTCCATTTGTTCGACGCGAGAATATCCGCCGATTCGCGCGACGTATTGCCGGCCGCCCATGAACTTCTCATACGCCTCTTCTACATCGCTCTTGTCGCGCTCGAGCCTGCTGAAGAATTCGAGGCCGTCCTCTCCAAAGACACGTCTGAAGCGATAGTCCTCCGGTCTCACATAGCTCGATCCCAAAGAGAGCGTGAGGCGTGCTTCCTCCATCACCGGAAATGAGTACTCTCCATCGAACTCGATCGCAGGCGCTGCACTGATCAAGTCGTCAGGATTGCGCGAAATTTGCGGGAAATAGATCACTCGAAAGTAACTCTGGTCGGTGAGACGACCCAGCTCCGTCGGGTGCGCGTTGTCCACGCGCAAGCCCCACATCTGCTTTTCGGGCGTGTACCCGGCAGCGATGTAGATCTGCACGATGCCGTCACTGGGATAGCCGGCGAGCGCTGGCATCTCCGAAAAATTGAGCTGCACGAGCATGACGAGCGGATGACCGTCGACATCGAGCGGCCATGGCTTGTCCTTGGGGTAGTACGGAACGCCTCGCAGCTTGCTATCCCAGGGAGTCGTCGGTACGATGACAGGCGTCACGTCAACGTATGGCAACCTGGAGTCTGCAATCTTGCGGGCGTAGGGTTGCAGTTGCGGCGGAAGCCCGTCCATCGCGGGGATCGCGTCGTGATTTCCGCAGCTCGTTGCGCCGAGGATGGCTGTGCTCAAGACGCCGATGGATGCCAATGCCTTCTTCCGTGTGGTCATGTGACGTTTCTACTTGTTCGTTGTTGTCAGGCTCGACGTTACCACACCACGCGTCGTAGCATCGGCGCGTGAAGCCACCGTTAGTCTTAGGCTTGGCGTTGATGGCCTGGGCGACTGCGACCCTGGCCGCGCCGCCGAAATTACTCGTTCTCGATGTTGAGCTCACCGGCGACGACGGCGGCGCCGCGTTCGCGTCCGAGCATCAGGCTCGCCTGGCGCTGGCGAGCACGAAATTACGCGAGAGCCTGACGCAGACAGGACTCTATGAGCTCGTCGACAGCGCGCCGGCGCAGAAATCACTCGACGACTTGAAGTCCCAGTACCGCTATCTGCACGACTGCAACGGTTGTGACCTCGACCTCGGGCGGCAGCTGGGAGCCGATCAGGTGATGGTGGCGTGGGTCAACCGGGTGAGTGGCCTCATCTTGTCGTTCACGTACGAAATCCATGACGTCGCGACAGGTCAGATCGCCGCCCGGAAGTCGTTCGATTTCAGAGGCGACAACGACACTGCCTGGACGCATGCGATCGGCTATGCGGTGCGAGATCTCCGCGACTCGCCCAAATAGCTACGTGCCGTCTGACACCACCAGCTTCACGCCTGTGTTGCGCGCCACCTGAGTGCCGGCAACAGGCGATTGACTGATCACTCGGCCCACCGGCAGGCCCGAACCGGACTGCTGCGTAACTCCCGACACGGCGAGGTCCGCTTGAGTGATCGCCGCTGTCGCGGCCGACTGCGTCGTGTTCACTACTTGCGGCACGGCGATGGTGGGCGACACGGACTTCACGATCGGCGTGATGAATTGATCGAGCACCGCATAGTTGGCGGTCCACGGTCCTGTGCGCCACGGATTGCCCGCGCGCGCGACGACGATGTCCAAACTCGGAATCACGACGATCAGACTCTCGCCCAATCCCCACGACCAGAAAGCATCGCGAGGCACGCTCGGCAGCGTGCTGTCGGCATTGGTCCACCACAACATGCCGTAGTGATTCGACGCCTGCGGGAATCCTGTCGGATCGCGCATCGGCAGCCCCACGACCGCCGGATGCGGCTGCTGCACCTGCTGGACGAAGGAGTCCGGCAGGATGCGTTGACCCGCCCAGCTGCCACGACGCAAATACAAATAGCCGATGCGCGCCATCGCGTTCACGTTGACGGTGATACCGGCGCCGAGCTCTCTGCGCTTGACGCCGTCCAGCAGATCCTCGCGATAGGCGTTCGCACGCCAGCGCAGATCCGTACTGGTGATGCCCATGGGCGTGAACGCGCGTGAGAACAGCACCCCGTTGAGGTCGGCGCGGAAGGTGTCGGTCAGAACGTCGGCCAGCCAGTTCGCGCCGCCGTCGCTGTAGGACCATCGCGTACCGGGCTGGAAGAGGAGCTGGGTATACCCGCCCACCTTGTCGAATCCTGCAGTCTGCGTTGCAAGGTGGAAGAGCTGGATGTCATCGAGCCAACCTGTGCTTGCATTCGTGTCGGGCGGCAAGCCAATCGTCGGCAGAAGCGTCTGTGCTGCGTCATCGATCGATAGCGATCCATCCAGTAGCGCAAGGCCGAGCGCGGTGCCACCGATGGATTTGGTGGTCGACTTCACGTCGTAACGCAACGCGGTGTCGCCCCAGGACATCACGACCTTGCCGCCGCGCGTGATCATTCCAGATCCCGCTCCCGTCAGTGCGTAGGTGCGCGCCTGAGTGAGCAGCGTCGCATTCATGTTCATCGCTGCGGGCGTGACTGTGGTCCAGCCGGTCGTCGGCCAGACAGTCGCGCTCGACTTCACATCGGCCTTGGCAGTGCCGGTGACGCCGCTCACGGTGGCGCGGATCGTATGCAGGCCCGCCTGAGTCGGAGCTGTGTACTGGCCGGTGCTCGAGATGACTCCCGCGGTTGCACTCCAGACAGGATTGACGTTGACGACGTTACCGCTGCCGTCGCGCGCGACGACGGAGAACGTTTGCATTTCCGCCGGGCCCAGCGTGACGAATCGCGGGACGACTTCGAGGCTCGTGATCGTCTGCTGCGAGACGACGCGCACTTCCACAACATCCGCGGCCGACGCCGCGCCGTCGCTCACCTGCAGGCTCAGCTGGTAGGTCCCGGGCGCGGCGAACGTCGCGCTGGTTTGCGCGGCAGTCGCATTCTGGAATGTCACGGCCGCAGGTCCGCTCACAACGGTCCACAGGTAAGTCAATGTGCCGGAGGGCAAGCCGTCGTCCTGCGAAGTTCCGTAGAGCTGCACCGAGTTCTGCGGCCAATTGATGAGCTGGTCTGCACCTGCGTCAGCAGTCGGCGCGGCGTTGGGTGTAGCAACGATCCACCTGGCGTCCGTCTGCAACGGGTCGTTTCCGTTCAGAGGGTAGTAAGCCACGAGGTCGACTTCCGAACCGGTCAGCGGCTTCTCATTCGCCTGCAGTTCGGTCTGCGTGAGAGCGCGACGCCAGATGCGCACTTCATCGAGGCCGCCCTCGAGCGCGCGATCGAGCTCCTTGCGATTGCCGAACGTGAGCGCCGTCGTGTTAGCGGTGATCGCGCCAGTGCGCGAAGCGGACGCGACTTTGGCGCCGTCGACGTACAGCACGAAGGTGGTGCCGCTGTAAGTCCCGGCAACGTGATGCCACTCGCCCTGAGTGAGCTGACCGCCGCAGATCCGCGCGTCGACACCGCCGATGGTCGCGCGCCACTGCACGGAGCCGCGCGTGCCGAATCCGCAGCCCGTGTCGCCGGTCGAGATCGTCAGCTCGTAGCTGCCAGTCTTGCTGACGACGCGGTCCTGGTTCTTGTCGATCGCGATCGACACAGGGTTGATCCACGCCTCGACCGTGATCTGCGAAGCGGGCGAGATCGCCGTGCTGCTCGGAATAGTCGCGACGTCATTTTGTCCATCGAAGGAGAGATAGACGTCGTGCGAGACGGCGGCAAACGCGCCGCTGGATCCAACCAGGGCGACCAGGGTTGCGAGCGAACGGATGAGCGGCATGCGGCATCGTCGCATTTGTCGGGTCGTCCGACATGTCGGACTAAACCCTGCAGCTGGAGCGTTATCGATCAGGGGGCCCCCACGAGCGCGCCTGCGAACAGATAGGGATACTCAGGGCACGGCGCGCTTCAACTCTTCGAACCAGTTGAGCACCACCACGATAGCGGGCGTCGTCGCGGTCGGCCCCGATTCGATCTTGATCATCAGGAAGCGGCGCCCGTCGTGCGAAACGTCGTAAGTGCGGTCGGACCCGATTGCACCGCTGCCGGCGTAACCCGCGTTGGCGAACAATCGGGCGACCGGCCCCGGCTCGAATGTCGGATTGAGCTTCACCGATGAGGCATGCATGTCGCCGTCGAAATCCCGATAAAAGATTTCGCGACCATCATAAGACCACAGCGGCTGTCTGCCCCCGTTGGCTGAGATCTGCCAGCGGCTTCCGGAATACGCCAGGGGATACGGACGCACGTAGACCTCGAACTGTCCGGACTCATCCGAGTCATAGACGATCCACCGGCCGTCGGGGGAAACATTCGCGGTGAGATCGTTCGCTTCGCTGTAGACGATGTGTTCCACGCGATGGCTGCCATCGAGTGACAGGGCATGAATGTCGCGGCCGCGTCCGGCGATGTCCGCGGAGAACAGCAATCGGCCATCGGGCGCGAACGACAGCGGCATCTGCAGGCGGTCGCTCTTGAGCAGTGGCTCTGCCTCGCCGCTCCCATCCGCCGCTCGCCAGAACATGTTCGAGACGCCGGAGCGGTCGCTGCAGAACGCGAGGCGGCGCCCATCGCGACTCCATGCCACGATGGGATTTGCGGCCGGATCCAGGGTGAACCGCTCGAACGTCTTGCGCTTCAGATCCCAGATCCAGATGTCGCGATCGGAAGGTCCTCCTACATCCAGCGCCACACGTGTGCCATCCGGCGACAGTCTCGGATAGTTGTATTGCCGGACCGGTGCATCCAAGGCCTGCTCGCGTCCCTGCCGGTCCACCCACACCAGCGTCCTGGGGGGATGTGCGACGCGAGAGAAATACACGAGCGTGCCTTCATTCGACGCGGCGAACTCTGCGACGTTCACGCCCTTCAGCACCGCAACGGCAGCACCTCGCAACTCCAAACGCTGCGCATCGAATGCCGCGGCGTACAGCGTCCCATTCGCCACGTAGACGAGATGCCCTGTTGGGAGGTATTGCGCCCGACTTCCGCCGCTCACGACCGTATGCCGCGCTCCGCTGGCAAGGTTCAACACGTCGATCCGTGTCCCGTTCGCGTTCGCGAGGAAGCCGGGTGTGCCCGTACGCGTGGGAAGTACCGTAAAGAGCACGGCTTTGCCCCCTGGAAGCAATTGGGGGAACGCCGCCTGTTCGTTCGGCCCAAGTGCCGCCGGGAGCTCGCGCGGCACGCCGCCTTCGGACGCGAGATAGAACAGGCCGTTCATGGCGCCGAACACGATACCGCCGTCGCCCCAGCTCGCGATCGTCGCCGGACCACTGTCCGCGATCTGCACGACCGGACCGCCGGTGCTGGGGACCTTCTTGAGCAACGTGCCGTCGGTGAATGCGACCCATTGACCGTCCGGAGAAAAGAACGGCGCACCCGCGCCCGGAGTTGAAAGTCCCGCAAGTCCTGACGTCTCGAGCTGGTCGCGTGCCCGCACGACGAGCCCACGATCCGTGGCGATTGCGATGCGCTCGCCATCCGATGAGATGGCGAGCGAGCGCCCGGCTGGGCTGCTGAAAAAAGCAGGAACGGGTATGGAAAAGCGCACGACGTGTGGAGTCGCCGACACCTGGGGTGGTGGTTGTATGCGTGGGCGGACCGCGACATACACCCCGATGAAGGCGATGACGAGTCCGATGGCGAGAGCTGCAACTCGCGCGCGCCACCTCCAAGCACGGCGAGCGGACTCCGCGTTCGCCGCGTCGATCGACGCGTTCGACTCGTCGAGATCGAGCCGCGCATCTCCGATGTCTCGCAGTCTCGAGCGCGGGTCCTTGTGGAAGCAACGACGCAGCAACTGCCGGATTGCTGGCGTAACCTCGTCGGGTAGCGCGGCGAGATCGGGTTCGCGCTCGATGACGCGCGCCACCACATCGGACACATGCTCGCCGCCAAATGCCGCGCGACCCGTGAGCATCTCGTACAGGACGCACGCGAAAGCCCAGATATCCGTTCGCTTGTCTACACCCAGGCCTCGCGCCTGCTCAGGACTCATGTATGCCGGCGTGCCTATCAAGGTGCCGGCGAGATCGAGGTCGATTGCGGTCAGCGTGATCGCATTGGGATCGGCGCCCGACAGCGTGGAGGCGCTCACCTGGGCGAGCCCGAAGTCCAGCACTTTCACCGTGCCATCAGGACGAAGCTTGACGTTCGCGGGCTTGAGATCTCGATGAACTATGCCCTGCTCGTGCGCGGCTTCGAGCGCTGCCACAAGCTGACGCGCGATCGCCAACGCGTCGGCCAGTGGCAGCGGCCCGGCAGCGATGCGCTCGGCCAGCGTCTCGCCATCGACGAGCTCGAGGATGAGTGCGTGAGTCTCGCCAAGCGGCTCGATTGCGTGCAGCGTGGCGATGTTCGGGTGGCTGAGCGAAGCCAGCACGCGCGCCTCGTGCTCGAATCGTCGCAGTCGCTTCGCATCGAGCTTGAAGCGGTCGGAGAGCACTTTGACGGCGACGTCGCGGGACAAGCGGGAGTCGTGCGCACGGTACACGTCGCCGACGCCGCCCGTACCCAGCAGCTCCAGCACTTCGTACGTTCCGAACTGGGTACCGCGTGCCAGCACTCTCAGCCTCGCGCGGGCGGTTCGACGATTCGGCTGAGCTCCGTCGCCGTCGGCACCGCGGCGCTGGACTCGCGATAGGTGATTTCGAGGCGTCCGCACGAGAACTGTTGTCCGTTGCGCAATGGCTGCGGAGCGTTGATGCGGGCGTCATCGATGCTCGTGCCGTTCTTGCTGGCAAGGTCCTCGAGCAGCGTCCCGGTGCTCGTCACCAGAAGGCGCGCATGACGCCGCGAGACCGTTGCAAAGTCGAGCCAGACATTCACGTCGGGATCGCGGCCGATGATGTTCTCGCCCTCCATCAGTGCAATCCGCCGTTCGCCGACGATGAGCCAGTGCGAGAGCCGCGGCGCCTGAGGCGTACGCGTGACTGGCGCGTCGAATGCGTAGCCAACACGGTGGGCGGTGCGGATGAGAGGCGCTCGTGGATCGATGTCCTCGAGCACCCGGCGGATTTCCTTCACCAGCCCGACCAGGGTGGCGTCCGTGACGACGCCGGTCGGCCATAGGCGCTGATGCAATTCCGATTTCGGGACGACGCGCGGCGCGGCGTCGACGAGTAACGACAGCAAGTCGAACGCTTTGGGCGTGAGATGCAGCTCCTGCTCACCGCGCCGAAGCTGCCGCCGCTGCAAATCGAGCTCGAAAGTGCCGAAGCGGGACATGACCGCGATTCTCTCGTGCTTTACCCCGGATTTCCCCGGGAATTCCCCCGACATGATCTTAGCACCGGCCCAGCATCGTGCCGTTCCTCTACACATAAGGCACGAACAATGACTAGCAACAAGGCTTGGCGACGAGCTTCCATCGCCCTGGCAGCAGCCACGTCTCTCACTTCGCTCCCGGCGAGCTCGCACGGGGCGCCCGTCTCGTCATTCAGCATGGCCACGCCGGTTGAGACCGTGAACTCGTCGTTCCCGGATGGCTGTCCTATCGAAGCGCCGGATGGACTGAGCCTGTTCTTCGCCTCAGCCCGGCCGGAGGTACCCGGCAACATCGGCAATGACATCTGGGTGGCGGATCGCGAGAGCCTCACTTCACCGTGGCAACCGCCGAAAAACCTGGGCGCTCCGGTGAATTCCCTCGCCAACGACTTCTGTCCGACCCCCGTGTATGGGCGCTCGCTGTTCTTCGTTTCCGAACGTTCCGATAACGGCACGGTCGATGGGCCGTGTGGCGGCGGCGACATCTACCTTTCGCGACAGAGCCCGGCGGGAGGATGGAGCCCGCCCGTCATGCTCGACTGCGCACCGAAGGGTCCGAACTTCAAGGGGCAGGAGCGCAGCCCCTCGCTGGTCGAGACGTGGTTCGGCACTTTTCTCTTCTATTCCAGCAATGGTGACGACGGCGGCGATCAGGACATCTACATGAGCCGGCTCGGACCGGATGGCAAGTTCGGGCCGGGCAGGGTCGTGCAAGAGCTCAGCACGCCGACCGAGGACATCATGCCGAACGTGCGCCAGCGCGATGACGGCGCCTTCGAGATCGTCTTCAGTTCCGATCGGCCGACGTGGGGCAACGGTCAGCCTGCGATGGGCAAGCAGGACGTGTACATCTCATACACGTTGTGGCCAACGGCGAGGTGGTCGCAGCCGCGCAATCTGGGCGGTGCGGTCAACACCGGTGGGATCGAACAGCGCTCGACGTTGTCCGCGGATGGCAAGCGCCTGTACTTCGGGCGCGACGGCGATATCTACGTGAGTCAGCGTTCCGGACGACATTGACGTTCCAGGCGCCGGGCACTCGGCCCGGCGCCCTCCCTACAACCCTTGAGACCACGACCATGCGAATCTTTCGCAGGATGGCGGCTGCGTGCGCGCTGCTGATAGCGGGTACGTCAGCTGACGCATGCATGACGCTGTACGAGGCAGCAAGCGCGGCGATCGCTGAGGCGCGTCTGTTGTCCACCGAGTTCGAGTACGGAGGCGTGCTCTTCGCAGTGGACGGCTGCCATGCATACAGCGCACCGCAGACGAGCGGCGACAGTCACAACGTGACGATCCGCGCATTGAAGCCCGCCGGCGCCACATTGGCAGGCATCTACCACACACACCCCGGACGCGACGGACAGCGCGAGCACGAGTTCAGCCCGAACGACGTGCGTGTGCAGGCATCGATGCGTGTGCCAAGTTTCATCGGCGTCGTGAGCACGGGCGAGGTGTACGTGCTGACGAAGACTCCGAACAAGTCGCGGCGCACGTCGGTCACTGGCGACGTACCTGTCTATGGCCTGGCGATATGAAGAAGCCAGGAACGAGTTCAACTGCTTACGGCGACGCTGTTTGCCACTCGATCGGTCGCACCGGCGGCAGCACGATGAGCCACGCGACGAGCCCGAGCAAGCCAACGAACGCCGAGACGATCAGCGCCAGCGAGTAGTTTCCGGTCTGTTGCACGAGATAGCCGGTGACCACGGGGGCGACCATGCCGGAGGCGTTGGCCACGGAGTTCTGCATGCCCATCCAGCGGCCGCTGGCCTGAGGGCCGGCGAATATCTGCGCCAAAGATCCCCACAGCGGGCTGTTCAATCCATCGAGCACGCCTGTCGCGAGTAATGCGATGACCGCGCCCATCGGCCCGACGACCGTGCAGAGGAAAAGACTGGCCGCAACGCCCGCGCTGCTGATCGTGAGCACCGTTTTGTACGCGACGTTTGCGCTACCGCCTCTCGCGATCCATTTGTCGACGATCCAGGCGCTGATCAACAGGCCGACGCCATCCGCGATGAAAGTAAGGCCGGCCACCGTCGTCATCGCAGTCAGCGACATGCCGCGCTCCTGCACGAGGTAAAGCGGCATCCACGTGAGGCAGAAAGCAAACGCGTACGAGATGCAGAACGAGCCGAGCATTCCCGCCCACAACGCGCGTTGTTTGAGAACTGTGATCGTGGTCGGCCCCGCTTGCGCCATTGCGGGCGCCGAAGTGGTTCTGCGACCCCACAGACGAAACCACGGAATCAACCACAAGAGTGGTGCGCCACCGAGTGTGATGAGCATCGCTCGCCAGCCATAGTGCGCGAGCAGCCATCCGCCCAGGAACGCGCCGAGCGTCAAGCCGACGATTGCACCGAGTACGACGCTTCCCATCGAGCGCGCGCGATGCTTCGTCTCCACATGCGTGGCGAGCAGCTTCGCTGCCGACGGGTACGCGACGGATTCGCCCGTGCCCATGAGCAGGCGGAACACAAACAGCATCACGAAGCCGGTCGCCAGACCGGTGAGTACCGTCGCGATCGACCAGACGCAGAAGCCTGTGACGAGCACGCGCTCGGCGCCGATGCGATCAGCGAGCCAACCCATGAACGGTTGCATCGGTGCGTAGGCCCAGAAGAAGGCGGCAAGCACCCAGCCCATCTGGCTGGCGGAGAGGTTGAACTCCGTTTGGATCAGCGGCGCCGCGATGCCGATGCTGCCGCGATCGATGTAGTTGATGAGGAGAGCGAAGGAGAGGAGGGCGACGAGTGCGATGGGCGTGCGCTTGGTGGTTGTTGTCGTCATCGCGGCGCTCGATCCTCCCTGTACCGCTCGAGCACCCACTGGTAAAAGCGTCGACGCTGAACCTGCTTGCGAAGTGCATAGACAGTTGGAGAAAAGAGCGCTTCGACTTCCGTCTCCGACTCGCCCGGCCTGCACAAAGGCCAAAGCAGCGAGCAGGCCGAAAGGTCAGCCCGCGAAAAGCGGTCCCCAACCAGAAATGGCCCTCGCTCCAGCGCCTGGTCGAGCCTTTCGAACGCCAGCATGAAGCGCCGCTCAGCGTCGCGCGCGCTCTCTGCGTTGATGTTCATGAACTGAGTCATCTTGGTGCGAATCGGCGCGAACGAGAAGGCGAACAATGAGCGCTGCAGCCACGTCGCATCCGTGCACAGAAATCTCAGCGCACGATCACGATCCGGAAGCGTGTGGTAGTAGAACCAGAGGCGCAGCGTCACGCCGACTTCCACATCCAGATACTTCTCCCACTCGATCGCTCTCTTTGCGTCCTCCGGATCAGCCGGTGTCAGACGCCGTTCGGGAAAGGTCTGCTCGAGGAAGTTGATGATCTCGGCCGAGCCCTGGATCACAGCGTCGTCGGTTTTGAGGATCGGCACGGAGGAGCGCGGCGCGAGCTTGCGAGTGGTTCGCATGTGAAAGCCCGGCAGCAGATGGCGCGAGGTGTAGGGAACGCCTTTGAAGTCGAGCGCCCAGCGCGCCTTCTCCGAGTAGTGCGAGAACGTGAAATCGTACAGCTCGAACATGAGTCTCACTGTGCCGCGGGCACTACGTCATCCGCTGCGGCCGCCGTGCGACGGCCAGTCGCCGCCGCCTTCAGCATCAGGAGTGCGGCGTACAGGACTACGCACACGACCAGCCACCGAAGCAGTTCCAGCGACATGCTCTTCACGATGAACGCGGCGACGAGCACCGCGGGAATTCCACCCAACGCGATGCCGCCCGCGATCCGCAGATCGACTTCGCCGATTGAGAGGTAACGCAGGCTCGCGCCGGTCGCCGTCAGCGCCGACCCGCCGGCCATGATCGGAAAGCTCAGGCGCGGGTCCATACCCATCAGGCTGAGCATGATCAGCGTTGGAGCGAAGTTGCCGATGCCGAAGTTCAGCAGGATGCCGAACACGAAGCTCGCGACGATGGCGATCACCATCAGCGGCATCGGCAGGCTCGCGGCCGTGCCGCCGCCAGGCATCAGATGCAGGTTCGTGAGGGCATACAGGACGGCGGCGAGGATGAGCGCGATGCCGACGACCAGCTGCACTATCCACACTCTGGTTCTGACGACCAACGAGACTCCCACGAGCCCGCCCATGAGAGTTGCCAGCACGCAGCCGACGAGCAGCACCGGGTCGACCAGAACTCCGAGCAGAACGAGAAAGATGATCGCCTGCACGACCGCCGGCAGCGTGTGTCCCACGAGCATCGCGCGTGGAATCAGGCGATCCGGCACGAGGCGGCGAAACTTGAGCCACGCCATCGTCGGCGCGAATGAGCCGATGCCGAGCGTATCGAAGAAGCCGGTGATCGCTCCGAGCGCGACGCCCTCGAGCCGCGGCACAGCGCGGTGGGCATACGCGGCGCGGAGCAGCATCACCGCGTAGACGCTTACGGCGAGCACGAGCGGAATCAGGAGAGCCGTGAGCATGGGACCCCGACTGCGTTTGTTTTTGTCAGCTAACGTGTCACGGACGAATGCGGATGATCGTCTTCCCCTTGCGTCGCTCAGTCAAGTTAAAGGCCGCGACCGCCTCGTCGAGCGTCGAGACGTGCCCGATGTTCGGCCGCAATCGTCCGTCCCGCACGCGCTGGACGATCTCACTGAGTTGCGCACGATTCGACTCGACAACGAAGTCGACGGTCAGGCCGTCCGCGGGCCGCGCCTCGGGCGGCCCGACGATGGACACCAGCGTGCCTCCGGCTCGAATCAATCCTGCGGACCGCTTGCCGATATCGCCGCCGATGACATCGAACACCAGATCGACTTTGCCGACGTCTTCCAGCGCGTCGTTCTCGAGGTCGATGAATTCCTGCGCACCAAACGCCGTCTCACGGTCGCCGGTGCGTCCGGTGCCGATGACGTAGGCACCAGCCTCGCGCGCGAGCTGCGTCACCATCGATCCGACTGCGCCGGCCGCGCCGTGCACGAGGACACTCTGCCCCGTGCGAAGCCGGCCGTGATCGAAAAGCCCCTGCCACGCAGTGAGGCCCGAGATCGGCAGACTCGCTCCCACCGTGAAGTCGACATCGCCCGGCAGCGGTGCGAGGTTGCGTGCCTCGACTGCTGCGTACTCCGCGAGGGTGCCGTCGCGATACCAGTCGGTGAGGCCGAACACACGTTGGCCTACCGACAGCCCGGTCGTGCCATAGCCGAGGGCGGTGATCACTCCGGCGAGCTCGTGCCCGGGAATTGAAGGTGTCCGGTCACGGCCGAGGCGATCGGTCCAGGTCGAGGGCCATGCCAGCTCAGTCGGGACGAATCCCGATGCATGCACTTGAACGATGACGTCGTTGATCGCTGGGCGCGGTTCGGGCCGCTCCGCCAGTTTCATCCCGGCCGTTCCCGCAGCCTGGTCGGTCACGACGATCGCTTTCATGCACATTTCTCCTGCGTGAATCGTGTACGGTAGCGGCCCTGCTCCTGGAGAT
>DATEKT010000054.1:0-13276 GCA_035277305.1 Steroidobacteraceae bacterium | reverse complement strand
GGACGGGCTTGGCGACCGGCACCTTCTGACCCGCGGCCTCGAGGATGCGGCGCATCTGCGCACCGAGATCGTGCTCGCCGAGCACCAGGCACGCCGGCGAATCGGCGAGCCGGTTGGTGACGCGCACGTCGCTGACGCGCTCCTCGAGCGCCTTCTTGATGCGCTCGACCAGCGCACCGTGCTCCTTGGAGAGCGTCTCGCGCTGCTGCTTCTCCTCATCGGACTGCACCGCCGCGATATCGAGCTCGCCGCGCGCGACGTTGCGCAGCGGCTTACCGTCGAATTCGCGCAGGTGATCGACGAGCCACTCATCGACGCGGTCCGAGAGCAGCAACACTTCCAGGCCCTTGCTGCGCAGGACTTCGAGGTGCGGGCTGGATTTCGCGGCCGCGAAGCTGTCCGCGATGACGAAGTAGATCTCCTTCTGCCCCGGCTTCATGCGAGCGACGTAGTCGTCGAGCGTGACGTCCTGCTCCGCCTTGTCGGCGTGCGTGCTGGAGAAGCGCAGCAGCTTCGCGATGCGCTCGCGATTGGCGTGGTCCTCGGCAGGCCCTTCCTTGAGCACCGTGCCGAACTCCTTCCAAAACGCCGCGTATTTATCCGGCTCGTCCTTCGCGACCTTCGCGAGCAGGTCGAGCACGCGCCGCGCCAGGCCGGTGCGCATGCTGTCGATGGCTGCATCCTGTTGCAACATCTCGCGGGAGATGTTCAACGGCAGGTCCGCCGAATCCACCACGCCCTTCACGAAGCGCAGGTACAGCGGCAGGAACTGCTCGGCGTCGTCCATTATGAAGACGCGCCGCACGTACAGCTTGAGCCCACGCGCCGCCTCGCGATGCCACAGGTCGAACGGCGCGCGCGCCGGCACGTACAACAGACTGCTGTATTCCTTCTTGCCTTCGACCTTGCCGTGCGACCACGCGAGCGGATCGGTGAAGTCGTGCGTGATGTGACGGTAGAACTCCTTGTATTCCTCGTCCTTGACTTCGGTGCGCGGCCGGGTCCACAGCGCCTGCGCGTGGTTGACCGTCTCGAAATCAGGTGTGTTCTCGGCGCGCATGCGCACCGGGAACGCGATGTGGTCGGAGTACTTCCGCACCAGCGCGCGAATGCGATGGCCGTCGGCGAAGTCCTCCTCGCCTTCCTTGAGGTGCAGCACGATGCGGGTGCCGCGCTCCGCGAGATCCAGCGTCTCGACGCTGAATTCACCGTCGCCGCTCGACTGCCAGTGCACGCCCGCCGCCGCATCGAGACCGGCGCGGCGCGAATACACATCGACGCGGTCCGCCACGATGAACGATGAGTAGAAGCCGACGCCGAATTGACCGATGAGCTGCGCGTCCTGCTTCTGGTCTCCGGTCATGCGCGCGAGAAACTCGGCGGTGCCGGATTTGGCGATGGTGCCGAGGTGCTCGATCGCTTCTTCGCGGCTCATGCCGATGCCGTTGTCGGCGATCGTGATGGTGCGCGCCTCGCGATCCGCTTCGATGGTGATGAGAAGCTCGCCGCTTCCCTCGAGCAGCGCGGGCTGCGCCAGCGCCTCGAAACGCAGCTTGTCCAGCGCGTCGGAAGCGTTGGAGATCAGCTCGCGCAGGAAGATTTCCTTGTGGCTGTACAGCGAATGGATCATCAGCTTGAGCAGCTGCTTGACCTCCGCCTGGAAGCCCAGGGTCTGGGGCTGGCTGTGCGCCTGAGCCGTGTCGGTCATCGTCGAATACTCCGCGTCCGGGCCGCCGAAAGGGGGCGCAATGATAAGGGACGCGGGGCTTATTGGGACCCCGGCGGGGGATTCAAGGCAGAAGGAGTCGGGCTGAAGCCTGACCCGAGGCCGGATCGAAGGTGTGGGTCAGGCTTTAGCCTGACTGTCTCTGGCGCGGCGGCGGCGCAGCGTTTCGAAGAGCGTGGCGGAGAGGACCATCGCGAACACGACGAGCGTGATCTGCGGCGCGAGGATGAGCGCGAAGCCGGTGGCGGCGAACAGGGCGAGCGCAGCGATCAACCCGAGGATGCGCGGGGCGTAGTGCCGCAGCACTGCCATCGCGTCGTCAAGCTCGTCGGCCCACAGCAACAGAAATTCCATGCACTCGTTCCCCGTTCAATTCCGCGACGACTGTACGCACAACATTCCCGGCGGGATGTGAGACGACTCACAGCGTCCGGTACCGCGACCAGTGAACATCGTCACACTGCTCGAGGAGGCAGCCGCGCCCTGAAACGGTGCCTGCACCTTCGCCCTAGGGGCCGTCGGGCATTCGGCTGATTGCCGCAGAACTGTGCGAGAACACACTGCCGGGGGACAATGTTCGTTCGTCACGATGACCCTTCTGTTGCAGTGGCTCGGACTGCTGCGTAGGCTTCCACTGTCAAATCGGATCCAGCGGCGAGCATGCAGAAGATCGTCCTTCTCAATCCGAAAGGTGGTTCCGGGAAGACCACGATCGCGATCAATCTCGCCAGCTATTTCGCCGTCTGCGGGCTCAAGCCCACGTTAATGGATCTGGACGCGCAAGGTTCCAGCACTCGCTGGCTCGGCAAGCGCGCCAAGGGGCAACCCGGGATTCACGGCATCGCCGCCTTCGAGCGCAACTCGCGCGTCACGCGCAGCTTCGCGACGCGGCTGCCGGCGGACACCGAGCGCCTGGTCGTCGACACGCCCGCGGCCATGGAATCGCAGAACCTGCCGGACATCACGCGCAACGCGACGGCGGTGCTGGTGCCCGTACTCCCTTCGGATATCGACATCCACGCCGCCGCGAAATGTATTTCCGACCTGCTGCTGATCGCGAAGATCCGGCGCGAGGACCAGCGCATCGCGGTGATCGCGAACCGCGTGAAGAAGAACACGCTGGTCTACAAGGCGCTGATGAAATTCCTGGAAACGCTCAACATTCCGGTGGTGGCGACGCTGCGCGATTCCCAGAATTACATCCGCGCCGCCGAATCGGGCCAGGGCCTGTTCGAGATGAAGCCGAACCAGGTGCGGGAAGACATGGAGCAGTGGCTGCCGCTGATCGGCTGGCTGGCGCAGCGCCGTCCGCTCGACATCCCCGCGGGCGGACCTGCCATCACATCCGCGGCCAGCGTGAATTCATTGCCGATGATGGCGCCCGCGGTGACTTCGCCGGCGGCTGCCGCGATCGCGGCTGGCGTTTCGACTTCGACGCCGGCCGAGCCCGCGCCCGTGACTGCGCCGCCGACCACGCCCGAGGTCGGCTGAAGCGGCTCTACTTGCCGCTCTTGTCCTTGTCCCAGTTGCTGCGGACCTTGTCCGTCCAGCTCTTGTAGTTCGACCAGCTGTTCAGCGAGCGCGTGATCGCGGCGTGCCGCGAGTTCGCGGGCGCCGGCGCCTGCGTCGAAGGATGCCAGTTGCGCTGAGGATCGCGCGGCGCTCCCGCACGCACCGCCGGGCCGGACGTTTCGCCGGTCCAGACGCGATGCGATCCGGTCGCGCTGAGCTCATCGCCTTTGTGCTCTGACATGGTCGTGCTCTCCTGTTGCACGCACCGTATCGACCTGCCGCCGGATTAAGTGAGGAACTGCTTCACAGCGATCCCGCACGGTCGCGGTACTGCGACAGGCATCTCGCTCGCGCGCTGCAAGTGTGGAATTTGGCAGGCGAATTTAACCGGCCGTTATGAATTATTGGAGTGTTCGCAACGTTGCGTGCGCAAGACGCACGCTCAATTGGCCGGCGGTGGCTCTGACAATAATGCGGCGAATGCAGGTTTGATCTCGGCGAGAATGTCGTGAATCGCCGCGGGCACGAGACTGCTGTAAACATCGAGCAGCACGATTGCGTTCACGATCGCGTCCTGGCGAGTCGCTGCGCGCAGGCGCTGCGCCATGCCGCGATTGACGGCGTGCACGCCGCGATAGACGCGGGCGAGATCGTCGAGCACGAAGTCGGCCTTGCCGCCTTCGCGAGTGATGAAGTGCTGTGCGACCAGGTACATCGCGGCGACGCGATACGCCGTCTCCGATTCGCTCGAGAACGGCAGATGGAAACGCGCCATCGGCCGGAACACGGCCGTCCGCGGGCAGCCGCTCGACGCCATGATCAATCCCATCAGCGACGCCAGCGCTTGCTGCGCAGACAGCGTCGCGATCACGGAACGCTCATCGGTCTCCACCGCCACGCGCACCTTGTCGTACGAGACCAGGTCCGTGAAGCCATCTATCACCGTCGCCAGATGCCGCGCTGCCGGGCAATGCGAGACCTCGGCCTTGTTCAGCGGGCAGCCCGTGCACTGATGGAAGCCGAGCTCGGTCCAGGCGGGCGGATTGGGATCGGCCGGCGGCGTCAGCTCCGCCGTGTCCTTGTCGAGCTGGAGCTCGAAAGTGCGCTCGCGCGAATCGGGAAACGTGAAGTGGTACTTGAGCGCGACCCGACTCATGCGACCAGCCGATAGCACGGCCGGTACTCGCCGGCGAGCTTCATGCGCTTCTGCGCCACGAACGCGGACAGCAGGTCGTCCAGCAGCCGCATCAGCTCCTTCTCGCCATGGAGCTCGAACGGACCGCGCTTCTCGATCTCATGGATGCCCTTCTCCTTGACGTTGCCCGCGACGATGCCGGAGAACGCGCGGCGCAGGTTGGCCGCGAGGATGTTGGGCGGCAGGTCGCGCCGCAGCTCGAGCTGCGCCATCGCCTCGTGGGTCGGCTCGAACGGCCGCTGGAAATCCGGCGGGATGCGCAGCAGCCAGTTGTAGTTGTACGCGTCGCTCTTGTTGCGGCGGTACTCGCGCACCGCTTCGACGCCGCGCAGCACTTCGCGCGCCGCCTGCGGCGGATCGCCGATCACGATCTTGTAGCGCTTCTGCGCCGTCGGACCGAGCGTCGCGCCGATGAACTGGTCGATGTGGCCGAAGTACTCGGCGGCCGACGGCGGCCCCGTGAACACGATCGGCAGCGGCTGATCCACGTTCGCGGGATCGGTCAGGATGCCGAGCAGGTACAGGATCTCCTCCGCGGTGCCGGCGCCGCCCGGGAACACGACGATCGCGTGCGCGCAGCGCACGAACGCCTCCAGGCGCTTCTCGATGTCCGGCATGATCACCAGCTGATTCACGATCGGGTTCGGCGGCTCGGCGGCGATGATGCCGGGCTCGGTCATGCCGATGTAGCGGCCGTCGCGGATGCGTTGCTTGGCGTGACCGATCGTCGCGCCCTTCATCGGGCCTTTCATCGCGCCCGGTCCGCACCCGGTGCAGACGCTGAGCGCGCGCAGGCCGATCTCGTAGCCGACGCGCTTGGTGTAGTCGTACTCGGTCGAGCCGATCGAGTGGCCGCCCCAGCACACGACCAGGTCGGGCTTGCCGCGATAGTCGAGGATCCGCGCGTTGCGCAGGATGTGATAGACGGCGTTGGTCACGCTCGCCGGATCGTTCATGTCGAAGCGGTGCGTGCCGAGAATCGCGTCGTGGATGTACACGATGTCGCGCAGCACCGCGAACAGGTGCTCCTTGATGCCGCGGATCATGGAGCCGTCGACGAAGGCGCTGGCGGGCGCGTTCCTGATCTCCAGCTTCACGCCCCACGCCTGGCGGCCGAGGCGAATCTCGAAATCCTTGTAGCGGTCGAAGATCGCGCGCACGTCGTCGGACTCGAGACCGGAGGCGAGCACGGCCAGCGCGCAGCGCCGGAACATCTCGTAGACGCCGCCGTGGCCGGAGCTGAGCAGCTGCTGCACTTCGCGCTGCGACAGATTCTCGAGGCTCCCCAGGGGAGAGACCCGTGCATCGACCAGTCCTTCTGCTTCGAGCTGCGTGACCGACGCGGAGGCGCGGGCGTCGTTCTGGGGAACGGTCACGGCCTGATCTCGATCGGCGTGTCCAGCGGCGTCATGAGCCAGATCTCGACCATGTCGGAGTTCGAGACGGCGATGCAGCCCTCGGTCCAGTCGACGTTGCTGTAGTAGTCGCGCGGCTTGCGCGGCACGTTCGGCTGGCCGTGGATCATGATCGCGCCGCCCGGACGCACGCCCTGCTTGCGTGCGCGCGCAACGTCGCGGTCGTTCGGGTAGTCGATCTGGATCGACAGGAAATATTCGCTGTTCGGATTGCGCCGGCTCAGGTGGTACACGCCCTCGGGCGTGCGGAAGTCGCCTTCGTATTCCTTGTGGCCCTCGGGACGCAGCCCGAGCGCGATCTTGTAGGTTCGCAACACTTCACCGTTACGCAGCAGCTGGAGCTTGCGTTCCGCCTTGCTCACGACCACGCGGTCCGCGACCGGCAGCGTGGGCTCGACGCTCGGCGTGAGCAGGGCGGAGCTCGGCAACGGGCTCTCGGCGCTGGCAGCGGTCGAGCCTGCGATCAGCGCGAGCGCAAGCAGGAGGGCGTTGACGCCGGTGTTTGACGACATGGCGGCGATTATAGCTTGCTGCGGTTGCGCGCCCCGCAGGACGTCAGAAATCCACCGTCTGAAGTGTGACCTGGGTGCACTCTCGCAGCCCCGGACCCGTCTCCGCGACCAGTTTGTAGTGTCGCCCCGCTGAGACTTCGACATCTACGGCGTGGCGGCTGACGCTCTGGGTCTCGGCGATCTTGCAGTCGACGAGCAGTCGATGCGGCCCCGGCAGGATGTCGACCGCGTTCTGGCCGATGTTGAGCTCGACTTCGTCGACCTGGCGCAGGACCAGCGTCAGCGGCGAGCCGGCATTGATGCGCAGGTCGCCGGAGATGTGCGCGACCTCGTTATTGCCGCGGCGGGGACCGTCGTACAGCTGGGCCGTCGCGCAGCCACTGCACGCGACGATGACTGCCAACGTGACGAGCCGCAGGTTCATGCCGCTGGCGAGGGATCCGCGGGCGCGGTCGCCTCGACGATCGGAATCACGAGCTTCGTGCCCGGACGAATGTCGCCCAGATCGAGATCCGGGTTGTACTGGCGCAGCAGCCAGATCGGGATGTTGTAGCGCTGCTGCGCGAGCACCCAGATCGACTCGCCGGCCTTCACCACGTGCGTAGTCGTGTCCTTGATGCGGAACTGCGTGAAGAACGCTTCCTGCAGCTGGCGGTGATACTCCTGGCGCCGCGCTTCGAACTGGTCGTGCGTGACCTTGGCGAACGACAGCTTCACCTTGCGACCGACGACCACCGGCGTCGCGAACGACATCTTGTTCAGGCGGCGCAGATCGCTCGCGCGCACGTCGAGCCACTCGGCGTAGTGCCCGAGCGTTTCGTTACCCTGCACGATGACGGTTTCGCCGTCGCCGACCGAGTAGTCCGCGGGATCCGCGGAGTCCGCGGCCTGCGTGCCCGGCACCAGCGCCGGACCGATCTCTTCCGCCTCGCGCTCGGAAACCGGCTCGGCCGCTTCCGTGTCCGCGGCGGGCTCGGGCACCGGCGCGGACGCGACGACTTCCACCGGCACTTCCGCTTCGACCGGCGGCGCGGCGCGCGCGGCCTTGGCGAGCGCGAGCACCTGGCCTTCGTACAGGAAGTTGCGATTGCGGATGTCGTTGAGCTCCATCAGGGACTCTTCGGTCATGCCATGACGCGTAGCGATCTTGCCCAGCGTGTCGCCGCGCTTCACGACGTAGCGCTCCTCGGCGCTGCCCACGACACCGGTCGGCGGAGTCGGCGGCTTGGCAGGCGCCGCTGCGGGCGCGGGCCTGTCGTTCGATGCAACGACCGCGACCGGCGCCTGACCGCCGCGCGCGCCCGGCAACGCCAGCACCTGGCCAGCCCGAATACGGTAAGGACGATCGAGGTTGTTGAGTTCCGCGATCGCGTTGACGCTGACGTTGTAGCGCGATGCAATCGCCGAGAGGCTCTCGCCGCTACGCACGCGATGCTGCGACTCTGCGACCTGCGCCTCGTAGTGCTCGCCGGACGAAAGCTGGCTGAGCACAGCGCTGAGGTCGATGCTGTTCGGCACGCGCAGCTCGAAGCCACGCGGCACATGCCGCGCGCCGCGCCACACGGACGGCAGCAGCGAAGGATTGAGACGCTTCAGCTCGTCGCGATCCAGCTCGAGCACGTTCGCGAGGCGGCTCGCGGGCAGGAACGCCGGCACTTCGAGCACGATGCTGGTATCGGGCGCGTTGCGGCGGATCGAGCCGAAGAATTTTTCGGGATTGCTGTCGATCTCCAGCGCGGCCAGGAACGCGACGTAGAAGTTGCGCGACGCGAAGCCGAACGAGCGGCTGTTGTACTTGCGAACGACCGTGACGATGTCGCTCGTGCCGAGCTGCTCCTGCGCGCGCTTCATGCCGCCGGGACCGTGGTTGTACGCGGTCAGAGCGAGCGGCCAGCTACCCAGAACGATGTAGTTCTGCTCGAGGAAGCTCGCGGCAGCTTCGGTCGAGCGGTACGGATCGAGGCGCTCGTCGACCGCCGCGTCGATGCGCAGGAAGCGGCGGCCGGTGCCGCGCATGAACTGCCACATGCCGGCGGCGCCGACTTTCGAATACGCATAGGTGTTGAACGACGACTCGACGTGCGGGAGCGCCGCGAGCTCGGTCGGCAAGCCCATTTTCTTGAACTGGGCAGCGATATGGTCACGCCATGCGCCCGAGCGCACGACACCTTCGCGGAAGCGATCGGCCTGCCCGAGCTGGAAGCGAATGCCTTCAGCGGCCAGCTCGAAACGCGAGCGATGCGTGTTCTTCGGCCACAGGTCGAGAACGCGCTGCTCCTCTTCGTTCAGGTCGGTGGCGCCGGCGGCCAGGCGATCGAGAATCCGCGCGTACTTCTTCTTGACGTCCTCGATGCGCTTCTGCCGCTGCTTCTGCGACAGGTCCGAAGGCAGCTTCATCACTTCGTAGACGACGCTCAGGTCGTCCTGGTCGTGCAGCAATCCGCCTTCGGTCGTGACCTCGGTGTACACGCGCCGCCAGAACGCGATGTCCGGCTCGAGCTCGGCGGGACGCACGAACGGGTTTTCGTCCGCGGCCGCGGTGAGCGGCGGCAGGGCGAAGGCGAACACGACGAAGCACAGCAGGAAGCTGAGACGAACCTTATTCATTGAATGAGACAGACCATCGAATGCACCCGGAGTGCCGTCAAGACTATGTAAAACGGACCGGTTTCGACAGTGCACCAGTTCGCATTTGAAGCGCACCTCGCGCAAAAGCAGGTGCTGCCTGACAGGGCGCGGTGCCAGCGCACACCAAAGGAACTGCTGCTGCCTTCGACCGTTGCAACCCGCTCGCACGAGCGAGCGGACTGGAAACTTGCAATTCTGCAACGGAGGAAATCATGGACTCGCGAATGTATTCGAACGGGAGGCAGGGACGCGCTTGGCGCGCGACGCTTGCCGGCGTCGCGCTGCTCTGGGGGGCGTCGGCCTCCGCAGCCAACTACCTCGAGGACTTCGACGACGGACAGGCACAGAACTGGAGCTTCGGGAGCGGCTGGTCGGTGCAGGGCACGGCCGCGGATGGTCTGTACATCGCAGGCCCGAACACCGGCTCACTCACCTACTCGACATACACGGGCGCTACCTGGAACACGGGCTACGCATACACCGTGCGGCTGAGAGCCACGACGAGCACCGGCCGGGTCGGCGCAGTGTTCAACTATCAGAACGCCAGCAACTTCTACGAGGTGACGGTCGACCAGCAGAACCACGTAACGCTGAACCGCGTGCTCAATGGGGCGCGCACTCAGCTGCAGCAGGTCACTTATCCGTTCTCTTTCTCTCCTCTGCCGAATCGTTATGGCGACCTGCGGGTAGAGCGGCTGGGAACCAACGTCACGGTACGCATCAACGGCATGGTGGCGCTCACTCAGACGCTGATGGCGAGCCAAGTGTTCGACGGACGCGTCGGCGTGGTCACGCAGAACGATCCCGGGCAGTTCGACTATACGGTGGTGAACGCGTTCAACGCACCGTCGGGTCCGGACTTCCCACGCCTCGGCTCGGTGCGCATCAGTCCGAACACCTACTCCGATCCGGCGGTGCTGGACGATCTCGCGCGGACGCACGTCGTGCTGATCGGATGGGACACGACCAAGACGGTTCCGCTCGGCACGATCGCCGACGAGATCCACGCCAGGAGCACGCGCAACACCAAGGTCATCGTCTACACGAAGATGGCCGTCGCCAACTTCAACAACACCAGCGGTGAGAGGACTGAGGCACCGATCCACGCGAAGATCCTTGCTGAAAACTGGTGGGTGCGCGATGCAGCGGGCGTCCCGATAGCGGGGCCGCACGCAGGAGACACCCTGAAGCTGGTGAACATCTCGCGCTTTGCGAAAGAGAACAATGGCGCGGGCCCGCTGACGTACTCGCGCTGGGTGGCGCAATGGTTCGTGGACAACTACTACACGCCCAATCCCTCGATCGATGGCATTTACGTCGACGGCGTCAACTGGCGTCCGCCGGCGAACGCTGCGTCGGGCGATCCGACTCTCG
This sequence comes from Steroidobacteraceae bacterium, assembly GCA_035277305.1. GTDB lineage: Bacteria > Pseudomonadota > Gammaproteobacteria > Steroidobacterales > Steroidobacteraceae > Steroidobacter. The sequence continues at coordinate 2,914 of DATEKT010000054.1, read as the reverse complement.
CCGGCGATTGGGACCGCGACGGCACCGTGGACCTCGGCACACGTGAGGACGTCGCTCAGTGGTTCCGTCGCGGCTTTCTCGACTGGTTCAACACGCTCGGCGCCGGCATGCCGAACACCAAGCTGAAGTTCGCGAACGTCGCGCGCTGGGGACAAACCACGGGCGGTGACAATGCCGAGCTCGCCGAGTACTACAACTCGGTGCACGGCGGCGTCCTGGAACAGATCATCGGTGGGGACAGTGCCGTGGAGACGTGGGGCGGCTGGCTGCGCATGATGGAAACGTATCGCAAGATCATGACCACGATGACTGGGCCAAGGCTGGCGATGTTCGGGCACAGGCTCGACACACCCCAGGCGGTGACCCAGCTGCAGGAGATGCGATACGGCCTGACTTCATGCCTGATGGACGACGGCTACTACAGCCCGTACATCAACACCTACGGGTCCACGCCGTGGATGGCCGAGTTCGACGTCAACCTGGGCCAGGCGACCACTGCACCGCCCATCGCTGAATGGAACACGCAGCACGTCTGGCGCCGTGACTTCGCGAACGGCATCGCCATCGTGAATCCGGATGGGAACGGTACGAAGACCGTGACAGTCGGCGCTGGCTTCAAGAAGATCGACGGAACGGTCGTGACGTCCGTGACGCTGCCGCAGCGAGACGGGATTATCTTGCTGCGGCAATAGCAGGATGGGATGACGCTTTCCGGGCGGCTCGTGCGCCCGGAAAGTGCTACTGGATCCTGAACACCAAAAACGATCGCGAGCTGTGGCAGCGCAGCCGCGGTCTCACCGCTTCGACGACGCCCGGTCCGACTGCAGGAGCGAAGAAACGGGCGTGACGGCAGGTGCTGCAATGAACGCGGGCGACCGGACGAATGGCATCGCCCGGAAGGCATCCCGCCTTGACCGCCCTCACCCGCACTTCGAGTCGCCGCAGTTCAGGCACGTCATGCAGCCGTCCATCAGCACCACCGCGGCGGTGCTGCATTTGCCGCACAGTTGCGCGCCTTCGGGGAAGTGGCTCTTCGCGAACGCGTCGGTCTGCTTGTTGCGCGCCTCGAACTCCGCCTTCTTCTCTTCGATGAGCTTCTTGCGCGCATCGTCGAGCTCCGGCGCCTTGAGCAGCCCGATCATCTGCAGGTGTTTCTCGACCACGTAGCCGAGCTCCGCGATGATCGACGGCATGAATGTGCCGCCCGACTGCCAGTAGCCGCCGCGCGGATCGAACACGGCCTTCATCTCGTCCACGAGGAAAGTCACGTCGCCGCCCTTGCGGAACACGGCCGAGATGATGCGCGTCAGCGCCACGATCCACTGGAAGTGATCGAGGTTCTTCGAGTTGATGAAGATCTCGAACGGCCGGCGCTGCTCGTACGGCGTGCCCTCGTTCAGCACGATGTCGTTGATGGTCACGTACATCGCGTGATCGGAGACCGGTGTCTTGATCTTGTAGGTCGAGCCCAGCAGCATTTCCGGCCGCTCGACCTTCTCGTGCATCCAGACGACGTTCGATTCCTTGCGCGCCTCGACGACCGGAACGGCCTTCTCCTGCGCAGCCTTGTCCTCGGGCTTCTCGACCCGGTACTTGACGATGCGCTTGTCGATTTTCGTGGTGCTCATGCTCAGAACTTCCCGTAATAACCTTCTTTCAGCGCATCGAAGAGGTTCGCGGCGGTGTGCATCTCGCCGTCGTACTCGATCTCCTCGTCGCCCTTCACTTTCATTTCCGTGCCGTCCTCGAGCGTGAAGACGTAGGTCGTGTTCTTCAGGTCCTCTTCCTTCACCAGCACGCCCTGGAACGCTTCGGGGTTGAAGCGGAAGGTCGTGCAGCCCTTCAGGCCCTGCTCGTAGGCGTAGAGATAGATGTCCTTGAAGTCTTCGTAGTTGTAGTCGGTCGGCACGTTCGCGGTCTTGGAGATCGACGAGTCGATCCACAGCTGCGAGGCGGCCTGGATGTCCACGTGCTCGCGCGGCGTGATGTCCTCCGCCGTCGTGAAGTAGTCCGGCAGCTTCTCGGCCGCATTGGTGGAGTTCGGCATCGCGCGCGGATTGATCATCTCGCGGTACGCCAGCAACTCGAACGAGAACACGTCGACCTTCTCCTTCGACTTCTTGCCCTCGCGGATCACGTTGCGGAAGTAGTGATGCGCGAAGGACGGCTCGATGCCGTTCGACGCATTGTTCGCCAGCGACAGCGAGATCGTGCCGGTCGGCGCGATCGAGCTGTGATGCGTGAAGCGGCCGCCGACTTCGGCGAGCTCGTCGACCAGCTCCGGCGCCGCCTCGGCGACCCGCTGCATGTAGCGGCTGTACTTCGCGTGCAGGATGCGGCCCGGCACTTTCTGGCCGATGCGCCAGCCGTCGCGCGCCATTTCCGGCCGCTTGCGCAGCATCTCGGCAGTGACCGGGAATTCCTCGAGCATGATCGGCGCCGGGCCCTTCTCCCGGCCAAGCTCGAGCGCCGCTTCCCAGCCCGCGATCGCCATCTCGCGCGACACGTTCTGCGTGAACGCGACCGACTTGCGCGAGCCGTACTTCATGCACTGCATGGTGATGGCCGAGCCGAGGCCGAGGAAGCCCATGCCGTGACGGCGCTTGCGCAGGATCTCGTCGCGCTGCTGGCCGAGCGGCAGGCCGTTGATCTCGACCACGTTGTCGAGCATGCGCGTGAACACCTTCACGACCTTGCGGAACTCTTCCCAGTCGAAGCGCGCCTGGTCGGTGAACGCATCGACCACGAAGCGCGTGAGATTGATCGAGCCCAACAGGCACGAGCCGTACGGCGGCAGCGGCTGCTCGCCGCAGGGATTGGTGGCGCGGATGTTCTCGCACCACCAGTTGTTGTTCATCTCGTTGACGCGATCGATCAGCACGAAGCCGGGCTCGGCGAAGTCGTACGTGGAGGA
>DATEKT010000053.1:0-2163 GCA_035277305.1 Steroidobacteraceae bacterium | reverse complement strand
CGTATCGGCGTTCGGCATGGAGCCGTTATCGCCGGGTAAACGCGTGCTCGAGCTGATTTTCGGGAATCCGCAGATCAGCGGCACGCATGAACCCGCGCCTGACGGATTCGTGCTCGCGTTCGGGAGCAACGTCGCGCCGGGCCGGCCAACACGCGCATCCGTGGTCGATCTGGCGCCGACGATTTTGTATTTTCTCGGTCTCCCAGTCGGCCGCGACATGGATGGGTTTGCGCGAATTGACCTGTTCACTCCTGCCTTCACCAGTGATAAACCGGTAACGTACATACCGTCGTACGGACGCTAGGCTGCGCCGCTTAGCGCGAACGAGATGGACGAAGCGCAGGAACTTCTTCTATGGCGTTGGAGCACCATTGTCCAGCTGACGTCGCTGGCGATGGTGTCGGCGTTTTTCGCCCTGCTGGCGCATGCCAATCCGCGGCCGGAGCTGCGCTGGTGGACGCGCGCGTGGACCGCGAACTTTCTCGCGCTGTTCGCCACCTCGGTGTATTGGCTGCTGCAGTCTGATCCGCTGTTTCCCGTCATCTCCGCGTTCTACATCGCCGGCAAGACGGTGTTTGCCGCGCTGCTCGCGCAAGGCGCGTGGACGATGATCCGTCCGGGCGCGCGGCTGTTCACGACGCGCACGCTGGCTATCAGCGTCGCGATCTACTCCACTGCCGCGGCCATCGTGGTGCGCGACATCACCACCGTCGGGATCCTTCAGCATTCGCTGATGGGCGTCATGCTGATCGCGCTGGCGATTGCATTGTGGCGATCGCGCGCCGACGGCGTTGCGTGGTTGTACGGCGCCGTCGCGGTGCGCGGCCTGCTCGCGCTCGCGGAAGCCGGCTCATACGTGCTGCAGTGGCGCCGCCCCTTGGACGGAATGTTCGCCGCGCTGGTCGAGCCGTCCGGCGCGTTTCTCGCCGCCAGTTCATCGATCGACATGGGAGCGGAATGGCTGGTGGTGCTCGGCTCGGTGCTGGCGGTTTCCGATCGCGGCCGCCGGATGCTCGAGATGTCGCACGAGCGATTGGTGATGGCCCGGGACGATCTGCGGCTGCTCGCCGATCGCGATCCGCTGACCGGCACGATCAACCGGCGCGCCCTCGGCGACATCTTCAACGAGGTGCAGCAATCCGGAGCGATGCTCCTGTTCTTCGATCTCGACGGCTTCAAGCAGATCAACGACGTGCACGGCCATGCCGCGGGCGATCACTGCCTGCGGATGTTTGCCGGTGCGCTCAAGGAGTCGTTCCGCCCTTGCGATCATGTCGTTCGCTACGGCGGCGATGAGTTCCTGGTCATCGCGACGGGCCTCGACACCGCTGCGGCGCGGGTGCGCGTCGATGATTTGAAAGATCGTTTCAAGCGGAACAGCCTGACGGTGTGGTGCGGCTTTTCGGTCGGCATGTCGGAACTGACGCCGGGCGGCCAGCCCGAGCCGGCGCTGCAGCTCGCCGACCAGAACATGTACAAAGCGAAGAATCAGAAACGCCGGTGATCGGACTACAATTCCGCCGACGCGATGATCGTCAACTGTGTGGCTTACGATCGCGGGCAGAAGCTGTCCGACATTCCGCTCACCGAGGTGCGCTCGCACTTCGCCAAGCCGGGGTGCTTCGTCTGGGTCGCGCTGAAGGATCCCGAGCCTGCCGAGCTCGCCACGCTGCAGGAGGAGTTCTCGCTCCACGAGCTGGCGATTGAAGACGCGCAGAAGGGACACCAGCGGCCGAAGATCGAAGAGTACGGCACATCGCTGTTTATCGTCCTCCACCTGATCCAGCCGGTCGGCGACGAACTGCAGGCCGGAGAAGTCGCGATCTTCGTCGGCCCTCAATACATCGTCTCCGTCCGTCGCGATGCGCAGCTGGGTTTTGCCGACGTGCGCCGCCGCTGTGAATCCGAGCCGGAGCTGCTGCAGCACGGGCCCGCCTACGTCCTCTACGCGCTGATGGACAACGTCGTCGATCGCTACTTTCCGGTGATCGATCATCTGTCCGCGGAAATCGAGGAGATCGAGGAGCGCATTTTTGCCGGGCAGACGACGCGGGCGCAGATCGAGGCGCTGTATTCGCTGAAGCGCAAGCTGATGACGCTGCATCATGCGACCCAGCCGTTGCTCGAGGTTGCCGGCAAGCTGCATGGCGGCCGCGTGCCGCC
>DATEKT010000052.1:0-3095 GCA_035277305.1 Steroidobacteraceae bacterium | reverse complement strand
GGGTGAAGTCGAGCGCGATCACCTGTCGTGCCAGGATCGCGACGGCCTCGACCGGGACCGCGACCGTCTTGCGTCCCCAATTCGTCGGCGCCCAACCGAGCCAGCCGCGATACGGAACAACCAAATGGAACTTGCCATCGTCGCCGCGGATCACCGCCCGGATGTAGCCGTAGGTCGAGTCGCGGTCATCGAGCACCGGCAGTCCGATGAGATGGCCGACCTTGACGGCCTGCGGATACCGGCGCCCGAAGCGTTGCTCCGCCGTATAGGTTTTCTCGTCGGGTTTGGGCAGCGCCTCCTGCGGCGCGGTGGCGAAGACGATCTTGATCGGTGCTGCCACGAAGGCCGCGACCAGGAGCGCGAGGGCGGTTCGTCGAACAAGCGGTGAGCGCAGCATCGTGTCCGGCTCCTGACTTTTACACACGATCACGTGTGTTGCCTGTGATATGGGGTTTAAGTCGTATGAGCACGATTAGTTCGGGGCGACGATCACCATGACCGACATAACAATCAACTCAACAGATCGTCATCCGCGGCGGCTGCATCCTCTCGCTTTGCGGATCATGCACTGGACCAACGCGCTCGCGATGATCCTCCTGATCGGCAGCGGCTGGGAGATCTACAACGACGAGGTCATCTTCGGCTGGCTGCATTTCCCGCACTGGATGACGATCGGCGGCGGAGCGGAAGGCGCGCTGCAATGGCACTTTGCGGCGATGTGGCTGCTGATGATCAACGGGCTCTGCTATCTCGCCTACGGCATCGCCACCGGCCGCTTCCGCCGCAAGCTCTTGCCCGTGTCGCCGCGCGAGCTGATCGCAACCATCCGCGACACACTGCGGTTCAAGCTCGGGCATGACGACATCACGCACTACAATCCGGTGCAGAAGCTGCTCTACATCGGCGTGATCCTGATCATCATCGTGCAGGTGCTGTCGGGCCTTGCAGTGTGGAAGCCGGTGCAGTTTTCCGAGCTCGCGACGCTGTTTGGCAGCTTCCAGGGCTCGCGCCTCGTCCATTTCATCGGCATGGCGCTGATCGTCGGCTTCCTCGTGGTGCATGTCGCACTGGCGCTGATCGTCCCGAAGACCATCGGCGCAATGCTGACCGGCGGCCCCGAGGTCGAGGACGATGACCGGCACAGCAGGGAGTAACGACGATGCCAAAGACCCCCTCGCCATCGATCTTTCGCCCCGCCAGCGGCGTCGATCAGAGCATGCTGGCCGAGCACAAGGCGCTGCTGCAGGAGATCGACCGCCGAAAGGTTTTGCGCGGCGCGGTCAGCCTTGGCGCGCTTACGATGCTGACCGGGTGCAACGTGACGCGCACCGACTCGGTGCAGTCGGTGCTCAAGCTGATCTCGCAGTTCAACGACAAGGTCCAGGAACTTCTATTCCGGCCCAATCACCTTGCGCCGACTTTTTCGGAGTCGCAGGTGGTCAAGCCACCACGCTTCAACGCGTATTACGATATTGAGGACATGGTGCCGCTCGATGCGGCGAAGTGGAAGCTCGAGCTCGCCGGCAAGATCAAGGACAAGCGATCCTGGACGGCGCAACAGATTTATGCGCTTCCGGAGCAGGAGTGGATTGTGCGCCACATCTGCGTCGAGGGCTGGGACTACATCGGCCAATGGTCGGGCGTGAACCTGCGCGAGTTCCTTGAGCGGATTGGCGCCGACCTCACGGCGAAATACGTTTCGTTCAAATGCGCCGACGATTATTACGGCTCGATCGACATGGCGACGGCGCTGCATCCGCAGACGATACTGGCGACGAGATACGCCAAGGAGCCGATCACCGATCCGTTCGGTTTTCCACTACGGCTGCGTACCGCCACCAAGCTCGGCTTCAAGAACCCGAAATGGATCACCGAGATCGAGGTGACCAACCAGTACCGCGGCGGCTATTGGGAAGACCGCGGCTTCAACTGGTTCAGCGGGATTTAGCGCGCCGTAGAGTCAGCGCCAGCCGCAGGAAGGTCCCCGCGATCTTCCACGCCGCGCTCAGGCCGGCGATGAGATTGCCCGAGACCTTCGACACCCCACCGCGCCGGCAGCGATGATCCACCGGCACCTCGCGAATGCGCAAGCCGTGCGCCGCGGCGCGCATCTGCATTTCGAGATTCCAGCCGTAGGTCTCTTCGCTCATGCCAAGGCCACGAAGCTCGACGAGCCGCATGGCACGGAACGGCGACATGTCGGTGAAGCGCACGCCGTAGACGACGCGCATCAGCATGCCGGCAAGGTGCCCGGCAACGAGCTGTTGCGGCGTCATGCTGCCTGTCTCACGCATACCGGTGAGGCGCGAGCCCATCACGAAGTCGGCTTCGCGGCGCGCGACCGGCCCCGCGACGGCGGAAAGGAACGACGGCACATCGCTGCCATCGCCATCGAGGAAGCAGACGATGTCGGCGCTCACGGTTGCGACGCCCGCTGCGCAGGCGCGCCCGTAACCGCGCCGCGGCTCGCTCACCACGCGCGCGCCGGCTTCGCGTGCACGTGCCGCAGTGGCGTCGGTCGAGCCGTTATCGACCACGACGACCTCGTCCACGCCTTGCGCCAACACCTCGCGCACGACGCCCGGAATCGCGTCTTCCTCATTGAGGCACGGGATCACCACGCTGACGGTCGCGGTTGAGTCAGGCAAGTGCATTGCGTGCCTGCTTGCGTGTGAGCACGAACGCCAGCGCGACCACGAAGGGCAGCGTTGCCAGCGATTTCCAGATCAGCTCGTTGTGGCTGGCAAAGAAAAACGGCCGGTAGAGAAAGAACGCACCCAAGGTCAGTGCCCACGCGGGTGCGCCGGCACCGAGCGGGATGAACGGCACCAGCGCAAGGAAGTACCAGGCGTAGTTGGGTGACATCAGCACCAGGCCGGCGGTCAGCAGCACGACGGCGCTGCAGACGATGTCGCGCGGCGCACGTTCCGGATCGAAGCGATGGCGCAGCCCGAGCGCGATCATGGTCGCGGCAGCAAGCGCGGCGTAGAGCGGTGTGAGCCAGGTTACCGGCCCCAGCGCGGTTTGCAGCAGCGCGACCAGCCAGATGCTGCTGCCGCTGATGAAGCCTTCTTCCTGCAGATAGCCCTGGCCGA
>DATEKT010000051.1:0-3322 GCA_035277305.1 Steroidobacteraceae bacterium | reverse complement strand
CCAGCCGATGGTCCGGCGAGTTGACGAAGACGCCGTTGGTGCTGGTGTCCTCGACGAAGTACTTGCCGTTCAAATAGCGGATGAGGGCGTGCCGGCCCGATACGTACGGGTCCGGGAACACCCAGTCGTTGTCCGGCAGGCGGCCGATGGTGCCGCCCACGGCATTGAAGACCTTGCGGCTGCCCGCGCCGAGGTCCTCTGCCTGCTCGCCGATGACTTCCAGTGTGAGGATCATGGAGTCGGTCTGCGCCCCGCCCTGTCCTGCCCCGAAAATAGAGATTATGGAAACACTTGGAGCATCGCAGTATCGGGCAGGCGACCGCAAGAATAATGAGTACTATCGCCCACTTCCGGCAGACTTTAGGCCACTGGACGACGGACGGAGCAGGCACCATGACAGGCGGAACGAGACGGCGGGTAGCGCACCTTCTGGCGGCGGCAGCGGCCTGGTTTGCGACCGCGGCAGGGGGCGCCGAGCCCCAGGTCACGGAGGGATTTGTCAACGCGCCGGTGGCCGAAGTCTGGCGCCTGTTCACGACCTCCGAGGGATACCTGGCCACGGGCGCGGCGCAGGCCGAGGTGAAGCTCGCGGTGGGCGGCGAGATCCGCAGCCACTACGACCCGAAGGGCCGGCTGGGCGACCCCGAGACCATCGTCAACGAGATCCTGGCGTATGAGCCGCAGCGCATGCTCGCGATCCGCATCAAGCAGGCGCCTGCGAGTTTCCCTCATCGCGACGCCATCGAAGGCACCTGGACCGTGATCTATTTCAATCCCGCGGGCGACATGACGCAGGTACGCATCGTCGGCCTCGGCTACAACGATTCGCCGGCGTCGCAGGCGATGCGCAAATTCTTCGCCGAGGGCAACCGCTGGACGCTCGATCACATCGCGAAGCCGTACTGGCCGAAGTGCAAGCTGTGCGAGAAGGAAGGAAGCGGCTAGGCTTCGCTCATGGATCGCAAGTACATCGAAGCCGAGCACATAGTCGACCGCTACCTGTCCGGCGACCTCACCGTGCGCGAAGCGCGCGAGTTCGAGCAGTACTGCCTCGATCATCCCGAAGCGCTCAAGGCGATGCCGATTCCGGTGCGCCTCAAGGCGCGGCTGGCGCGGCGGCCGGCGGAAAACAGCGAAACCGGTGTGTTCAAAGCGATTCCCTCGAGCGCGACGCATGCAGCGATCGAAGCATCGGACGAAGGGTTCGACGTCGAGGAGGAAGAGCGCCAGTTCTCGCGCGTGCCCGCCGTCGGCGGCAACCGCACGGTGATGATCGGCCTCGTGTTCGCGCTCATCGCAGCAGTCGCTGGCGTGGTGGCCTATGCGGTGCAGGCGAATTCGCTGAGCAAGCAAGTGCGCGAGATGGAGCGCACTGCGAAGGCGACGCAGATGCAGGCGGCGGGAAGCACTCGCATCTATCGCGTGCAACCGGTTCGCGGCAAGCCGGGGCAGCCCACGCTCGATATCGGCTGGCTCAATCCGCCGCAGTGGATGGACATCTACGTCGACGTCTCGGAAGGCAAGTACAACCAGTTCATGATCACGGTCGAGAAGGTCGACGGCGGGCTGGTGATGCAGTTGCGCCGCATCGCGCGCGACTCCAATCGCGAGCTGCGCTTCAATCTGAATTCGTCGGCGTTCGGGCCGGGCGAGTACCTGGTGCGGATCGACGGCTACAACTGGCGCGGCCAGACGGAGAACGTCGGCTGGCTGATGATCGGATTGAAGTGAGGCCTACTGGCCTCGCAACGTCGCGACCGGCGGATGATTCACGACCGATCGCGTCGCGAGCGTTCCGCTCACGCCGACCAGGATCGCTCCCGCCGCCAGGCCGATGCCCCACACCGCGAAGCTGAAGGTGTATTCCAGGTTGAACAGCCGGGTCGCGAGGAAGTAGCCCGCGGCCGTGGCGCCGATCGCCGCGAGCGTGCCGGACAGGATGCCGAGCGTCGTGAACTCCGCCGCGACGCCCTGCAGAACCACGCGCCGGCTCGCACCGAGCGTACGCAGCATCGCGCTTTCATAGCGCCGCTCATCGCGCGTAGATTGAATCGCAGCAAGCAGCACGGTGATTCCCGCGAGCAGCGTGAAGGCGAATACGTACTGCACTGCCAGCGACGCCTTGTCCATCACGCCGCGCACCTGCGTCAGGATCGCATCCAGGTCGATCGCCGTGACTTCAGGGAACTGCCGCGAGAAATCCAGCAGCATGCGGCGCTGGTCCTGCGCGATGTGCACGCTGGTGATGTAGGTGCCGGTGCTGTCGTCGAGCGTGCCGGGCGAGAACACCATGAAGAAGTTCGGCCGGAACGAGTCCCACTGCACTTCGCGGAAGCTCGACACCTTGGCGTCGACGATCTCGCCGGCGATGTCGTAAGTGAGCGCATCGCCGATCTTCAGGCCGAGCGATTTCGCCAGCTCGATCTCGACCGAGACGCGCGGACCGCCGCCGTCGCCTTCCTTCCACCACTCGCCCGCGACGATCTTGTTGTCGCGCTGCATGGTCTGTGCCCAGGTCAGATTGGCCTCGCGCTCGAGGAAATCCTTGGCGCGCTCGTTGGTCATGCCGAGCTGCGCCACCGGCGTGCCGTTGATCTGCGTGAGCCGCGCGCGAATCATCGGCACCAGCTCCGGAGGCGCGATCGAGCGCTGCGCGAAGAACTCGCGGATGGCCGCGGTCTGGTCGGGGCGGATGTTGATCATGAAGTGGTTCGGCGCATTTTCCGGCAGGCTCGCGCGCCACTGATGCATGAGATCGTTGCGCACGACGGCGAGCAGCAATAGCACCATCAATCCCAGGCCGAACGCCACGATCTGGATGATGCTGTCGCGGCCGCGGCGCGCGATGTTCGCCATGCCGTAGCGCCACGAAACTCCGACACTGCCGCGAAACGCGCTGAGGCTGCGGACCAGCACCCAACCGGCGCCGATCAACACGAGGAACATGGCGGCGGTCGCGGCCGAAACGTAGCCGAGTAATTTCTCGTCGCGAACGAGCCAGTACAGCAGCACGCCGAGCGCTGCGAGCGCTGTCCCGTACACGACCGCATAACGCAGCGGCGGCGGCTCGAGATTACGACGGAGCACGCGAGCCGGTGGGACCTTGCGCAACTGCAGAAGCGGCGGCAACGCGAAGCCGATCAGAATGAGGATCGAGGTCATCAGTCCGAGCCTGCCGGCGTTGAGCGAAGGACGCGGCAGCTCACCGCGCACCAGGTCGCGCAGCAGATAAGCGATGCCTTCCTGGGCCGCGTAACCGATCAACGCGCCGCAGACTCCGGCGATGATCGCGATCGCGAGCAGCTCCAGCACGCTGATCGCG
>DATEKT010000050.1:0-21390 GCA_035277305.1 Steroidobacteraceae bacterium | reverse complement strand
CTTCACCATGCTGACTTTCAGGCCGCGCGCTTCGAGGATCGCGCCCAATGAGGCTGCCGCGATGCCTTTCCCGAGCGAGGAAACGACACCGCCGGTCACACAGATATAACGCGTCATCTTGAGCACCGTCGCTGAGAGAGTTAAATGCAAATGACGGTGCGAGCTGGCGCGTCGACACCGTCATCACGACGGGCCGACAGTCTAGCTGAAGACGTCGCTAGCTACTAGCTGCGATTAGCTGTGGTCTCTCCTCCCACACGATGCGCAGCGCTGCCTCGCCGGCGCGCGCGGCGAACTCGTCGGCGATCCACAGATCGCCAACCGCGACCAGGCTGTCCGCCACGTAGATCAGCGGCACGCGTTCGCGCCACCACGGCAGCACGCGCGCATCCTGCAGCAGCTTCTTGAGTTTGCGGTGATGCGCGTCGCCCGCGGGCTGCAGTTCCTCGCCGCCGTGCCGGAAGTGAACCTGCACCGAATCGGGCAGCCGCTCCGCCGCCAGTCCGCCAACCGCATCGCGCTGCACGCGCAGACGTCCGAGCTGCGCAGGCAGTTCAAGTACTTGCGAGACATTCCAGGTCAGGGTGTCAGCAGGCTCGAACGGCGGCCGCTGGCGCATGCAGTAGAGCAGCCCGCGATGACGGCGCACCTGTACGCCGTCCCACTCGACGCACGGCAAGCGATCCTCGCGCGCGACCAGCAGATCGCGCTCGATCGTCGCCAGCTTACGGGTCGACGGCACGCGCATGCCCTGCTGGCGAATCCAGTGTCGCAGCACGTTGCGCCGGCGCGCGGGCGCGAGATTCGCGAGCCGCTCCATACCGAGGCACGAGCCGATCGCGACAGTCTCGAGGTCGGCAGCGGCAAGCACGTCGAGCAAGCGGCCCGCCTCGCGCAGATGCGCGGTCGAGCGCGTTGCGCTGTGAGCGGCGGCGGGCCAGCGTTCGCCCAGCACCGGCAGCACGCGATGACGCAGGAAATTGCGGTCGAAGCCCGTGTTGTCGTTCGCGGGATCGTTCAACCACTCGAGCTTTTCGGCGCGCGCCCACTCCTCCAGCTCCGCACGACCGAAGTCCAGCAGCGGACGCGCGAGCCAGCCGCCGCCGAAAATCTGCACCGAGGGCACGCCGCTCAGGCCGCGCAGGCCGGCGCCGCGCATCAGCGCCATCAGCATCGTTTCCAGCTGATCGTCCGCGTGGTGGGCCGTCAGCAGCACTTCGTTGGGCTTCAGGATTTCCCTGAGTGCGGCGTACCGGACTTCACGAGCGGCCGCCTCGACGCCGACGTCCGCGCTCGCAGTGACGTTCACGATCAGCGGGACGAACTCGACTCGAAGTGACTGCGCGACGCGGCCGCACTGCTCGCGCCAGCTCGCGGAATCGGGATGCAGCTGATGATCGACGTGCGCGGCGCGCATGCGGTAGTGCGCGCGATCGGCGATCGCGCGAGCCAAAGCGTGCAGCAGCACCGTGGAGTCGAGTCCGCCGCTGTAGGCGACGCAGAGCTCGGCGCTGGTCCGCGGGACCAGGCTTTCGATCGAAGCGAGCAGAGCTGAGGGCGAGAACACTACCCCTCGCTGTAGACGCCGTACCCCCGCAGCCGCTGCTGACGGTTAGCCACCACCTGCTCCAGCGGCAGCGCCTGCAGCTCGCCGAGGTGCCGCAACAGCGCGTCCTTGACCGAATCCGCCATCACCTGCGGATCGCGGTGCGCGCCGCCGAGCGGCTCCCTGATGACTTCATCGACGATGCCGAGCTTGGCGATGCGCTCGGCGCTCACGCCCATGGCTTCGGCCGCGAGATCCTTCTTGTCGGCGCTGCGCCAGAGAATGCCGGCGCAGCCTTCCGGGGAAATCACCGAGTAGATGCTGTACTGGAGCATCAGCAACCGGTCCGAGACGCCGATCGCGAGCGCGCCGCCCGAGCCGCCCTCGCCGATCACGATGCTGACGATCGGCGTGCGCAAGGTCGCCATCTCGAACAGGTTGCGCGCGATCGCTTCGCTCTGGCCGCGCTCTTCCGCACCGACGCCGGGATAGGCGCCCGACGTGTCGATGAACGTGAACAGCGGGATCTGGAAGCGCTCCGCCATGCGCATCAGGCGCAGCGCCTTGCGATAGCCCTCGGGCTTCGGCATGCCGTAGTTCCGGCGCACACGCTCCTTGGTGTCGCGGCCCTTCTGCTGACCGATGACCATGACCGGCTTGCCGTCGAGCCGCGCGGGGCCACCGACGATCGCGTGGTCGTCCGAATACATGCGGTCGCCGTGCAGCTCCTGAAAATCCGTGAAGATCGAGCCGATGTAGTCGAGCGTATAGGGCCGCTGCGGATGCCGCGCCAGCTGCGCGATCTGCCACTGCGTGAGGTTCGAGAAGATGCTGGTCGTCAGCTGGCGGCTCTTGGCCCGCAGGCGTGCGATCTCGTCGGCGATGTTCACCTCCGCATCGCTCGACACGAACTTCAACTCGTCGATCTTCGCCTCCAGCTCGGCGATCGGCGCTTCGAAGTCCAGGAAATTCATGGCCATAGTGGGTGCGGGTGCCGGGTTGCGCGAAAGAGCGCCGAACATAGCGGGCGCGGCTGCGAAGGGCAAGGAGCGTTAATCTTCCGTCCCCATGCGTCCGCTCTCCGAAATCCGCCGCGACCCTGCCACGGGCGACCCCTGCCTGGAAACGGCCGTCACAGGCCACTCATTGCTGGATCTGCCCCTTCTGAACAAGGGCAGCGCGTTCACCGAAGCCGAGCGCCACGAATTCGGGCTCACCGGGCTGCTGCCGCCCGGCGTGTCCACGCCCGAGGTGCAGCTCGCGCGCATCTACGGCAACTACCGGCAGAAGACTTCCAATCTCGAGCGCTACATCCACCTGGTTTCGCTGCAGGATCGCAATGAGACCGCGTTCTACCGGCTGCTCAACGAGCACCTGGTCGAGATGATGCCGATCATCTACACGCCGGTCGTCGGCGAAGCGTGCCAGGCGTACAGCCGCATCTATCGGCGGCCGCGTGGGCTGTACATCGCCTATCCGCAGCGCGACTCGATCGACGCGGCGCTCGCCAATCTCGGCGATCAGGACGTCAGTATCGTCGTCGTCACGGACGGCGAGCGCATTCTCGGCCTGGGCGATCTCGGCATCGGCGGCATGGGCATCCCCATCGGCAAGCTGTCGCTGTACACGGTGTGCGCCGGGATTCATCCGGCCGAGACGTTACCCGTCATCCTCGACGTCGGCACGAACAACCAGGAGCTGCTGAAGGATCCGCTGTACGTCGGCTGGCGCCACGAGCGGATCCGCGGCGCGGAGTACGACGCATTCGTCGAAGCGTTCGTGACCGCGCTCATCAAGCGCTTTCCGCGCGTGCTGCTGCAATGGGAAGACTTCGCGAGGCACAACGCCGCGCGACTGCTCGAGAAGTATCGCAATCGTCTGTGCTCGTTCAACGACGACATCCAGGGCACTGGCGCGGTGACGCTCGCTGTTGCGACGGCTGGAGTCGCGGCGAGCGGCAGCACATTCGCCGACCAGCGCGTTGTCGTGCTCGGCGCGGGCTCAGCGGGCGCCGGAATCACACGTCAGCTCGTAACGGCGATGCGCAGCGCGGGACTGACGGAAGACGAGGCGCGCGCCCGCGTCTGGCTCGTGGATGCCAGCGGGCTCGTTCATTCGCGCCAGGCCGATCTCGACGCCTTCAAGCGCGAATTCGCGCGGCCGTTCGAAACGGTCGCCGGCTGGGCGGGCGCTCCCGACAACATTCCGCTGCTCGAAGTTGTGAAGCACGCGCGGCCGACGATGCTGATCGGCACCGCGGCGCAGCCGCAGGCGTTCACCGAAGAGATCGTGCGCGAGATGGCGCGACACGTCGCGCGACCGATGATCTTCCCGCTCTCGAATCCGACCTCGCGCGCCGAAGCGCTGCCCGGCGATCTGATCGCATGGACCGAGGGTCGCGCGCTGGTCGCGACCGGCAGCCCGTTCGACGACGTCGAGTACGGCGGGCGGCGCATTCCGATCGGTCAGTGCAACAACGCGTACATTTTTCCCGGCGTCGGCCTCGGCGTGATCGCCGCGCAGGCGCGGCGCGTAACCGATGCAATGTTCATCGCAGCTGCGCGGACGCTCAGCGACCTCGCGCCGGTGCGCCGCGATCCCTCGCTGGCATTGGTGCCGCCGCTCATCGAAGTTCGTGACGTTGCAAAGCGCGTAGCCATGGCAGTCGGCATGCAGGCTCAACGCGATGGCGTCGCCGATGCGCTGCCTGAGGAAGAGCTGCTGCGCCGGATCGAAGCGACCATGTGGACGCCCGACTACCTGCCCTACCGCCGCGCGCGTTAACCCATCCTCGACGGCAGCTCCGTTCATAGCTGGTGGCAAACCCGCCAGCACCAGGAGCCTCGATGCGCGCCGTTCGTCCGCTGTTCGCCGTGATTGTGACCCTCGTCGCCGCGCTCGCCGCGGCCTCCGCGAGCGGCGGCACGCTCGCCGACCTGGAGATCTACGACCGCACCGCCGGCAGGACGTTGCCGATCTACGAGCACGAGGGCCGGCTTTATGTCGCAGGTGAGCCGCGGCATCAGTACGAGCTGCGCGTGCGCAATTCGTCCGCGGCCCGGGTGCTCGCAGTCACGAGCGTCGATGGCGTGAATGTCATTACCGGCGAGACGGCGGCACAGCAGCAGAGCGGCTATGTGCTCGGCGCGTATGACTCGGTCAGCATCGAAGGCTGGCGCAAGAGCATGGATGAGGTCGCGACGTTCTATTTCACGCGACTCGCCGACTCCTATGCCGCGCGCACCGGCCGGCCGAACGACGTCGGCGTGATCGGCGTCGCGCTCTATCGCGAGTATCGGGCGCAGTATCGGCCGTGCTGCCCGCCGTGGCGTGATCGCGATCCTCGCGCCGCCGCTCCGCAGGCCAGTGTCCAGGGCTACGACGACGAGCTCGCCAAAGAAAAGCGTGAAGATTCGAGCTCGGATGCGCGCAAGGCCCAAGCTAACGACTCGGGCAACGAATCGAGTCGCAGCGAATCGAAGCTCGGCACCGGTCACGGCCAGCGCGAGTCGTCGCCGGCGCAGTACGTGGACTTCAAGCGCGCTTCAGCGTCGCCCGACGAAACGATCGTGATCTATTACGACTCGCGCCGGAATCTCGTCGCGCAGGGCGTGCTGCCGCAGCGCCCGGTGTTCGCCGACCGCCGCCCGGACCCTTTTCCGAACGGCTTCGTGCCGGATCCGTGAAGAAGGCTACTCGGGTTCCGCCGCGCCGCCGCCCATCTTCGCCAGGTCCTGCTGATTGACCTTCTCGGTGTTGAAGCGCGACAGCCGCTCGCGCATGGTCTTCAGCACTTCCGGCAGCGGCGGCGGCTCATCCTTGATCCAGCGCAGCGGATTGACGCGGGCGACGACGAAGTTGCGCAGGTACGGGCTCACCAGTCCGCGCTCTTTCAGCTTCGCGACGATCGCGGTCACCATCTCGTCGAGCTCGAACACCTGCTCCGCGTAGCGCTCGTGCACGGCGAGCGCCTTCTGCAGCGAATCGGACGAGAACTCTTCGAGCCGCCGCAGGATCGAGTGATACGCGCCGCCCGGGAAGTTGCCCTTGCGCTCGTAGCACAGGCCGAGCGTCACCAGCGAAGCTTCCTCGAGATAGAACGCGAAATCGCTCTCCGGCCGCTTGGCGTCTTCCTCGATCAGGCCCTTGTAGATGCGAATGACCTCGAGCGCGCGCTCGCGCAGGTTGTGGGCCTTCTCGGTGTTGAGCGCGAGGATCTGCCACGCGATCTCGCGCTTCGGCACGAGCAACGCGATGATCGACTTCGCGCCGAGCCGCCGCATCGCTTCCAGGCGGTGCAGGCCGTTCGGCGTCCAGAAGCCTTCGTCCGGCGCGGTGATCGCGATGATCGGATCGAGGAACAGTCCGGTCTTGTCGATCACGCCGGAGAGCTTCTTGTGATGCGCATCCGACAGGTCGCGCTGAAACGGCGTCGGCTGAACGCGATCGATCGGCAGCGCGGCGAGGAGCAGCGGAGTGCGGCCGAGCGGCTCGCAGTAGCTGCCGATCACGAGCCCGCCCTCGCGTTCGACACGATCGGCCACTTCCTTGGCGTCCGGCGGCAGCTCGTCGAGCTTGCATTCCATCGGCAGCACACCGCGCGTGCGCGGAGCCGCTTTCTTCGGCGTGCGGCGCCGGACCGGCGCGCGTTTGCGTTTCGCAGTCGATTTCGTCTTCGTCGCCACTGCAAGCCCTCCGGATCGTGCGATGCACCGCGATTATGCCTGCCGGAACCGGCTTCGCGCGCGAGGCGTTGCATCTGCGATGCGGGCGCAGATCTGCGACCCGCTGTATTCATCTTGCCGAGGAGGTCCGCATGAGAAATGGCGCATTGCATTCACCCCTGAAGAATCTGCGCAAGGACCTGTATGCCGTCGCGCGGGACGCGGAAGCGCTGCTGAAAGCCACCGCTGAAGTCACCAACGATCGCGTCCAGGAAGTTCGCGAGCGCACCGAGAAGACGCTGCGTGCGGCTCTCGACCACATGGATCAGGACCGGCTGCGCGCGCAGGTGCGCCGCGTCGCCGAGTCGACGGACGATTACGTACGTGAGCGGCCGTGGGCGATGATCGGCGCCGCCGCGGGCGTCGGCCTGTTGATCGGTCTGCTGCTCCGTCGCGACTGATGCGATAAATGGATACGCGCGAGCACCAGGTCGAGCAGGCGATCGCGGATCCCACGCGCTTCTACGCCGCGCCGATGGACGTGGTGCATGACGAAGCGCTGGAGGTGGACGAGAAGCGTCGCATCCTCGAATCGTGGAAGAAGGACGCCGAGCTGCTCTCGACCGCGCAGGCCGAGAACATGGCCGGCGGCGAGCGCCCGCAGCTGCAGGACGTCAGCCTGGCGCTCGGCGCACTCGAGAAGGTCAGCGGCTGATCAGCGTTCCAGGTTGAGCAGGTTCGCCGGGGAGTACTGATCGGTCAGCACGCGTGCCTTGGGATCCCAATCGCGCTCCTGCGTGAACAGGGGCAGGAGCTCCGCGGCGCTGAAGCCGAAGCCGTCGAATGCATCCGCGAACTGCGCCGCCGTCGTGCGCAATCGCGGGGCCTCCGGCAGCGCACCGAGCTGGGCGATGATCACGCGGTTATCCCGCTTCAGGTTGTAGAACTTGCCGAACGCGGCTTCGTAGGTCACGGACTCGTGCTCGTAGAGCCGGCTCGAGGAGAACGTATTCGCCGCCAGCACGCCCTGCGGCGTCAGCAGCGACTTCACCTCCAGCAGGAACTCGCGCGTCAGCAGATGCTCGGGGATGTATTCGTGATCGAACGCGTCGAGCATGATCAGGTCGTAATGCTGGCCGGTGCGCTGCGCGCGCTTGACGTAAACGCGCCCGTCGCTCTCGATCACGCGCGTCAGGTCGCTCGGCTTGAAATCGAAGTAGCGCTTCGCCACCTGCACCACCGCGGGATCTATCTCGACCACGTCGATGCGCGCATTCGGCAGGACCTGCCGCAGCGCGCGCGGCAGCGTGCCGCCGCCGAGGCCGATGATGAGTATCGACTGCGGCTGCGGATTGACGAACAGCGCTCCCATCATCATCTGCGGATAGCGCATGACCATTTTGTCGGGATGGCGGGTGTCGAGACAGGACTGGCGCCCGACGCGGCAATTGCGCGTGAAACACATGCAGCGCGTTTCGCCGTTCTCGTAGACGAGCACTTCGCGATACAGCGAGCGCTCCGAATGCACCAGGCGCAGATCCGCACGCGCCGCATCCACCACGCCGAGCAAGGAGATCAACAGGGAAACCAGCAGCAGCGCTCGACTCATTGATCACTCTCGTTGCGGGGAACGCGCACGAACCAGGCGCAAACGCCGATTGCGAGCGAAATCAGCAGCAGGCTGAGCAGGATCTGGTTCACTTCCAGCAGCAGCACGAGATAAAACGAGGTCAGCAGCGTGCCAGCGGCGCTGCCGAACGTCGAGACGAAATACAGCTGCCCCGCATGCCGCCCGGAGCTCTGGCGATCCTGCACCAGCAGCCTTACCGCGTACGGCGAGACCATGCCGGAGAAAAATGTCGGCACGAAGAACAGCGCGACCGCACTGAGCAGGGAGCCGAAGCGCGGATCGGGCACGGCCTGCGACAGCGAGTCCAGCATCGGCTCTGCGAACAGCAGCAGCGGCACGACCGTCAGCGCGGCGACTATCAGGATCGTGCCGAGCCGACGCACGCTCGGCGCATTCATCGAGTAGCGGCCGCCGGCGAGATAGCCGAGCGACAGCGCCAGCATGAAGACCGTGATGATCGCGCCCCACACGTAAATGCTGCTGCCGAACGTCGGCGCGAGCAGGCGGCCGCCGAGCAGCTCGACTGCCATCACGAAAAAACCGGACCATCCCGCGATCAGGTACGCCAGCGCTGTCCTCACCCTCTCCTCCCGTTCCCGGTTGCGTTGCGGCAGCTTCGCACGGAACGCTTGCGCGTTCGAATTTCTGGGTCCACAGTAGTCCCGTGAATACCCAGGAGCTGACTGAAATACACCAGGCTCTGCTAGCCGTGCACGACACGGTCGGTACGCTCACCTTCCCGCGCTGTGATCAAGAGGACGTGCTCGAGCTGATCGATCGGGTGGAAACGGAGCTCTCCGCTTCCCATCCGAACGTTCAGATCATCGACACGTTCCTCAATTCGATCGCGCGCAGTCTTCGTGCCCAGCCGGAAGCCCGCGAGGCTTGCCTGCGCATCGAAGACGTTCTCGAGCGCACCGGTCTGCCGAGCACCTGGCAAGCCGGTATCTGATCGGCGCCCGGCGCCGGTCCGATCCCCTCCGCCGCGGCCCGCGCGGGCCGCGCGCGCACGCGCACACTCGAACTGCCTAGTCCTGTTTCTTCTCGACCGCCGGCTCCAGGTCGCCCGTCGCCGCAATCAGCTCGAACACGTCCTGCACGGTGCCGCGCGCACGCGGCGCGTTGCCATGCATCCAGATCGAGTCGACGAAGTCGCGCGCCTGGCTTGCCGGCACCGCGACCGCGATCCAGTGATCGTCCTGCCATAACTTGACGCAGCCGCTCGGATCGACCGCGCCTTCGTAGCAATCGCGGCGGGTCACGCGAATCGTCACCGATTTCAAAGCCGCGTCCCTGGCGCTGTTGACGATGCGGCCGCGCAGCTCGAACGGCGCGCCGCCGCCGGACAAGCGGAGATTCTCCGCAGCGACCATCGAGAGCGGAATCGAATGCGGCGCCGATGCCGGCGACGACGGCCGCCCGCGCTGCTGCGCCGCTGTCGTCGCCGTCGCGTCCTCGCTGCGCAATCGCTGCACCACACCCCAGCCGAGCATCACGCCCAGCACGACGCAGCCCACGATGCCGAGCGGCCGCAGGCGCGGATTGGTGAGTGCGACGAGGATGAAGATCGCTGCAAGGAACCAGTACACGCCGCAAGCATAACCGCACCGCCACGGAACCTCACCGGAAGCGGGACGTTTTTTCTTCGCGATCCACGAGATGAGGAGCACAGACGCCATGGGTACGACCCCACGCAACGATGACCCGCGCAACGAGGGCGAGGGCAACAAGTCGGCCGACCGCAACTATCGCGAGGCGACGCAGAAGTTCGTCGAGTCCGAGCGCGGCCGCAAGGAAATCGACAAGGCCGGCGACGTCGACAGCCGCGAGCAGCAGGAGATCGAGCGCGCCGAAGAGGAAGCCAGGCGCCACGCGAAGAAGTAGGCACGGCGCGCTGCTTCTGTATCATCGGAGGTCCCACAGCGACGAATAAGTAGAAGTGACCTTCGCAGCTGCCGACAGCACACGCCAGCGCCTGCGCGCCGTCTTCGGCGGCTCGATCGGCAACCTGATCGAGTGGTACGACTGGTACACGTATTCCGCGTGCGCGATCTATTTCGCGCCGCTTTTTTTTCCGGATGACGATCCGACCACGCAGCTGCTGAATACGGCCGCGATTTACGCCGGCGGCTTTCTGATCCGACCGCTCGGCGGCTGGGTGCTGGGCCGCTATGCGGATCGGCGCGGGCGCAAGGCCGCGCTGACGCTGTCGGTGATGCTGATGTGCCTGGGTTCGCTGCTGATCGCGTTCGCGCCGGGCTACGCGACTGCCGGACTCGCGGCGCCGGTGACGCTGATGCTCGCCCGGCTGCTGCAGGGGTTCAGCGTCGGCGGCGAGTACGGCACGAGCGCCACGTACATGAGCGAAGTCACGCCTGCGCACCAACGCGGCTTCTACTCGGGCGTGCTGTACGTAACGCTCGTCATGGGTCAGTTGCTGTCGCTCGCGGTCCTGCTCGCGCTGCAGTGGGTCTTCATGACCCACGACCAGCTCGAAGCGTGGGGCTGGCGGGTGCCGTTCGTGATCGGTGCCTTGGCGGCGGTGGGCGGCCTGTACCTGCGCCGCAATCTGCCCGAGACGGAAACGTTCGAGAAGCTGCGCGCGAGCGGCAAGCGCTCCGGCGAGATCGGTCTGTTGATGCAACACCCGCGCGAGGTCGCGATCGTCATCGGCCTGACCGCGGGCGGCACGCTCTACTTCTACATCTTCACGACCTACATCCAGCAGTTCCTCGCAAACACAGTGGGCCTGTCGAAGACCGACGCCACGATCGTGTCTTCGGCGTCGCTGTTCCTGTTCATGCTGATGCAGCCGCTGATGGGCGCACTGTCCGACCGCATCGGGCGGCGGCCGATGCTCATCGTCTTCGGTGTGCTCGCGCTGTTCACGACGGTGCCTCTGCTCACGACGCTGGCCAAAGCAGACAGCGCGTGGATGGCGTTTGCGCTCGTTAGCGTCGCGCTGCTGATCTCGTCCTTCTACAGCTCGGTCAGCGCCGTAGTGAAGGCAGAGCTGTTTCCGGTCGAGATCCGCGCACTGGGCGTCGGCCTGCCCTACGCCGTCGCCGTCTCGCTGTTCGGCGGCAGCGCGCCGCTCATCGGCCTGTGGTTCAAGTCGATCGGACACGAGTCGTGGTTCTACTGGTACGTGACCGTGTGCGTGCTCGGCTCGCTCCTGGTGTACATTTTCATGCGCGAGCCGCAACGCACCTCGCGCATCTGACAGGAACCGCATCCATGCCCCGACCCGAATCCGCCGGTCTGTCCGGCCCGCGCCTGCAGCACATCGACCGCTTCCTGCAGCAGAAATACCTGGACACCGGCAAGCTGCCGTGCGCGCTGACGCTGATCGAGCGCAACGGCCAGATCGCCCACTGCAGCGCCCTCGGGCACATGGATGTCGAGCGCAAGCGTCCGCTGCAGGAAGACACGATCTTCCGCATCTACTCCATGACCAAGCCGCTGACGAGCATCGCGCTGATGATGCTGGTCGAGGAAGGACGCGTCTCGCTCGACGATCCCGTGCATCGCTACATTCGCGAGTGGCGCGATCTCGGCGTCTACGAAGGCGGCTTCATCGGCGGCTTCCGCACGCGTCGCACGAGCGCGCCGATGCGCGTCATCGACTTGATGCGACACACGTCCGGACTGACCTATGGCTTTCAGCAGCGCACGAACGTAGACGCTGCTTACCGCAAACTCGCGCTCGGCGAGCTGCCGGGCGCGCTGCCGCTGGATCGCATGATCGAAGAGCTCGCGAAGATGCCGCTCGAATTCTCGCCCGGCACGGCGTTCAACTACTCGGTGTCGACCGACGTCGTCGGCTACCTGGTCGGCAAGATCTCCGGTCAGCCGTTCGAGCAGTTCCTGCGCACGCGCATTCTCGATCCGCTGCGCATGAGCGACACGGACTTCATGGTGCCCGCCGCCAAAGCATCGCGATTCGCAGCGTGCTACGCAGCTACGCCCGACGGACGCATGGCGTTGCAGGACGATCCGCAGACCAGCGGTTTCCTGAAACCGCCCAGCTTTGTCTCCGGCGGCGGTGGCCTGCTCTCGACCGCGGCCGACTATCTGCGCTTCTGCAGGATGCTGCTCAACGGCGGCCAACTCGACGGCGTGCGGCTCATCAGCCCGAAGACGCTGGAGCTGATGTCGATGAATCATCTGCCCGGCGGCAAAGAGCTGCCGGAGTTGTCCGTGTCGCTGTTCACCGAAGCGACCTACGGCGGCGTGGGCTTCGGCCTCGGTTTCGCCGTTTCCATGAGCCCCGCGCGCGCGATGATCCCGGGCTCGGCGGGCGATGTTTCGTGGGGCGGTCTTGCGAGCACGTACTTCTGGGTCGATCCGCGCGAACAGCTGATCGTGATATTCATGACGCAGCTGACGCCGTCGGCAACCTATCCGATACGTCGAGAGCTGCGCACGCTCGTGTACTCCGCGTTCGAGTGAGCGGCGTTCGCCAAGAAAGCACGCGCATCTGCAAATAAACGCAAACTCGCGATGCATGCGCGAACCCCCTCCTAGAATACGGCGCAGGGTTGATCGGGGGTTTCGCCATGTGGATTCGCAAGATCGAGCGCGATCTGAAGAAGGGCGTCGATTCGCCGCTGCCGACGCAGGCGGTGTCGAACGAGGAGTTCGTGCCGCGCCCGCAGAGCGAGCGCCAGAAGCAGCTCGAAGGCCTGATCAGCGAAATGGGCGCAGCGCGCGCGCGCAAACTCAACATGGACCGCCGCGCATTCATGGCCAGCTCGATGGGCCTCGCGACCTGCTTCGCCGCCTCGAACCGCGTCTACGGCCAGGTGTTCGACGTCAGCGACGCCGAGACTTACGAGCTCGCGGCGATCGATGAGAAGTATCCGAAGAGCGAGTACTTCATCGTCGACGTGCAGGCGCACTTCACCAACGGCATCGCGCTGAACTTCCGCAACAGCGAGACCGCCCGCAACATGGGCTTCAACCTCAAGGACGACGTCGAGTCCTATAGTTACCGCAACTTCGTCAAGGAGCTGTTCTTCGACTCCGACACCAACATGGTGGTGATCTCCGGCGTGCCGACGCGCGAGATCCAGCGCACGCCCGACGGCAAGGTGGCCGAAGGCGCGCAGCGCAATCCGCCGTTCGCGATCCTGCCGAGCTGGCTGATGGGCGAGAAGAAACGCGAGATCAACGCAATGGCCGGCTCGCAGCGCGCGCTGTGCCAGGGCAACCTCGCGCCGAACCACTACTGGGACAAGGCGACCAACAGCATCGACAAGGCCGCGATGCTCGAGCAGATGGAGCGCGAGCTGCAGCTGTACAAGATCGATTCGTGGAAGTGGTACTGCCACACCGATCCGGCGCGCACTGGCAACGGCTTCCAGCTCGACGACGACAACGCAATGTGGTTCTACGAGGAGTCGCGCAAGCGCGGTATGAAACTGGTCAGCGTGCACAAAGGCTACTCCTACCAGTCGCGCACGCTGGGTCATCTCGCGAATCCGAAAGATGTCGAGAAGGCGGCGCTCGCCAATCCCGATTTCAACTTCGTGATCTATCACTCGGCGATCAAGCACGGGCCGAACGAGCCGAACTATCTCGACAGCAACCAGTTCGATCCGAAGACCGGCGACTTCGAATGGCACTCGATCCTGATGGACATCAAGAAGCGTAATCCCGGGATGAACAACGTCTACCCGGAGGTCGGCAGCTTCTTCAATGCGCTGGTGGTCGCGGACCCGGTGCTGTGCATGCACGGCATGGGCAAGAACATCAAGCACTACGGCGCCGACCACGTCGTGTGGGGCACCGACTGCCTGTGGTGGGGCTCGCCGCAGTGGGCGATCGAAGCGTTCAAGCGCTTCGACATCTCGGATGAGTTCGTGGAGAAGTTCGGCTACGCGAAGATCAGCAAGGCCGACAAGGCGAAGATCCTCGGGCTGAACGCCGCGAAGCTCTACAACATCGACGTCAAGGCGAAGCGCAACGCGCTGCCCGGCGACGGCCTGGAGAAGGCGAAGCTTGCGTACCTCGAAAGCGGCGGCGCGCGCCAGAACGCCGCCTACGGCTGGGTCCGCGCGAACGACTAGAAATGGGGACATTCCTCATTTCGGTCGTATCGCTGTTCGCCTGCGCGACGGCGCTCGCGCAGACGCCAACCGCGCACTTCCACCACGTTCACCTCAACAGCACGGATCCTGCCGCGGCGATCCAGTTCTACACGAGCAAGTTCAAAGCGCGTAAGGAATCGTACGCGGGGCTCGGCGACGCGGTGTGGACCGGCGATTCGTGGCTGCTGTTCTCGAAGGTTCCCGCGCCGCCGCCGAGCGACTTGCTGTCAGGCATCTGGCACATCGGCTGGGGCGCCGAAGACATGCAGTCGACGTATCGAAAGCAACTCGAGATGGGCACGCGCTTCGCCACGCCGATCACCGACATCAGCGACCTGGTCGGTGGCAACCGCCCGTTTTTCTACGCATACGTCGACGGCCCCGATCACGCGCTGATCGAGCTGAACACGGCGCGGCATCACCTCTTCGGACACGTGCACCTGTTCAGCGCGGATCCGCCCGCCGCCGGCGCCTGGTATGCGAAAGAGCTCGGCCTGCGCAGCTTCCCGCAGACCGAAAAGCGCATCTACCGCAACGTGCAGATCGCGCCCGCAGCGTTTGTGACGGCGGATCACGTCAGCATGATCATCTACCCGGTCGAGTACCGCGGCGGCACGATCGTCGCGACGCGCGGCCGCGTGATCGATCACCTGGGATTCAGCGTCGACGACCTCGACGCCACACTCGCGCGCCTGCGCGCGGACGGCGTCAGAATCACGACGGAGCCGTCCAGCCTTGCAAACGGCGCGGTCAAATCCGCGTTCATCGAAGGTCCTGACAACGTCGCGATCGAGCTTCTGCAGGATTCGACGCCGCAGCCGTTGCCGATCACCGAGAGCAACTGACGTGCAGCAGCCCCTGTGGAACTTCGAGCAGGACCCGACCGGCGAGCGCATGGACGAGACCAGCTACAACCTGCGCGCCTACTTCGATCGCATGGACGACGACAAGCTGCGCCAGTATTCGCGCTCGTGGAGCGACGGTGAGCTGATGGACTGGGACGGCAACTTCAAGAGCGACGGCGACCTGCTGCTGCCCTGCTCCGAGCGCGACGTCGACGTCGACGAGTATCGGCGAGTCATCGAACAGTGCATCTCGTATCGCGACCGCGTACGCTCGCGGGCGTGAAACGCGACCCGAATTCCTCCATCGTCTACACCACCGGTATCGGCGAGCGCTGCCGGAACTGCCAGCGGCCCGTGGCCGAATGCGTCTGCAAGCGCGGCACACCCGGTAAAACTTCCAGTGACGGCACGGTGCGTGTCAGCCGCGAGACGCAGGGCCGCAAAGGCAAGGGCGTCACGGTCATTTCCGGCCTCGGCCTGCCGCCGAATGAACTGGAAGCGCTCGCGACGGAACTCAAGAAGCGTTGTGGTTCCGGCGGCGGCGCGAACAGCGACGGCCGCATCGAGATCCAGGGCGATCATCGCGACCGCCTGGTCGAAGAGCTCACCCGCCGCGGCTGGAAGACCAAGCGCGCCGGCGGCTAATATTCGTACTCGTTTCACGTCTGGAGTGACCATGAAGAGCAAGTTCGTCATCGCTGCCGCGATCCTTTGCGCGGGCAGTGCGACTGCAGCGCCCGTCAAATACACGATCGATCCCGAGCACACCTACCCGAGCTTCGAGGCCGATCACTTCGGCGGCCTGTCGACGTGGCGCGGCAAGTTCAACAAGAGCTCCGGCACCATCGTCTATGACAAAGAGGCCGGCAGCGGCACGCTCGACGTGACGATCGACACTGCGTCGGTCGACACCGGGCACGACAAGCTGAACACGCACGTGAAGTCGAATGACGGCATGCTCGACGTGGCCAAGTACCCCACGGCGACCTACACCGGCAAGCTTGCGAAGTTCGTCAACGGCGCACCTACCGAAGTCGACGGCACGCTGACGCTGCACGGCGTGAGCAAGCCGCTGACGCTGAAGATCGATCGCTTCGACTGCCGTGCGCATCCCATGAAGAAAGGCAAGCAGGTGTGCGGCGCCAACGCGACGGCACAACTCGACCGCTCCGCCTTCGGCGTGGACTGGGGCAAGACGTATGGCTTCAAGATGGACGTGAAGCTCGAGATTCAAGTCGAGGCGCTCGCGGACTAGCGGGTGAAAGACGCAACGCGATCTGCGGCTGCGCGGCCGCCGATCGCTTCCATGCGCGCGGCGACGCGGAGCCTGACCGCCGTGGCGGCAGGGCTCTGGATCATTTCTTTGGCGCTCACAGCGCTGGTGTTTTCCGGCGGCTCGCGCCCTGTCTCCGGCATCCTGGTGTTGACGACCGGCTGGTTCGCGCCATTGGTGGCGCTGAATTTCGCCTGGTATGCGAACGTCTTCTTTCTTTTCGGTCTGTTTCGCGCCTTCTCCGGCCGCCCGTCGCTGTGGCCTGCTCTCTGCGCAGCTCTCCTTTCCCTGGACACGCTGCGCCTGCGAGCGGCGCCGCTGGATCTGGGGATCACCGACGCTGTCGCCAGCCTCTATGGATATGGCTGGGGCGTGGTGCTGTGGTTCCTGGCCATCTTCATGTTGTTGATCGTGTCAGGCGCTCAGAGCGCACGACGGCCGCTGGGTGGGGTCGTGCTCACGACAGGGATCCTCCTGTGCATCCTCACTGCGACAGCATCGGGATGGATGGCTGTGCGGGACCACTCGCAGGCGAGTCCCAGAGAGGCGGCACGCATGAGCATGACTGCCTTCAAGCGCGGCGCCGTCTGCAGTATCTCTGTCCCTGACGTTGCCGAGCCGATGCGCGACCTTGCGGGTCCGGTGGAGATCGTCGGCGATGCCACGTACGACAACAATGGCGCTCCGTTCAGGCGGATCGATACGCTGCTGGAGTGGGGCATTCCAATCGTTCGCGTCGATGGAGTGGATTACTCGATCGCGCCGACGACCGCTGCTGGCGAGGTATCGTCCGTGACCGCGCGGGGCGATTCTGCAGCCGTGCTGCATGTCAGCGCGCTTGCCGGGAGCAACATCAATGCGAAACTTGTCGACGCAAGCTCGGGTCGCACGGTCTTCGATCACACGTGGCTGTTCGAACGCATGTCGGGGACGCAACTGATCTACTGTCCCGAATACGCAAGCTACCCGAGCGCCGCCGAGCAGCCGCGCGCAGCGATCGTGAGCGGTCTGGGCATCCGGCAACCCGATAAACCATCCCGCCGCCGGCACTCGCTCGCGGAGGTTGAGGCCGTGGTCATCGCACGGACGTCCGATCCCTCCTTGAAGAGAATGACTGACGTTCGATGGGCGATCATGACCCCCAGCGAGCGGGCTGCATACCAAGCGCGGAGCGATTCTCCGAACGTCGATTGCCCGGAGGGCGTCGGTTTGCGCAGTACATCCTCCCAGAAACTCGTCATCGATCGACCCTTCCAGGTCTACGATCGGACGTTCTATCCCTTTCCGGAGAGCACGAGCGCACTGTGTCGGGGTAACGAGGTCGTGCTGTTCGGCTTTCACGAGCGACAAGGCAGTGCGGTCGTGCGGATCGACGCCAGAGAGTTGCCCGATTTCCGACGCAAGTGGGGAGCCATGGTTGTGCTGCCGCATCCGCCGTCTGCGCTGGGAGTAGATCTGCGCACACTTGCAGTCGACGACGACAAGCTCACGCTCTCGATCTACGACACTGACACGGGCGAGGTACTGAAAGTCCGCGCCCCGCTATCCCATCCCTAGAGCGGACTGAGCGCTGCGTTGCGCCGCGCGCTCGCCGAGCACCGAGCACGCCAGCGCCGCGACCACGAAGACGCAGCCGACCCACGGCATGAAGCGCGGCTCGAGCGCGGTCCACGCGCTCGCGCCGATCGTCGCCCCGACCGCGCCGCCCAGGTAGGTCATCGACGAATTCAGCGCGATGGTCGCCGCCGCCAGGAGCGGCGCGACTGCGACGAGCCGCGCCTGCTGCACGGCCGGGAATCCCGCGCTGCCGAGGCTGTAGACGAACTGTGCGACGTAGATCGCCGCGGCCCAGCTGGCGACGAACGGCCAGATCAACAGCATGATCGCCGAGCTGCCATTGCACTTGTAGGCGACGCTCGTCGCGCCGAAGCGGCGGATGAGACGCACGCTCAGTACATTGCCTAGCAGCCCGCCGATGCCCGAGACGAAGAACAGCGCCGCGAGCGCTGGCCCGGTGATGCCCTGCACCGCTTTCACGATCGGCGCGATGTAGCTCAGCATGATGTTGCCGCCGACGTTCGTGAGCGCAGTCGCGGCGGTCAGCCAGCGCAACGCGGGCGAGCGCAGCACCTCGAACCAGCGATGCCAGTTGAGCGGCGGCACATGAACATTGGCCGGCACAGAGCGCCACACCAGGAACGACACGATGCCGCTCGCGACGCCGATGAAAGCGAACGACACCCGCCAGTCAGACACCGACGCGATCAACACCGACAGCGGATTGCCGAGCACGGAGCCGACTGCCCAGCCGATCATCAGCTTCGCCAGCGTCGGACCGCGCTCGCTCTCGGGCACGAGCATGCTGACAGTCGCAGCGACTTGCGGCGTGTACACCGCCGACGTCACGGCCGCGAGCACGCGCGCGAACATGAGCTGGTGGTAATCGTGACTGAAAGCTGCGAGCACGTTCGCGAGCGCGCAGATCGCCATCGAGCCGGTCAGCAGCAGGCGGCGATCGATGCGCGAGCCCAGCGTTGCCAGCGTCGGCGCGCAGATCGCCGCGGAAATGCCGAACGCGGCGATGAGCAATCCGGCGCGCTCGATCGGAATCGCCAGCGAGGCCGAGATATCGTTGAGCAGGCCGCCGACGCTGAGGAAGCTGGTGGCGACGAAGAAATTGCCGGCGATGAGAACGATCAGACGGCGCAGCGGCATGGCCGCATTGTGAACTATCCGCGCGCTTTTAGTTGCTGCCCGAAGGCGCGTAGATCAAGCGCCAGCCATCGTTGCCGCACAGCTGCGAGATCCGCTCGGTGAGCTCGCGCGTCGCCCTGACCGACCATTCCTCGGAGAGCACCAGCTCTGCTCGCGCTGCAGAACCCTGGTAACGCACGGCGACTGCACAGCGGCCGCCGCGGAACGGTTTGAGCGTCTGCTCCAGCGTCTTGATGAAATTGCGGTCCGCCTTCTCCGGCCAGCGCAGCACCAGCCGCCGCGCGTACTGCTCGCGCGCATGATCGATGTCGAACACGCGCTTGGCTGTGAGTCGCCAACCCTCGATGTACTCATCGAAGCGCAGCGAGCCCTCCACGACCAGGATCGCGCTCTTCGCGATCAGCGTGCGGTACTGCTGCCAGGCGTCCTCGAACATCGACGCTTCGATGCGCCCGCTGCGGTCGTCCATCGTGAAGATCATGCGGCTGCCGCGCTTGCCGAGATCGAACACCATGCCCGCGATCGTTGCGGGCTTGCCGCGAAACTGCTGGAAGCCTTCGTTGGCGCTCGGCGGCGGCCGGTCGCCGGTGATGTCCGCGATGCGCCCGCTGATGATCGGCCGCACCTCGTGCTCGAACTCCTCGAACGGATGGCCGGTGAGATACAGCCCGAGCGTGTCGCGCTCGCCGTCGAGCCGCACGCGGCGGCTCCAGTCGGGCAGCACTTCGTTGCTGAGCGTGACCGACGGCCCGGCGCCACCGGAGTCGTCCGACAGCCCGAACATGTCGTCCTGGCCGACGACGCGCGCGCGGATCGTCTGGTCCGCGAGCTGCATCGCCGACGGCAACGCGTGCATCAGCGTCGCGCGATTCGCGCCGATCAGGTCGAGCGCGCCGGAACGGATCAGCGCCTCGAGCACGCGGCGGTTCATGCGGTTCTGGTCGCTGCGCCGGCACAGGTCCGCGAGGTCGCGGAACGGCCCCTTCGCCTGGCGCTCGGCGACGAACATGTCGACGACCGATTGCCCGACGCCCTTGATCGCGCCGAGCCCGTAACGAATGGCGCGCTCGCCGCTCACCGTGAACTGGTAGTGCGAGCTGTTGACGTCGGGCGGCTCGACCTTCAGTTGCATGCGGCGCGCTTCATCGATGAGCGTCACCACTTTGTCCGTCTTGTCCATGTCGGAAGACAACACCGCCGACATGAACGCCGCGGGATAGTGCGCTTTCAGCCAGGCGGTCTGGTACGACAGCAGCGCGTACGCAGCGGAATGCGACTTGTTGAAGCCGTAACCCGCGAACTTCTCCATCAGGTCGAAGATGTGCTCGGCGGTCCTCTGCTGCACGCCGCGTGCGGTCGATCCGTCGACGAAGATCGAGCGCTGCTTCGCCATCTCCTCCGGCTTCTTCTTGCCCATCGCCCGGCGCAGCAGGTCGGCGCCGCCGAGCGTGTAGCCCGCGAGCACCTGCGCGATCTGCATCACCTGTTCCTGGTACAGGATCACGCCATAGGTCGGCGCCAGCACCGGCTTCAGGTCGGGATGCAGGTAGTCGATCGGCGCCGTCGACTTGCCGTGCTTGCGCTCGATGAAGTCGTCCACCATGCCGGACTGCAGCGGACCGGGGCGGAACAGTGCCACGAGCGCGACGATGTCCTCGAAGCAGTCGGGCTGCAGGCGGCGGATCAGGTCCTGCATGCCGCGCGACTCGAGCTGGAACACTGCGGTCGTCTTCCAGCTCTTGAGCAGCTCGTAGGTTGCGACGTCGTCCATCGGCAGCGCGTTGATGTCGAGCGGCGGCTCGCCCTGGCGCTCGCGCTGCGCGTTGATGATCTTCACCGCCCAGTCGATGATCGTCAGCGTGCGCAGGCCGAGGAAGTCGAACTTCACCAGGCCGGCGGCCTCGACGTCGTCCTTGTCGAACTGCGTCACGACGTTGTGGCCGGTGTCGTCGCAGAACAGCGGCGCGAAATCTGTGAGCACCGACGGCGCGATGACCACGCCGCCCGCGTGCATGCCGGCGTTGCGCACCAGGCCTTCGAGCGACATCGCCATGTCGAGGATGGTGCGGGTCTCCTCCTCGGTCCGGTAGCGGCGCTGCAGCTCCGGTTCCTTCTCCATCGCGTCCTTGAGCGTGATGCCGAGCTCGAACGGAATCAGCTTGGCGATCGAGTCGGCGAAACCGTAGCTCTGGCCGAAGACGCGCGCGACGTCGCGCACCACGGCCTTCGCCGCCATCGTGCCGTACGTGATGATCTGCGAGACGCGCTCGCGGCCGTAGCGGTCCGCAACGTAGTCGATGACGCGGTCGCGGCCGTCCATGCAGAAGTCGACGTCGAAGTCCGGCATCGACACGCGTTCGGGATTGAGGAAGCGCTCGAACAGCAGGTCGTAGCGCAACGGGTCCAGGTCGGTGATGCCGATCGCGTAGGCGACCAGCGAGCCGGCGCCGGAGCCGCGCCCCGGCCCGACCGGCACGCCGTTCTCGCGCGCCCAGCGGATGAAGTCGGCGACGATCAGGAAGTAGCCCGCGAAGCCCATCTGGCAGATCACGCCGAGCTCGATCGCGAGCCGCTCCTCGTACTCGGGCCGCTCG
Organism: Steroidobacteraceae bacterium; assembly: GCA_035277305.1. GTDB lineage: Bacteria > Pseudomonadota > Gammaproteobacteria > Steroidobacterales > Steroidobacteraceae > Steroidobacter. The sequence goes on along the minus strand of DATEKT010000050.1, from coordinate 31 downwards.
ATGACGCGTCCCTGCACGACGGTCCTGCTCA
>DATEKT010000049.1:0-11044 GCA_035277305.1 Steroidobacteraceae bacterium | reverse complement strand
GCGAGGTGCCGCTCGTAGTGCGCGCGGGCCTCGTCGTCGTCGATGGGGTTGGGTTCGTCGCGCCGCTGCAGCATCACGTTCTGCGAGCGCAGCACTTCGCCGAGGTCGCGCTCGCAAAGAATCACCTTGTAGTAGTTGTCGAGCGGCAGCGATTGCAGCAGGTGCGTGATCACCTTGATCGCCTTGCCGCGCGACTGGGCTAGCCACGACTTGTCCTGCTCCTGCGCGAGCCGCTTGACGCGCTCGACTTCGAAGTAACCCATCGGGTTGTCTTCGTCGGCCTGGCGCTCGCCGTCGGTCGTCACTTCGACGCCGCCGGCCTCCAGCATGCGCATCACCATCGAAGTCCCGGAGCGGGGCAGCCCGGTGACCACGACCACGGCGGGTCCGAACTGCATGCGGCGGCGAAGGTTCGAGAACAGGCTCATTCGACGTATCCGAGTGCTTTGAGGTGCTCCAGCGTGTCGGGATCGAACTCGTAGTCCGTCTGCGTCGTGCTGCGGAAGCGGCTCTGCGCGTCCTCGCCGATCGTCTGCAGCTGATTCAGCCCCGACGTGTAGCGGTAGCGCAGGTATGCGTCCGGGAAGAAGCGCTTGAGCGAGCTGAGCTCCTGCGGATCCTCGGCCTGATTGAACACCTTCAGGCGCAGCGACTCCGGCACGTAGCCGCGCTTCGGCCAGAACATGCGCGACGCGATGAAGTGCCAGTTGCCGTAGTACAGCGAGCCGAACACGCGCAGCCCGCGATTGCGAGAATCGTTGACGCGATCGCGCACGGTGACTTCCTCTGAAGCGATCACGCGCGATTTCCAGTAGTCGGGGTTGCGGCCCTCGATCAGGTCGACCAGCGAGTCGCCCTGCATCACCAGGCCGCTCGTGTCGACGCCGGCGTAGCCGAGAATCGTCGGCATGACGTCGAGCAGCTGCACCGGCTCTTCGACGCGCAGCTGCTGCGGAATTCTCGACTTGTGGAACATGATCAGCGGCACGCCGGTGACCTGCACATGCCCCGGCGGGTTGTGTGCAAAGACGCCGTGCTCGCCGAAGTGCTCGCCGTGATCGGCCGTGAAGATGAACAAGGTGTCGTCGAACAGTCCTTCGGATTGCAGCTGCGCGAAGAACTTGCGCAGCAGCTCGTCGTTGTGGCGGATCTCGCCATCGTACAGCGCCTTGCGTGTCTCGGCTGTCGGCGATTCGACGTAGTCGGCGTCGAGGGAAACGTCACGCTTGAGCGTGCGGGACTTGCCGTCGTCCTTGAGTTGCCGATAGTGCTCGTCGTAGGGCGCCGGCGGCTCATACGGTCCGTGCGGATCCACGATGTGCAGATACGCGAATGTGTTGCGGTCTTTGTTCGCGCGCAGCCAGGTCCACAGCTGTGGGCTGTCCAGCAAGGTCGACGTCGGGCCGCGCACGCTCTGGTCCGCGGCAACGTCGAAGCCCTGGTTCAATCCGGCTGCGGGTCCTGCGTTGCTGTTCTGTACGAATGCTCCTGTCGCGAACCCTTGCTGTCGCAACACCTCCGCGACCGTCAGGAACTCCGGACGCAGCATGTCCGCGAAGCCCCATACGCCGGTCACGCTCGGCAGCATCGAGGTCATCATCGATGGGAGTGAGGTTCGCGTGACGTTGTCCTGCGAGCGGGCGCGCAGGAAGATCGCGCCCTGCGATTTCAGCAACTCTTCCTTGAACGGCGAAGTCTTCCTGTCGTAGCCGTAGACGGAGAGGTGATCGGCGCGCAGCGCGTCCTCCAGCACGATCATGACGCGCAGCGGCTTGACGGGACGCCCGTAGACCGTGGGACTGCTCCACAGTCCGACGCTACCGGCCTCGCCGTCGACGGTCAGTCGCAAAGCGACATCCTGGCCCGCCCATTGCTTCAGATCGTAGCTGGCGTCGTGCCACGCATCGGCTTTGTCGATCGTCTCGTTGTGCAGGTCGGTGGTGTTCGTGCCGCTCACGACCTGCACGCCGAAGCGGATGCGAGAGTGCTTGCCGATCACTGCTGTGCCGAAACTCAGCCGCGGATCCTGCTCCGGAATGCGAGCGCTGAACTCCAGTGTCTGTCGCGGCAGCATCGACATCACCGGCCGCATCTCGCCGGCGAGCGATTCGTAGGACAGATCGCGCGGCCGTCTCAGGTACTTGCTGTGGGTGGAGAGGAAGCGGATGAAATCCACGTCGACGCGGTCGCCCGGAACGTCGGAGGGTTGCAGCGCGAGGAAGCGCAGCTGATTGCCTTCGTCGATCCCGCGGCGCAGGGCGCTGCGCGCGTTGATGGAATAGTTGTGGTACTCGCCGTCGGCGATCAGCGGAATCTCGACCCGGTAGCGCCACGGAATGTCCGGCTTTTCCTTCGCGCTCCAGCCCAGCGAGAAATGCTTGCCCTTCGTGGCTCGCGCACGCACGACGATCTCGCCGACGTCGTCCGTCACGATGCTGATCGGCTGAGCGTTGCGCAGATAGTCATCGCGCACGTGCTCGACGGTGAGCACGCCTTTGTTCACCGTCGGCTTCACCTGGCCGGCGGCCGCTTGCAGCTCGTCGGGCGTATCGAACTCGTAAGTGAAGACGTTCTCGAAACCGGCGAGCGCGTCGTTGCCGGCGGGCTCCTCGATGATCTTCGCCTCGCTCATGTGATCGTCGAGACGCATCACCGGGCCGGTCAGGGGATTCGCGGGCAGGGACGCCAGCACTTCGCGTTGATAGTCCGGACTGGCAACCTCGCGCACTTCATGCGCGCGCTTCAGCAGTTCGTCGAGCCCGGCGTAGAACCCGCCACCGCCCAGCGCCCGGCTGTTGGCAAAACCGATGATCGCAAACAACGCGATGGCTACGACCAGCACGACTGCCAGCAGACGAAGAGTGCGCAACATCGCGGAAGACCCCACCCAGTAGCCCGGCGATCGACATGGCAGATCCATGCCAGCGCGGCCCTGTACTAATTGCCTGTACTAATGTTGCTGATACGGGCGGGGTTCCGCGTTTGTAACTTTTGCCGCCGCGGCGGCGAGCAAGACGCGGGAATAGGGCTTGTGGAAGGCCAGCATGGCGCTGAATTTGCGCCCGATCGAGGGCCGACCGGCGCGGTTGGAAACCGGATTGACCACCGAGCCGAAGTACAGACGCGTGTGTCCTGCGGGGAGCGTCGCGACCATCAGCCAGGATTTCGTCCTACCCATGAAATCGGCCAGCAGGACCTGGTCGCGCTCACGGCGCTCGACTGTCCAGGCGGCAAATGCATCGAGCTCGCCGCGCGCGAGCCGGCGGGCTTCATCGTCGGTCGACGGCTTGGCGACCAGCCACTTCAAGAGGAACCGCTCGAGCTTGAACGCCCACGACGTGTAGAACGCCTCGACGTATTGAGCGTGCGAGACCGGCAGCGGCAGATCGGTCGAGTAGCAGTCCGTGTACGCGCCGCGTTCCCGGTCCTGCCGGGTCAGCGCTTCGGCGGGAAGCTCGCGCGTGACGATCACTTCAGATCGAACGCTGCCGGGAAATGCTCGGGCTTGATGTCGCGCTGCGCGGCGAGCGCGCCGAGACGATGCAGGATCGTCATGTTGGCAGGCGAGTCCATCGCGCTCAGGGATTCGATCAGCTTCGGATCCTGTAGCGCCGGCTCGAGCTCCTGCACGCTCGACGCACGCAGGTCGACGTTGTAGCGGCGATAGGTGAGGGCGGCCACGCCGTTCAGCACATCGCCTTCCAGGTCGCCGACTTCCCGGTTGATGCGGCGGGCGGTCGCTCCGTCGGACAACCACTGCAGCAGCGTTTCCTGGAGCGTCGCCGAATCGTTCATGAGCGACAGCAGCGCATCGACGGCCTGTTTCGCCGCGAGGCTTGCGTGGGTCACCGTCGGATCCGCGGCGCCGGTGCCGATCGACACCACGAGCAGCTTGTCCGCGCCGGTCGGCCAGTTGATGCGATAGCCGATCATCGTCGCGTACATCATCGCCATCAGCGCCGGGTTGTTGAACGGACTGACGCCGCCGTCGACGAACTCACCGGTCACCGGCTTCGCGCCGGCGGCGCGCGCGATCGTGATCTGCTGCGAATCGAAATACGCCGGCGCGGCAGTCGAGGCGCGGACGACCTGCCAGAGCGGATAGTCGGCATCGCCGACCACTCCGTTGGGACGCGCCGCGAAGTATGCCCCTTTGGGATTGTTGGAAATGGGCCAGGGGCTGCCCGTGTCGATGCGCTTGGTCATCACCAGCAGGCCGGTCTGCAGCTCGGGGCCGCCGAGTGTGGTCTTCGCGCCGTACACCTTCTTGAGCTCGGAGATGAGGGTCGCGTCGTCATACTTCGCACGCAGCACGCCCTGGCGCAGCAACGAGCGCGTGAAGACGCGCTCGCCGAGCATCATGTAGCGGCTGCGGATCTCCTCGACCTTCCAGCCGAGCGCCAGCGTGGCCGCGATGATCGCGCCGGTGGAAGTGCCGGCGATCAGATCGAAGTAGTGACTGAGCCGGAAGTCATCGCCGGCCCGGTACCGCTCTCGCAGGATGTTTTCGAGGGTCTGCAGCAGGCCGAGGCTCAGGATCCCGCGCAACCCGCCGCCGTCGAGCGCCAGGATGCGCTTGGGGCTCCCGTCGTTGGCCAGGTGCTGATCGCGCGTGCGGGTCGGATAAGTCATTGCCGGCTTCCGGTCATCTTGAATTCTGACGTTATCACGCTACGCTGCGCCCAAATGAGAATATTCCTCAGCTACGCGTCCGAAGACCGGCCTCGCATCGAGCCGATCCGATACGCGCTGGCGGAGCAGGGTCACGACGTTTTCTACGATCGCGAGGATCTGAAGCCCGGCGAGGCTTTCGATACGAAGATCCGCGCGGCCATCGAGCGCTGCGACCTGTTCGTCTGTTTCCTGACGCCCTACACAGTCGATGCGGGCAGCTACACGTTGAACGAGCTCGCCGTCGCGGAGCGCATCTGGCCGATGGCCGACGGGCGCGTGTTGCCGGTGATTCTCGCGGAAGTGCCGCGCAAGGACATTCCCGCTTATCTGCGTTCCGTGACGTGCCTGACTCCGGTGGGCAATGTGACGGCGAGCGTCTCGGACGCCGTGCATACGCTGGCGCAGCTTCACAACCGCAAGCGCACGCGCAAGCTCGCAATCTGGGCTGTTGCGATTCTCGTCCCCCTCGCTGCGGTGTCGTATTGGCTAGTGCAGCGTGCGGCGGTTTCATCGAAGGACGGCGCGCCGCTCGTGCGCATCGAAGGCGGCGTCTTCACGATGGGCGACGACGAGTTCTTTCCAATGCGCGATGTGTACGTCAACTCGTTCTACATGGATGGCGTCGAGGTCACGACGGAGCGCTACGCAAAATTTCTCGCCGCGAACGGCTCGCTCGCGCCGCCGGACGAATGGGAGACCCTCGACCTGAAGAAGCAGGGACAGCTGCCGGTCGTCGGCGTTTCGTGGAACGACGCGCAGGCCTATTGTCAGTGGGTGGGCAAGCGTCTGCCGACCGAAGCGGAGTGGGAGCGAGCGGCTCGCGACAGCGATCAGCGCAAATATCCGTGGGGCAACGAAGAGCCCGGTGCCGCGCGCGCCGTGTACGGTCACAGAGCCGAGGACGCGTACGGCGGCGGACTCGAACGCGTCGGCTCGCTCGAGGCCGGTCGCAGTCGCGAAGGCGTTTACGATCTGGAAGGCAACGCGTCGGAATGGGTCAGCGACTGGTTCACCGAGAGCTTCTCGGTCGATGACGTACGCAATCCGAAAGGTCCACCGACCGGAGAGAAGAAAGTGATTCGCGGCAGCGGCTGGCACGAGCCGGTCGAGCGCATCGGCGGATCGCGGCGCTACCAGGCGTCGCCGGACAATCGCACCGATGACGTCGGGTTCCGGTGCGCGATGGATGCACCGGGCTGATCACTGCTGGGCGCGGCGCTCCCGCTCGCGCGCTCCTTCGAGGATGTGGATCAGCGAGTAGTTTGCCTCGTGGCAGGCGTACTCGAAGATCTGCTCTTGCCGACGCATGAAGTGGGACTCCCCGGTCCACGGTTGCGTGTAGTAGGTCGGGTCCTCGACCGTGAACGTGTAGTCGATTCTGTCGTCCGCGACGCGGATGAAACGCTCCGTGACGACCGTCCGCGGGGAAACGAGGAAGCTGCCCGCGAGCCCGCCGCGAAAATGATCCGTCGGCGTGAAGCCGCGCGTCTCCACGACCAGCGAGTCGCCTTCCCACCGGCCGATCGAGTCGCCCAGCCAGCTCGTGACGGCCGGCGGCATGCGCTTCGAGCTCAGCCGCACGATGCGCGCTGTGTTGACGAACTCCGACGTGAACACGAAGGAGTCGTCGGTCTGCACGATCTGATGCAGGTTGACGCCGCTGCGGATGGACAGGATCGGCGGCTGCGTGGTCTGCGAACCCAGGCACCGTTCCGGCGATGGCCGCTGCTCCGGACCGTCCATTGCGTTGAGCGCGTCCTTCGCTGCCTGCGCGAAGTGCAACTTGTAGAGGTCGTTGCCGGGAATCAGGCCGTTCGGCGGATCGACGATGAGCGAGCTGCGCAGCTGCCCGCGGATCGGCTCGATGTTCAGCGGGTCGAAGTATTCCGTGGGCTCGGTCGGCGTGTTGCGGTCTTCGGCGCGTGCATCCAGCGCGGCCAGCACCTTCGCTGCCTGCGCTGTGTCGATCACTAGAGAATCGAAACCGGCCGGACGCTGCAAAGGAGTGGCGTTCGAGGCAACCCACACGCCCTGCATGTCGGGCTGACCGTTGTCGAGCCGCCGTGGTGAGTACGGTCGATCGGTGGCGTTGGCTGCGCAGCTGAGCGCCAGAAGCACAGTGCAGGTCGACCGACGCATGCAAGCCTCACGACCGGGGCGGTGCGTCGAGAATACACCAGCGGGTCGCAGCGGCTACGGCACTAAAGGTCTCGTGCGTGACTCCTGCAAAAAGAAAGGCGGTGCGCAGCCATCCTGACCGCGCACCGCACGCGGGGGCCGTTACTGGTCGTTGCGAACGACGATCTGGCGGCGCGTAAGCAGCGGCGCGTTGACGTCGTTCACGGCGCGAGCAGTCGCCTGGTTGGCGCACACCTGCAGTTCGTACTGCAGCGCCAGCGGCAGGACCGTGACGCGATCCAGGCCGCAAACCTTGCGGGCAGCGGACTCGATGCGGCCGAGCAGCGTGGCGGCACCCGACTCGGTGTCGAGGTTCAGGTCGCCGAAGCTCACGACTTCCTGCTGCATGTCGCCGCGGCGGACAGTCGTCGTGGCGTGCGCGGTGCTGATCAGACCGCCGGCCAACAGGGCGGTGGCGGCGAGGACAAACATCTTGTTCATTTCACGATCTCCAGTTCAAAGTTCAATAGGGGCCGAATAGGGAATGCAATAACTTGTTGGCGCGCAGTTTCCCGGCGGTCCGTGAAAGCCGCGGCGAGCGCGACGTGAAAAACGCGTGAAAAGAATGCGACTTGCCCGAAAGGGCAGGTCGGATCAGGGTAGCCACATGCTCGAAAGTATCGTTCGGCCACTCACTTTCGTCGTGTTGGCGGCCTTGTCCGGATTCAGCGCAGCTGCTTGCGGCGAAACGCGCAACGTTCTGCTGATCATCGCCGACGACCAGGGCCGCGATCTCGGCGTTTATGGCAATCCAGTGCTGCGCACGCCGAATCTCGATCGTCTCGCGACGCGCGGCACGCTGTTCACCAACGCATTCGCGACGGTGTCTTCGTGCAGTCCGAGCCGCTCGGTGATTTACACGGGTCTGTATTCGCATTCGAACGGGATGTACGGGCTGGCGCACGACGTTCACAACCAGCATCTCCTGCCCTCCGTACGCACGTTGCCGCAGTTCCTGAAAGCAGCGGGCTATCGCACCGGCCTCGTCGGCAAGAAGCACATCCTTCCGCAGTCAGCGCTGCCGTTCGATGAGGAGCTCGCACCCGAGCAGCCGGGCAACCGTGACGTCGCATTCATGGCCGACGAAGCGCGCAAATTCCTGTCGAGAAGCGACGGCAAGCCGTTCCTGCTGATCGTCGGCTACAGCGATCCGCATCGCGCGCCGCAGAACTTCGGAAATACGCAATCGTGGCCCCGCGTTGCGCGAGCGACGTACGATCCCGCAAAGGTGATCGTGCCGGCGCATCTGCCGGACTTGCCGGAAGTGCGCCGCGACCTGGCCCAGTACTACGAATCCGTCAGTCGGCTCGACAGCGGCATCGGCCTGCTGCTCGATGTCCTTCGCGAAACGAAGCACGAGGGCGACACGCTCGTGATCTACCTCAGCGACAACGGCCGCGCGTTCCCCGGCGCCAAGACCACGCTCTACGACGAAGGTATTCACTTGCCGCTGATCGTTTCATCGCCCGCGCAAGGCAAGCGGGGCGTGCGCAACAACGCGATGGTCAGCTGGGTCGACATCACGCCGACGGTTCTTGATTGGGCACGCGCCGCGCCGCCGCGCACGCAACTGGCCGGCCGGACGATCCTGCCGATCCTGGAGCAGACGGATCCCGCCGGTTGGGATCGCGTGTTCGCCTCGCACAGCTTTCATGAGATTCAGCAGTACTACCCGATGCGGGCGCTGCGGACGCGTGAGTACGAATACATCGTCAACCTGGCTGCGCCGCTGGAGTTTCCGATTGCGGGAGATGTCGCGTCGTCGCCGTCGTGGCAGGCAATCAAGGCACGGCCGGGCGTCGGTCTGGGTGCGCGCACTGTCGAGGCGTTCCTGCATCGTCCTGCCGAAGAGCTCTACGACTTGCGCACGGATCCCGATGAGGCACGCAACCTCGCCGCGGATCCGGGGCATCGCGAGGTTCTCGAGCGCATGAGGTCGGAGATGGCGAAGTTCCGGGCCGAGACTCACGACCCCTGGCTGCCCGGGCAATCGGCCGTCTTCGGGCATGAGGAGCCGCACTGACCGATCGCTTCGTCGCGGCTGAGACTCGCCTCGCCGCACTCGTTGCAACGATAACTGCCGCACGCGGTCCATCGAGCCCCATGAACGCAAAACTACTGCTGCCGTTGATCGCCGTCTTCCTGTTCGACCTCAGCCAGGGAGCGAGTGTGTGCGGGCAGGCGCCGGCCTCCATGCGTGCGGCGCGAATTCATGCCGCAGGCGGACCCGAGGCACTGCGCATCGAGTCCGTTCCCGTGCCGGTACCCAAGGCGGGTGAGGTTCTGGTGCGCGTGCATTACGCCAGCATCAATCCGGTCGACTGGAAGCTCCAGGAAGCAGGCCGGCTGCCTTTCCCTGCCATCCCCGGCGGTGACTTTTCCGGCGAAGTCATTGCGCTCGGCGCAGGCGTCACCGATTTCGCTTGCGGCGATCAGGTCGCCGGCGTGGTCAATCAGCGTGAACGCAGCGGCAGCTATGCCGAGTATCTGACGGTGCCGACGAGCGAAATCGTCCGCAAGCCTGCGTCGTTCACGATGGCCGAAGCCGCCGCATATCCGACTGTTGCCATCGCTGCGTGGCGTTACTTGATCCAGGCCGCCAACGTACAAAGCGGCGAGCGCGTACTCGTGCACGGCGGTGCCGGCGGCACCGGGTCCGTCATCGTGCAGATCGCGAAGGCGAGGGGAGCGTACGTCATCGCGACAGCGTCAGCGGCGAATCACCCCTACCTGCGGGACATTGGTGCGGATGAAGTGATCGACTATCGCGCGACGCGCTTCGAGGATGTCGTGCGCAACGTCGACCTCGTCGTCGATACGGTCGGCGGCGAAACACTGCTGCGCTCCGAGCAGGTCCTGCGCGACGGCGGCCGCCTGGTCACGCTGGTCGGTTCCGTGCCGGCACAGATCTGTGCCCGCGGGCGCATCGTCTGCCCGCCGACCCCGCCCTGGGAAGTGAAGCAGGGACTCGAAGCCGTCGCACCGCTGATCGCCGCAGGCAAAGTGCGCATCAACATCGATCGCACCTATCCGCTGGATGCCATCTCCGAGGCGCAGCAGCACAATCGAAACGGCAGCCCGCGCGGCAAGGTGGTCGTCGCCGTCGCGCGCGTGACTTCGTAATCAGCCGAACGGCTTGTCGATGGACGGCGGCGGCACTGAGAACCATTTCGGGCCGCCCTCGGTCATGTGGATGCAGTCTTCGAGTCGCACGCCGAAGCTGCCGGGAATGTAGATGCCGGGCTCATCCGAGAAACACATGCCCGGCGCGAGCGGTGTCTTCTCGCCGTGCACGAAGTTGACCGGCTCGTGGCCATCCATGCCGATGCCATGACCGGTTCGATGCGGCGTGCCGGGCAGCTTGTACCCCGGACCGTAACCCGCCTTCTCGTAAGCTGCGCGCACTGCGTCGTCGACTGCGCCGGCCGGCGTGCCGACTTTCGCGGTCTCGAATGCGATCTGCTGGCCGCGATGCACGAGATCCCAGACCTCGCGCTGGTGCTTGTTCGGCTCGCCCATCACCATCGTGCGTGAGATGTCCGACTGATAACCCTCGACGCTGCAGCCGCAATCCATCAGCACGATTTCGCCGGGCTTCACTTCCTGCGGTTTGCCGGTGCCATGCGGATAAGCAGCGGCTTCGCCGATCAATACGAGTGTGAATCCGGGATCGGCGCCGCGCTTCTTCATCGCCGCGGACATGATGCCGGCGATGTCTGCGGGCGTCATGCCGCGTGCGATCTGCGGACCGGTCTCGCGATACGCCGCGATCGTGATATCCGACGCCGACTGCATGAGCGCGATCTCTGCCGGAGTCTTGATCATGCGACACGTGCGCACGATGCCCGAGTCGCCGCGTGTCTCGACACCGTGCTGTCGCAGGCCGTCGAATGCGAAGAAGCGCGTCGTCTCCTCGACCCCCACCGGGCCTTTGCCGGCGCCGTGCGCTTTCAGCCAATCCGCGAGCACTGCGAACGGACTTTCGTGCTCGTTCCAGACCCGGACCTCGGCGGGCACTTTCAGGTTCTCGTGCACGGACGGCTCTTCGAATGCCGGCGTGATCAGGACCGGCTCGCCTTCCGCGGGGATCAAGGTTGCAGTGAGTCTTTCGCTGCGCCACCACTGCACGCCTGTGAAATAGACGAGCGAGCTGCCGGCCTCGACCAGCAGCGCCTTCAATCCGGCAGCGCGC
>DATEKT010000048.1:0-7058 GCA_035277305.1 Steroidobacteraceae bacterium | reverse complement strand
GTGTTCCGCGGCAGCTGCACGCCGAAGCTGCGATAGACCTCGGAGACGAAGCCGCTGCAATCGCGCGAGTTGTACGAGTGGCCCCAGCCGTAGCGCTCACCGAGGAACTTGAAACTCTGGCGGATCAGATTCGCGTGCGTGAGGGGCAGATAGTCCTCGGCGACGTCGTTGGCCTTTTGCAGCAGCGCCGGCGTGAAGTGCAGCGAGCCGTCCTCAGCGCGCATCGGCAGCTCGATCACATACGACGTGTATGGATGCTGGCCGTTCACCGGCTTGTCGGCCGGCCAATCTTCCAGCAGCGGCAGACGCTGGCCCATCTCCAGCGCCAGCTCGGAAACTTCCGGTCGCTCCGGCGTGAACACCGTGCGCGCCCGCGCGCCGGTCACGACGACATACGGTTCCTTGTGCGTGTACGCGAATACTTCGTCCGCCGTGCCCTGGGCAACGTCGCGCTTCGGGATCCACGCCGCGTACAGCGGACTCACGATGAAGAGCCACTCGCCGTCGCGGCTTTCGTGAACGATCGCGACCGGCGTGCCCGCGAACAACGCGTCTTCCTGGAAGCGATCGATATCGGTGCCGTCGTCCGGCTCGCTGAAAACCCGCAGGCTCGTCGGAAACGTGCGCAGGCTGGAACGGCGCACGACCATGCCGAAGCGCGTCTGCTGCGTGGCCGGAATAGCAGCGACGTTCACATTCGCCATGAGTCCATCGATGACGCTCGTCTCGACCGCACGACCTTGCTCGTCGTACAGCGTGTCGTCCGGCCGCTCCGACATCTTCTCGACCCACGCGCGCACGTCGTTCGCTGTCAGCGTGCGTGGCAGCGCTTCGACGTCGTGCACCGAGCGATCGACCTGCTTCAGCTTCGAGTTCTGCGCCTGGATGGCGGTCTCATCGAGCACCACATGCTGCGCGCTGCCGCCGTGACGAATCCAGAAGTCCGGCTCGAGCTGCGCGTCGCTGACGCCGATGACACCGCTCGCGGGAATCTGCGGTGCGCGCGGCGTACCCGCGCACGCTGCGAGCGTCGAGACTGCGATTGCAATGAGGATCGAATGTTTCATGGAGCCAGTGCCTGCAGCACGTTCGCCATGAACAGGCCGATCCCCGTACCGAGGATCAGCCCGAGCATCGCGAGCAGCACTGCAACGGGAACGAGGATCGGTGTGTACGTCGCTGCGAGCACCGGCGCCGAAGCGACCCCGCCGATCCCCGCGAGCGATGAAATGCCGCACAGATAGAGATCGAAGCGAAACACGCGCGCGGCGAGCGCCAGCAGCGCAATGTGAATCGCGAGCGTGAGCAGGCCGCACAGCACGAACAGCGGCGCGGCCGCCATGCCCTGGAAATTGCTTTGCGATCCGAGCGCCGCAACCAGCATCGCCAGCAGCGCGCTCGCGAGCGGGGCAGGGCCTGGAATCCTCGCGAACGGCGTGCGCGCAACGATCAGGCCTGCGACTGTCGCGATCAGGGCCACCCATGAAGTCGGAGTCAGCATCGCTTTCTCCGGCAACGATGGCGCGATGGCGCGCACACCCAGCGCGACGAACAATGCGAGTCCGAGCCACAGCAGAATGCCGCCCGGGTCCGCGGGCTGCGTCGTCGGCGCCTTTAGCTCCGGATACGCCCGATCGTCCGCTCGCGTCCAACGATTGAAGCGCGTCGCGAATGAGCCGGTCGAGAGCAGCGCGAGAACCCACAATGAATAACACAACGCATCGGCGAGCAAGACAGGAGGCAGCAGGTTCTGCGGCATGTCGGTCGCCTGCACTACTGCGACCAGATTCGCCGAGCCGCCGGTCCACGTCGCGCTGAGCGCGGCGAGCATTTTCCATCCGTCCTGCGGCAGCACGCCGCGAAACAGCGTGTACACGATGATGATCGACAACAGGATGCTGACCATCGCGCACGTGAAAACAGCCAGCACCCGCGGGCCGACTTTGAGAATCGCGCGCAGGTCGCACGTGACCATGAAGAGGAACAGCAGCATCGGCAGGAGGTGGTCGGTCAATGCCTTTTGCGCAACGCGCACTTCTCCGGTCGACGACCACACGCCGCCCACGGCGAGCGCCGTGACCAATAGATAAGTGAGCACGATCGGCGGGAGCACGGAGAAGAAGCGCCACCCATAGCGCCTCTCCAGCGACGGAAATAGCCCTGCGGCGAGCAGCATGATCGCCAGGTAGGGCCACATCGTCTGGATCATCCATCCCCCCAAGGGTGCGAGTGCGTCCGAATATTCGCTTCTTGCTGTGAATCTGGCAAGAATAAATTATTGACGTATTCGGCCCATCAATGTTACACAGCGCTCACCTGGCCGCGCGTGAGAACCAACGTGCACACCTCGCTTGGAGCGCCGTTTCGTCGCTTGTTGCTAGCGCCGCTGCTGTTCAGCGTGGCGTGCTCGGCAGGCGACGCCGCGCCAAGCGGCGGACATAACGTGTCGATCAGCGATGTCATCGCGCACGTCGATCACGGCGAATTCAAAGCCGCCCGCGCATCCATCGACAAGGTGCTCGCCGGCAGCTCGCTGACTCCCGACGAGCGCAGCGCGCTGGAATTCGAAGCCGAGCGCATGCATCGCATCGAGCTCGACTTTTCCCTGAGCGAACAGGAAGCCCGCGACCGCGTCCGCGCGCAGATCCCGGACCTCAAAGCCGAAGAATTCGCGAGCTGGGATGCGGCCGGCCTGCTCGAGCATCGCGTGATCGATGGCAGCCGGCGCTATTTCAATCGCGCGCCGTCGAATCTTTTCCGCCTCAGCGAGCAGGCCCGCGCGCGCCGCGCACAGCAGACGCCCTTCTACGACGGGCCGCTCGAAAAAGCCCATCCCCATCACCGGGAGATTCGCGATGCGGTGCTCGCGAGCCACAAAACCAGCGTCGCGTCGCGGCGTGTTCGGGTCACGCAATCGCTCACGGTCAACGCGGATGCGGTGCCGGCGGGTGAGACGGTTCGCGCGTGGGTGCCATACCCGCGTGCGTTGCCGGGTCAGCAGGAAAACATCCGCTATGTGTCCAGCGAGCCGGCGCAACACACGATCGCGCCCGAGTCGGCGCTGCAGCGGACCATTTATTTCGAGCGCGCCGCGCACGCCGGCCAGCCGACGACGTTCTCCGTCACCTACGAGCTGACGATTTTTGGCCAGTACTATCCGATCGATCCCGCGAAAGTCACGCGAGCCGAGCCATCGCGCGAGCTCGCGCCGTACCTGGGTGAGCGGCCGCCGCACATCGTCTACACCGACGACTTGCGCAAGTTTTCGCGCGAGGTCGTCGGCGACGAGCGCAATCCCTATCGCATCGCGCAGAAGCTGTTCCTCGCCGTCGACCGCATTCCATGGGCTGGCGCGCTCGAGTACTCGACGATCCGCAACATCAGCGACTACGCATTGCACGCGGGTCACGCTGACTGCGGCCAGCAAACGCTCCTGCTCATGACGCTGCTACGTCTCAACGGCATTCCCGCGCGCTGGCAGTCCGGGATGATTTTCTCGGACGGCAGCTACGACAACCTGCACGACTGGGGCTGGCTGTATTTAGCGCCTTACGGCTGGGTGCCGATGGACGTGACGTTCGGCAAGCTCGACGCCGGCGATCCGCAGCTCGACATGTTCTATCTGGGCGGGCTCGACGCGTACCGCATCGCCTTCAACGACGACTACAGCCAGCCGTTCACGCCGGCGAAGCAGCACTTCCGCTCGGAGACAGTGGACCTGCAGCGCGGCGAAGCCGAATGGCGCGGCGGCAATCTGTATTTCGACCAGTGGGACTACACATTCAAGGCGCAGGTTCTATGACAGTCACAAATGGGGGGCCGGGAGGTCGCATGAACAACAGAGTTCTGAAAGCCGCGATGTACGTCGCGATGGGAATGTCGCTGGCCGCTGCGCTGCCGCCGACGGTCGCATATGCCGCCGCGGGCGACGGCTCGCTGGTCGGCCGACTGGTCGACGCAAGCAACAAGCCGCTGCCGGACGCAGAAGTCACGGTGCGCAATCCCGAGACGGGATTCACGCGTACGGTGAAGGCGGACGCGGACGGCTACTACCGCTTCCCGTTCCTGCCCGTCGGCAAGTACCAGGTCGATGCGACCAAGAACGGCGCGACGATCGGCAAGCTCGCTGAAGTCACGGTCGGCCTCGGCAACGCGACGACTGCGAACGTCACGGTGGGCGCGGTCACGCTGGAAGAAATCCAGGTGCTCGGCACGCGCATCGTCACGGCCGTCGACGTCAGGTCGACCGAGTCCGCGACCAACATGACGCGCGAAGAGCTCGAGCGGCTGCCGGTCGATCGCACCATCGAAGCGATCGCACTGCTGGCGCCGGGCCTGAACAAGGGCGACAGCTCGCTCGGCTCCGCCGGCCTTTCCTTCGGCGGCTCCTCGGTCGCCGAGAACACTTTCTACGTCAACGGCCTGAACATCACGGATTTCTACAAGCGCATCGGCTCCTCGACCGTGCCCTACGCGTTCTACAAGGAAATCCAGGTCAAGACTGGCGGCTACTCGGTGGAGTTTGGCCGCACCACGGGCGGTGTCGTCAACGCCGTCACGCGCTCAGGCACCAACGAATTCGAGTTCGGCACCGAGGCGTACTGGGAACCGGCCTTCGCGCAATCGGCAGGCCACGATCACTTCGATCGCACCGGCGGCACCTTCATCGTCAGCAACTACGACGAGCACGACACGACGAATGTGTCGGTGTACGCCTCCGGTCCGATCGTCAAGGACAAGCTGTTCTTCTTCGCCATGTACGAGGCGCGCGATTACCAGAAGGAGAACACCGACGACGAAGCGTTCTTCTTCGACGACGGCAAGGCCGACAACGGCTTCTGGGGCGCGAAGGTCGACTGGCAGATCAACGACAAGAACCTGCTCGAGCTGCTCGCGTTCTCCGACAAGAACGAGCAGAAGACCAATGTCTACGAGTTCGACTACCCGAGCGGCTCGCGCGGGGCCTATACGAACCGGGAGTTCGAGGATACCGGCGGTCTGAACTGGTCGGCGACGTACACGACGTATCTCACCGAAGGACTCTCGGCGAAGCTGCTGTACGGCGAGAACGAGCGCGACGCTTCCAACGACAGCCTCAACGACATCGATTGCAACCGCATCCGCGACCGGCGTGCCGGCGGCGGCGACCGCGGCTGCACCATCACCACGACCGTATCGGCCCGCACCGATACGCGCGAGGCGGCGCGCCTGGATTTCGAGTGGGATCTCGGCGACCACCTGCTGCGCTTCGGCCTGGATCACGAGAACAACACCTCGGACCATTTCCAGCACTATCCCGGCCCGGGCAACCTGCTGTACGAAGTCAATGCCACAACTCCAGGCGCCACGCTCGAGAACGGCGGTGTCGTGCCCGGCGGCGTGACGTCCTACGTCCGCACGCGACGCAACGAAGTCGACGGCACGTTCGAGACGATCAACTCCGCGTATTACCTGGAGGACAACTGGTCGATCACGCCGAACCTGGTGCTGAACGGCGGCCTGCGCATGGAAGCGTTCGACAACAAGAACTCCGACGGCGACAGCTACATCAAGATCGACGACATGCTCGCGCCGCGCGTCGGGTTCTCCTGGGACATGAAGGGCGACAGCCGCACCAAGCTGTTCGGCAACGCCGGCCGCTACTTCCTGCCGGTGGCCAACGTCATCAACATCAAGCAGGCCGGCGGCTTCCTCGACGAGCGCACCTTCTACGCCTTCAACGGGTTCGAGTCGTTCGAGTACAACGGCCAGACCTACCAGCGTCCGATCCTCGGCGCGCAGATCGGCCCGGTCGACAACTCGCAGGGCGACGGCTCGGTCGGCGACCTGCGCGGCGAAGTCGATCACGACATGGACCCGGTGTACCAGGACGAGCTGATCCTCGGCTTCCAGTCGATGATCGACGACAAGTGGTCGTACGGCGTGCGCGGCATCTATCGCAAGCTCCACAACGCGATTGACGACATGGAGATCACGTCCAACGGCACGCTGTGCGGCGGCGAGCCGACCGGCGTCGGCTTCGTCATGGGCAACCCCGGGGAGAAAACCACGGTCTTCACCGATACGAACTGCGACGGCGAGAATGACGCCTACGTGACGATCGACACCTCGAAGGCCGGCTGGGCGATCTTCGATGACGACGGCAACTACGTCGGCGAGCGCGGTTGGGAGAAGCCGAAGCGTTCATACACCGCGCTCGAGCTCATGCTCGATCGCGCGTGGGACGGCCAGTGGTCGGTGAATGCCTCGTACACGCTGTCGTACAGCAAAGGCAACGCCGAAGGCCCCGTGAACTCGGATACCGACTTCGGCGACACGGGTCGCACCGAGAACTTCGACAATCCGTGGGTGAACTTCGGCGCGGACGGCTACCTGCCGAACGACCGGCGTCACTCGCTCAAGGTGCGTGGCGCATACGCACTGGGCGAATCGTGGGAGGTCGGCGGCTCGCTGAGCGTGCAGTCGGGACGGCCGATCAGCGCTATCGGCGTCGGCAATCCGTTCGACGGCACGAACTTCTACAGCTACTTCATCTGCGTCGAGAACTGCGACGCGGAGGCGCCATCGGAGCGCGTGTACGTGTTCGAGGGTCGCGGCAAGGAAGGCCGGACGCCATGGCTGTTCGACCTCGGCGCCACTGTGACCTACAAGCACTCGTTCTCGGCCGCCGACCTGAGAGTGAAGCTGGCTGTGTTCAATCTTCTGAACCAGCAGAAGAACGGACAGGTGGTCGATCAGCTCGAGGACGATATCGGGCACATCAACAGCGACTTCTACCGGCTGGGTGAGAGCTACCAGACGCCGCGCTATGCCACGCTGACGTTCAACCTGGACTTTTGATGGATGAGGTTCGCACGCCAGTTCGGCATCGCAGCTCTCGCGCTCAGCGCCGCCGCCTGCTCCGTTTATCCCCCGGGTAGGGGCGCGCCGTCCACGCAGTCGTCGATGGAGAAATCCATCGACGCTGCGTTCGACGACGTCTACGCACGGTACCAGCTGCCGGGCCTCGCGCTCGGCGTCGTGCGCGACGGCAAGGTCATCTACACGCGCACGGCCGG
>DATEKT010000047.1:0-2800 GCA_035277305.1 Steroidobacteraceae bacterium | reverse complement strand
GCTCGCGTATCTTCGGGAAAAATTTCCCGACGGGTACATCTACGCGGGCGACGGCAGCGCAGACCTGCCGGTGTTTCGCGGCGCGCGCGGCGTCATCCTGTGCGACGTGGCCGGGTCGACCGCCGCCAGGGTTGCCGAGGCGGGCGTTCCGGTGCTCGCCACGCTGCAGCGGTCCTCAAATCCGGCACAGGCCTGGCGGCGGGCCTTGCGCGCGCACCAATGGGCGAAGAATCTCCTGCTGTTCGTGCCGCTGTTCGTCGGACATGCGTTCGGGGATCCCAGGGCGATCGCGTCGTCGGCGCTCGGCTTTGCGCTGCTGTGCCTTCTCTCCTCGGCAACCTACATCGTCAACGACCTCGCCGACCTCGAGGCGGATCGCGCGCATGCGACCAAAAGGCTGCGCCCGTTTGCCAGCGGTGCCCTGAAGATCATCCACGGGCTGATCGCAGCGCCGCTGATGATCGCGGTCGCGCTCGCCGGCGCCGTCGCGCTTTCGCCGCCCTTCGCGGGCACGCTGCTCGCCTATCTCGTCCTGACGACGGCCTATTCATTCGGGCTGAAACGCGTCGCGCTCCTCGACGTCTTCGTCATCGGCATCCTGTTCACGCTGCGCATCGTGATGGGCGCGGAGGTCGCAGGGCTGACGCATTCGGCGTGGCTGCTGTCGTTTGCGCTCGCGTTCTTCATCTCGCTCGCGCTTTCCAAGCGCCATGGCGAGGTGATGCGCGCGGCGAGCGCCGACGCCGGCGAGATCGCCGGGCGCGGCTATCGCGGCAGCGACTGGGCGGTCACGCTGAGCTTCGGCATCGGCATCGGCCTCGTGTCGATCGTCATCATGCTGCTCTACATGACGAACGACGCGGCCCCGTCGGGCTTCTATCACGCGCCGGGCCTGCTTTACGCCATCCCGGCGCTGCTGACGCTCTGGCTGATGCGCATCTGGCTGTTGAGCAATCGCATGCTGCTGCACGACGACCCGGTGGTGTTCGCGCTGCGCGACGCGGCCAGCCTCTCGCTCGGACTCGCGGTCGCGGTCTCGTTCTATCTGGCGCTCTGAAGCCGGACACTCCACCCGTTCGGCCAGATCGCGACTTCGCACGGCGCCGCCGCAGCGCATTTCGCGACCTCCTGTTTCCACGACGGGCCTTTGACATGCTCGATGGTCCAGTGCTCGCCGATCTGCGCGATCGACTTGCCGGCTATCGTCAGGAGGAGCACGGCCGCGATGACGCTCTGCAGGCGCGAGCCTGCCGCCGTGCCAATCGCCAGCAGCAGGCAGAAGCACATCGCGCCGAACAGAAAATAGCGCGCACTACCCTTGCCCGACATCAGCTCAAGCGGCGGCCCGAGCGCGCCGAACGTGTTGAGGAGAGAGACCAGAATCCACAGCCCGGCGACAATCAGAATGATCGCCGTCGGCTGTGCCCGCCGCGCGGCGAGGACCGCGAACAGCATCAGGGACAGTCCCGCGAGGTAGACGAACGCGGACAGCGCGCGCGCGCCGTCCCGCAACTGCATGGACAGTGTCCCGATCCACTCCACGCCGAACAGCGGCACCAGGATCGTCTGCAACAGCGTCGGAAGCGTCAGGATGCGCGGGTCCAGCGCGAATGACCGGTCGGTGACCCCATAACGCATCAACACGGCAAGCTGCAGCACTGCGCACAGAACGAGCAACGTCCCGAGCACCGCAAAATGCCTCGAGCGATCGATGAAGGCGCGCGCCAGATAACCGGGCGCCAGCATGCACGAGGGAACCCCGGTCAGCCCGCAGATCGCGGTCCAGACGAGCATCTTTGCGAAATGCCGCTCGATTATCCCGCCCGGCAGCACGAGCACCAGCAGCATCGAGACCGAGCAAGTCCATTGGACATTGGTCGCCGACGCCCACGTCTCATAGCTCGCCGGCATCAGCGTCCAGGCCGCGACCAGCAGCAATCCGGCGAGACGATTGATGCCATAGCCGACGACGACGGAGTGGATCAGTACCACGACCAGCGCTTCGACCAGGTAGGCGCCATATGTCGTCACGGCGGGCGCATGGACGAGCGGGACCTTGGTCGCGAGATAGACCAGGACGTTGGTCAGGAGCTGATAGTTTCCGTTCGTGACGTGGAGGAGCGCGCCCCACGCATCGAGCGCGCGGAAATCCTTGAAATAGAATGCCCCGTCCTCGGCCCAGAAACGCGGGTCGGTCAGGACGGCGGGCGCCTTGACGAACGAGAGCGCGACAAAGAACGCGAGGTAGCCGAACAGCCAGACACTGTAACCCCGGTTCGCTGCAGGCTCAGCGGCCATCGGAGTCATCCTTTGGCGGCGAACGAGAAATGCTTGTGGCCGAGATAGCTGGTGAACACCGGGATCGCCACGCCGATGACGTGCGCGACGGTCTCCGCGTGCCATGTGAAGCCGATCGCGGGGAAGACCAGCCGCGCGAGCCCGACGCTGACGACCCAGACCTGCGCGACGGCGGCAAGGTTCACCAGCGCGAAGCGCGTGTATTCCGACGCGACGCCGCGGCCGGACGCAGCAAAGACGAAATGCCGGTTGAGCAGATAGGCGGTGGTCATGCCGCAGAGATAGGCAACGATGATCGCCACCTCGTACGGCATCACCCAGTTGAGGACGATCCGGCTGAGGATATTCACGAGCGCGGCGGTGCCGCCCGCGAGCAGGAACAGAACGAAGCGGTTGCGTTCCGCGTTCACCGCACCTGCTCCGCCATCAGTTTGCCGAAGCGCACGCTTTCCGAGATGCCGCGATCTTCCGGATAATAGAAGCAGGTATCCGCGATCTGCAG
>DATEKT010000046.1:0-5872 GCA_035277305.1 Steroidobacteraceae bacterium | reverse complement strand
TCCAGTCGAGCAGCTCGGAGGTCGAGGGCTTCTTCTTGAGGCCCGGCATCTCGCGCACCTTGAAGAAGGTGGTGAGCGCCTCCGCCAGCAGCTCCTTCTTCAGATTCGGGAAGTGCACGTCGACGATGCGCTCCATCGTCGTCGCATCCGGAAAGCGGATGTAGTGGAAGAAACAGCGCCGCAGGAACGCGTCCGGCAGCTCCTTCTCGTTGTTGCTGGTGATGACGATGATCGGCCGGTGCGTCGCCTTGATCCAGCGGCGCGTCTCGTACACGTAGAACTCCATGCGGTCGAGCTCGTGCAGCAGATCGTTCGGAAACTCGATGTCGGCCTTGTCGATCTCATCGACCAGCAGCACCGGCTGCACGTCGCTCTCGAAGGCCTCCCACAGCCGGCCCTTGATGATGTAGTTCGCGACGTCGTGCACCTTCTCCTCGCCGAGCTGCGAGTCGCGCAGGCGCGAGACGGCGTCGTATTCGTACAGGCCCTGCTGCGCCTTCGTCGTCGACTTGATGTGCCAGCGGTACAGCGGCCGCTGCAACGCGCCCGCGATTTCCTCGGCCAGCTGCGTCTTGCCGGTACCGGGCTCGCCCTTCACCAGCAGCGGGCGGCCCAGCGTCACGGCCGCGTTCACGGCCATCATCAGGTCTTCGGTCGCGACGTAGCTGTCGGTGCCGTGGAAACGTGCGGACATCGGGACTCCGGAACCCAGGGAATTTGCAGATCAGAGAGTAGCAGCTGGGCGCAGCGTGAGTGTGTGCTTCGCGGCGCCGGGCAGGAGCGGCGTCGGCTTGCCGCGCGCCCAATCGTCGTGGCCCGCACCGTAGAACGGCGAGAGCGGATGATCGACGGGCCCGCCCGGCATTTGCAGCGAACCCTCCGCCTCGTGTCCAGGCGAGACGACCAGCCGTTGCGATGAGCCGAAGGCCGGTCCCTGCACTCGCGGCATCTGTGCATCTCCCGGCAGCGGCTGAGCCGGCATGTCGAGCCAGCGACCGGCGAACGACAACGACGGCGACATCGGATGTCTCATGTGCAGCACGTTCGCCTCGCCCCAGGTGCAGCGCGCCAGCTCTTGGCAATCTTTCTGCAAGTCCGCGAGCGCGCGATCGATCGAGCTGAGCAGCGCCGCCTGCCACGACTGGTAGTGCGGATCGAGCAGGTGCATCGGCCGCTGCGTTACGAGCTGCCACAACGGACCCTCGAACTGTCCCGAGGGCGCGAACTTGGTCTCTGGGTATCGCTGGCGGGCAGTGGCCGTGAGCGATTCGAAAACATCCTTGCGGATCTGCAAGCGGGCGGCACGCACGATGCGATAGCCCGCGTCGTCGACGGCCGCGTGCGCGGACCATTTCTCGATCAACTGCCGGGCCTGCGCCCGCTGCGGATGATCGGCGAGCGCGGCCTCGTCGAGCAGGCCCAGGAACAGGTCGCGCCAGCGCGTGAGGAACAGCGCACGGTCGTCGAGCTGAATCGCCAGCATGTCTTTGGACGTTGCAGTCTGCAGCGCCAGCAAATCGTCGCGGATCTGCGCCGCGCGAGCGCCGAGGTCGTAGCCACCGTCGCCGAGGAACGCGAGCCACGTGTCGACATCGATCGTGCGTGCGTTCGCGGTCCACAAGCGTCCCGACGCAGGATCGACGATGCGCGGATATTCATTGGGCTGGCGCCAGCCGGTCCAGCCGCCGCCCGGCTCGCGCCACGAATGCGGCAACGTGGAATCGTAGCTCGCACGCACCGGCACCTGGCCCATCAGCGACCAGCCGATGCGACCGCTGGTATCGGCGACCAGTACGTTCTGCACCGGGCCGCCCGCGCGGTTCGCGACGTCGAGCGCGGCGTCGACATTCGTCGCGGTCTCGAAGTCGAGCATGTGCAGGTTGGTCGCGCGCGGATCGTGCGCTGTCCAGGCGAGCACCATCGGCCGTCCCGCCTCGTCGTGATCGACGACCGGTCCCCAGCGGGTGTTCTGCACGACCAGGTAGGCATCGTCCCCGTCGCGCACCTTCAGCGTCTCTTCGCGAATCTCGAAGGGCTCGGAGCCGCCGTCGGTGAGGTAGCGCTCCTCGTTCTGCGGATCCGGCTCGGCGATGACGATGTCCGACCAGTCGCCGTAGCTGTTCGTATAGCCCCACGCGATGTGACCGTTGCTGCCCGCGATCAGCATCGGCAGACCCGGCAACGTCACGCCCACCAGATCGCGCGGCGCTTCGCTGCCCGGTTCCACGATCAATCTTGCGCGATACCAGATGTGCGGCAGCCGCAGGCTCAGATGCATGTCGTTCGCGAGCAGCGCGGCATTTGCCTCCGCATGCGTACCCGCGACCGCCCAGCTGTTGCTGCCGACGAAGACCTCATCGTCCGTCTTGAAGAGCGATGGCGGTGCGTTCAGCGCCGCGCTGCGCGCTTCGCCCGAGCGCAGGTCGAAGGTCTCCGCGCCGGGGATCGGGGCGGTCCGCCACTTGCCGCCGGCTACTGGCGCATCCCATTCGGTGCCGAGCGGATTCAGGAAGTCGTAGAGCTGCGGAGGTAATGTTTCGCGCAGCAGCGAGCGCGAGATCTCCGCCTCGCCGCTCGAATCGTTGAGATTGAGATACATCGAGAACGCGACCAGGACGGAATCCTCGACGCGCCACGGCACAGGCCGCGTGCGCAGCAACGAGTACTCCCACGGCCTCGCGCCGGCATCCTGCAAAGCTTGATTCACACCTGCCGCGTACGCGTCGAGCAGCTCGCGATCGACAGCGGCGCTGTCGTTCACGATCGCGGCCGCGATCCGGCGGAAGCCGTGCACGCGGAATTTCTCGTCCATGTCGATCAGCGGCTTGCCGAGCAACTCCGCCAGCTCGCCGGCCGCGACGCGACGCATGAGATCCATCTGGAAGAAGCGATCCTGGCCGTGTGCGTAGCCGGTCGCGAAGGCCAGGTCGCGGCGCGAGGCGGCGCGGATCGTCGGTGTGCCCAGCTCATCGCGTGCGACGCTCGCCGGAGCCTGTAGCTCTTTCGTGGAGATTTCACCGTCGAGCTGCGGCAAGCTCGCGCGCAGCGTGAAGTAGCCGGCGACGCACGCGAGCACGAGGAGCGCGACAACTGCGAGCGCCGAGTAGCCGACGATTCGGAGCGGACGCATGCGCCGGGCGTCAGGCCCGCACTTCGAGGATCTTCATCGCGTTGGTCTTGCCGGACACGCCCGTCAGCTCCCCTTTGGTCAGGATGATGCGGTCGCCCGGATCGACCATTTTCGTCTGCAGCATCAGCTTGAAGATGTCTGCGTACAGCGCCTGTGCGTCCGTGTGCGTGATGTCGAACGTCACCGGGTAGACGCCTCGATACAGCATCACCCGGCGGCGCGTCACTTCGTGGCGCGTGAAGGCGTAGATCGGGATGTCCGAACGAATACGCGACATCCACAGCGGCGTCGAGCCCGACTCGGTCAATGCCACGATCGCGCGCACCTTGAGATGGTTCGCCGTGTACATGACTGCCATCGCGATCGCCTCGTCGGTCTTCTCGAACACGCCGCTCTCCATGCGATGGCGCACGGGCGAGTGCGAAGACTCGTACTTCTCCGCGCCGAGAATGACCTGCGACATCGCTTCGACGGCTTTGACCGGATATTTGCCGACCGCGCTCTCGCCGGAGAGCATCACCGCATCCGTACCGTCCATCACGGCGTTCGCGACGTCGGAAACCTCCGCGCGCGTCGGCACGGGGTTGTGGATCATCGACTCCATCATCTGCGTCGCGGTGATGACGACTCGATTGCGCTTGCGCGTCGCCGCGATGATGTGTTTCTGCAGACCGGTCAGCTCCGCGTAGCCGACTTCGACGCCAAGGTCGCCGCGCGCGACCATCACCGCGTCGCTCGCCTGGATGATGCGATCGAGATTGACCAGCGCTTCGCTGCGCTCGATCTTCGCGACCAGGTGACCCTGACCGCCTTCGCGTCGCAGCAGCTCGCGCGCTTCGTCCATGTCGGAGCCGTCGCGCGCGAATGAAACCGCCAGATAGTCGACCTTGAGCTGCGCGGCGAGTTTGATGTCAGTGCGATCCTTGTCGGTCAGCGCTCCCGCCGACAAACCGCCGCCTTGCTTGTTGATGCCTTTGTTGTCGGAGAGCTCGCCGCCGATCACGACGCGCGTATCGATGCGCGGACCGTTCACCGCCGTCACGTCGAGCACGAGCTGACCGTCGTTGAGCAGCAGCGTGTCGCCCGCGCGCACATCCTTCGGCAGACTCTTGTACGCAACGCCGACCGCGGAGGCCGTGCCGGCGCGCGGATCGAGCGAAACGTCGAGCGCGAACTCATCGCCCTCGTTCAGCATCACCTTGCCGTCGACGAACCGCTCGATGCGGATCTTAGGCCCTTGCAGATCGCCGAGCACGGCGACCCACTTGCCGACCTGCTCGGCGACGGAGCGCACCATCTCGACGCGCTTGACGTGCGCCTGCACTTCGCCGTGCGAGAAGTTGACGCGGACCACGTCCGCGCCGGCACGCAACATGTCCGCCAGCACCTTGGGATTGTCGGTGGCCGGGCCGAGAGTCGTCAGGATCTTCGTTCGACGATGCATCAGGTAGTCGCCCGCTCCTCCAGCACTGCCACGGCCGGCAGCTTCTTGCCTTCGAGGAACTCGAGGAAAGCGCCGCCGCCGGTGGAGATGTATGAAATGTCGTCTTCGACGCGGTACTTCTCGATGGCGGCCAGCGTGTCGCCGCCGCCGGCGATGGAGAACGCCGGGCTGCGCGCGATCGCCTGCGCCAGCGTGCGCGTGCCTTCGCCGAACTGGTTGAACTCGAACACGCCGACCGGACCGTTCCAGACGACCGTCCCCGCATCGTTCAACATGCGCGCGAAGCGCTCGGCCGTGTCGGGGCCGATGTCGAGGATCATCTCCTCGGGCGCGACGTTGCCGACTGCCTTCACGTCGGCCTCGGCGCTTGCCGAGAACTCTTTCGCGACCACCACGTCGCTCGGCAGCGGAATCTCGACCTTGAGCTCGGCCGAGCGATTGAGAAGGTTGCGCGCGATGTCGACCATCTCCGCTTCGACCAGCGACTTGCCGACGCCGTAGCCTTCGGCAAGCAGGAACGTGTTGGCGATACCGCCGCCGACGATGAGCTTGTCGACCTTGCCGAGCAGGCTCTCCAGCACCGTCAGCTTGGTGGAAACCTTCGAGCCGGCGACGATCGCGATCAGCGGCCGCTTCGGCTTCTCGAGCGCCGTCTCCAGCGCGATCAGCTCGTTCATCAGCAGCGGACCGGCGCACGCGACTTTCGCGAAGCGCGCGACGCCGTGCGTGCTCGCTTCGGCGCGGTGCGCAGTGCCGAACGCGTCCATCACGAAGATGTCGCAGAGCGCGGCCATGCGCTTCGCGAGGTCTTCCTGGTCCTTCTTCTCGCCCTTGTTGAAGCGCACGTTCTCGAGCAGCACCACCTCGCCCGGGGCGCACTCCACGCCGTCGAGCCAGTTCTTCTCGAAGCGCACTTTGTAGCCGAGCAGCTCGGCGAGCCGCTTCGCCACGGGCGCGAGCGAGAACTCCTCGTTGTACACGCCTTCCTCGGGACGCCCGAGATGCGACATCACGAGGACGCGAGCGCCCGCGTCGCGCGCCGCCTGGATCGTCGGCAGCGACGCGCGGATACGCGCGTCGCTCGTCACCGCCCCATCCTGCACGGGCACGTTCAGATCCTCGCGGATCAGCACGCGCTTGTCGCGCAGGTCGAGGTCCGTCATGCGAAGAATGGACATCTCGCTCAGACCTTCGACCACGCCAGCGTGGTATCGAGCATGCGGTTCGAGAAGCCCCACTCGTTGTCGTACCACGAGCAGACCTTGACGGTCGTGTCGATGACCTTGGTCATGGTGGCG
>DATEKT010000045.1:0-2380 GCA_035277305.1 Steroidobacteraceae bacterium | reverse complement strand
ATCCGCTATAGCGCGCGCTCGGTCATCGGACAGCATATCGATGCCTATCTGGCGTCGAACGCGGAGAACATCGAGCGCACCTGCGAATTCGACGCCACCGACCCGATGCTCAGCCTCGTCGCCGCGGGCCTCGGCTTCGCGATCACGACGCCGCTGTGTCTCTGGCAGTCGCGGCATTTCGTGCCGGAAGTGCGCGTGATTCCGCTGTCTTCGTTCTCGCATCACGGGCTGTACCGGCTCCGGTTGTTTGGACACGCTTTAGCAGCTCAGGCGGCCAACTTCATCAGCCTTTCCTGACGGGCTTCGAGGGGTGATTTGAAGCCCAGCTTTTCAAGACGCCAGTCGCGATTGTATTGATTTCTGAACGCGATGGCGGCAGCACGAACTTCCTCCAGGTTCTTGAAGATGCGCCCATGAATAGCTTGTTCCTTCATCGTTCGGTTGAACCGTTCGGCGACGCCGTTGGTCTGTGGTTCGGCGACGAAGGCATAGCTCGGCGTGATGCCCCAGAACATGATCTGGTCTCGGAAGTCGTCCGATGTGTATTGCGAACCGTGATCCATACGCAGCGACAACCCGCGGCCCGAGTCGGCGAGTACCGAGCCAAACGCGTCCAGCAGCCCTTGGGCGATCGGTTCAAGAGCTGCGAAGCGGTCACCGATCTTCGCGGCATGGATGCCAGTGCACATGCCATCGCAGTGATCCACGGCCGAGAAGATCCAAACCATGCCGTCGTCCACGGTCGCGATGCGCACGCCGTCGGTTCCCCACATCTCATTGGGGCGATCAGTCGTGATTCGGCCGTCGTGACGACTGGGTTCACCGCGCGCCTGACGGTGCGGCGAGAGCAACCTGTGCTCGCGCATCAACCGCAGTACGCGGGTCCGGGAGACACGGATGTCGTGCACGATGCGCAGCCGTGCCCATACCTTGCGATGCCCCTCGCCGCTGAACGGCGAAGCCGCGAGATCGTCGCGGATGGCCTTCAGCAAGTCGGCATCGTGCATCTTCGGCTTCGGTCCACGCCTGCGCGGAACCATCGGCGTCACCTTGGTGCTCGCTCTGGCACGAATGGCATAGATGGTCGAGCGTGGGAATTCGAGCACCTGGCAAACCCGCTGCAATCCAAAGGGCTTGCCTGTACTGACGGAGATCTCGCGGCTCATGTCGACGATCTCCGACCGGTCAAAGGGCGACGGGCCTGCAGTTCACGTTCCTTGCGCAGGATCTCGTTTTCCATAGACAGCTCGCCCACGCGTCGCACAGCATCATCGAGCCGCACTTGCAGCGGATCGCTGGTCCGCGTCTTTAGGCCGGCCTCCAGGCCAGCCAGTGCAAGCTCACGCCATTGCTCGAGCTCGGCGATCGTCACACCGACTTCGCGGGACACGGCGTCGACGGGTTCGCCGCGCAGCAATCGAAGGACGACGCTACGTTTGCGTCCGGTCGACCACCGTTTGAATTCGGCGGCGCCAGAGGCGCTTCCAGTCGCGCTACGCGCTCCTTCCAGCGCCTCTGGCGCAACCGCATTGGTATTGGCTTTCTTCAACATCAACCACTCCAGTTTGGATCACACGTTTTACCCCAAATCTGTGTCCAAAAAAACCGGAGGCGCCGCAGCCCGGACGCTGCGCGCCGAGGGATTTCAGGGGCGCGTCGTTCTCGTCTGCGACGAAAACCACTGGCCCTATGAGCGGCCACCTCTTTCCAAAGGTTTTCTGAATGGAACATCGACTCCTGAAAGCTTCACTCTTTTGACGGACAAGTTCGCAGCGGCCCAGCGCATCGAGTTCTGGCCGGCCACGCGGGTCGCGCGAATAGACCGCACAAATCGCCTCGTGAGCTGTTCCGACGGACGC
The DNA here is from genome assembly GCA_035277305.1 of Steroidobacteraceae bacterium. Classification (GTDB taxonomy): domain Bacteria; phylum Pseudomonadota; class Gammaproteobacteria; order Steroidobacterales; family Steroidobacteraceae; genus Steroidobacter. The sequence goes on along the minus strand of DATEKT010000045.1, from coordinate 521 downwards.
ACGCTCAACTATGCAAAGCTTTTTCTCGCGACGGGCGGGCGACCGAAAGCGCTACCAGGGCTGTGGGAGGAGAGTTCCGCGCGCGTGCATGCGCTGCGGACACGGGACGATGCGCTGCGGCTGCGCGCCGCGCTAGCACCGTCCCGACACCTGCTCGTGATCGGGGGCGGCTGGATCGGACTCGAGGCCGCCGCGACCGCGCGCCTTTCAGGCGTCGAGGTCACGATCCTGGAAGCAGGTCCCCGACTGTGCGCGCGCACGGTACCGGCAGCCGTCTCCGAATTTCTGCTGGCGTTGCACGAGGGGAACGGTGTAACGGTGAAGACCGCCGCCGCGCTTTCCGCACTGCATAGCGGCGAATCGCACGTCACCGCTCGACTGACGAGCGGCGAGGTAATCGGCGCGGATCACGTGCTCGTAGGCATCGGCATCGCCCCCAACACGGAGATCGCCGCTGCTTGCGGCCTGGAAGTCAGGAACGGCGTCGTCGTCGACGACCAGGGTCGGACTTCCGATCCCGA
>DATEKT010000044.1:0-17643 GCA_035277305.1 Steroidobacteraceae bacterium | reverse complement strand
AACGGTTTGCGGCGTCAGCCCAGCGGCGACATGAGCCGCGGTCAGCACCCACTGCGATGCGATCAAAGTCCCCATGCCTGAAAGGCCGGCAGGATCGGCATCCTTGAACGACACCGTGCAGCGATACTTGTCGGCCAGGTCGAGGAACGCGGCGTCGTCCCGGTCATGGCGGATGACGATCGCGTGGCTCGTCAAAGGAATCAGTAGCGCAATCGCTGCCAGTGCAGTCCTCACTGCTCGTCCTTGTGGATCGCGATGGTGACGGGCTGATCCTTCGCCATCCTGGCTCGATACATCCCCGACGTATTGAAGCTCCACGCCATCTGGCCGTCCGGTGCGACGGCGATGACACCGCCGTCGCCCTGCAGCGCCGTCAACCGCTTCTGGATCACTTCATCCACCGCGGCCTGCAACTTCAGTCCTTTGTATTCGACGAGTGCGCAGATCTCGCGCGCCACGGCCAGGCGAATGAAGTACTCGCCCGTTCCGGTCGCCGACACGGCGCACGACGTGTTCGCTGCGTACGTTCCGGCGCCGATGATCGGCGAGTCGCCGACGCGGCTCCAACGCTTGCCGGTGGTACCGCCCGTGGACGTGCCAGCCGCGACGTTACCGTTCGTATCGAGCGCGACGACGCCGACAGTGCCTTTCTTGCCTTCGTCGTGCGCAAGGGTCTGCGTCGCGTCGGCGGCGTGCGCGACCGCGGGCTTCGGCGGAATGGGCAGACCTTTTTCCTTGAGAAACGTTGTCAGCGCGCGCCAGCGTCGCTCGGTGTAGAACCAGCCCGGCTCGACCTGCTCGAGGCCCTGCTCCGTCGAGAACGTGTCCGCACCGGTGGAGATCAGCATCACGTGCGGCGAGTTTTCCATCACGCGCCGCGCAAGCGAAATGGGATAACGCGTGCGCGTCACGCCCGCGACGGCGCCGGCGGCGAGCGTTCTGCCGTCCATGATCGCGGCGTCGAGCTCATTGCGACCTTCCGCCGTGAACACAGAGCCGCGGCCGGCGTTGAATAGCGGATCGTCTTCCATCAGCTGAGTCGTCACCTCGATGGCGTCGAGCGCCGTGCCGCCCTTGCCCAGAATTGCACCGCCGGCCTGGATCGCACGATTCAGCGCCGCGCGATAGGCCGCTTCCTGTTCGGCACTCAGGTCTTTGCGCTCGATGACGCCGGCGCCGCCGTGCACGACGATGGCCCAGAGTTTCATGAATCGGCACCAAGACGCAGAAACACGGTCTTCATGCCCTGCACCCGGTTGAGATATGCGCCGGCATCGTGATCTCCGCAGCGTTGATGCGCAATGAGGCGCAGCCCGCGACGCGCGTAGCGCTCGCCCGCGCCGGCGCCGCAGAGGTGAATCAACGCAGCGAGATTCTCCTTCTGCCGCAGCGACGCTTTGGTGATGCGCGCATTCGCCAGCGCCTGCGCAACCCGGCGGTCGAGATACGCGGCTGTCAGCTCGATCGAATGCGAGGCGATCACCCGCGTGTACAGGCTGTTGAACCAGCAGGAGTGCACGTCGTGCCACGGGCCGTCCTCGACGACGACGTGATCGTGAATACAGTAGCGCCGCGCCTCGGCGAACGTGCCGTCCGTGAGCTGATACATGCCGACCGCGCTCGAAGCGGGCCGGTAGACGTCGAATGCACGGGGCGACATCGACCAGCGCCAGTAGGTGCGCGCAACGGGATTGCCGGACGCTTCGATCTGCGCGAGCGCGGCGAGGAACTCCGGCGTGATCGTGCTCGTGGAGTTTCTGCGAAACGCGGACTCGTACGTGTCCCAGGTTTCTTCCGGCAGCTTGTAGAGCACGCCGCTGACCGGGAAGAACAGCTCGCTCGGCTTGCGCACGACCTGGTAGACCCAGTTGAGCCCGAACCACAGCGCGATGACCAAAGCGCCGACGATCGCGAATTGCAGGGTGGCGGGCGCGTTCGCCAGCGCACGCATCCAGCGTTTGCGGACAGCGGGCTTGGGCCACCAGCGCTTCAGCCATTTGAATGCGGAAGTGCCGCGGCGGCGCGGGGACGCGCGCTTGCGCCTGGCCATCAGTTAGCGGGCGCGGCTGCGGGCCGGCGCGCGCATTGAGCCGCGGCGGCAGGCGCGAGGCGCGGAAAGCCGTGTTGCGGATCGGCGAGATAACAGCGATTGGGACCCGCTTCGCTCGAGCACGAGAGGAGCACGTCGCGAGACTCGCGCGCGCCTTCCGGGATGCAACGCACGAGATACTTCGTGATGCCGGTGGCGGAGTCGCGCGTCTCGTCCCGCAGATACCACGTGTCGCCGGCGAGCCGCGCGGTTCGCTGCACGCGGGCCCGACAATCTGCGTCGATGCCTTCGCGGCAATAGCGCTCTTCGCAAGCGGCGAGCGAGCCTGCCTCGCACTCCTGCTCGGCCTTGCGCTCCTGATCGCGCAGCAGCTCCGGACCGCCGCCCATGGTCCAGTCGGTGCACGCTTTCATGTCGCCGCCGTTGCATTGGAGCGAGAGCTGCTCGAGCTCCTCCGGCGGCTTGCGAGTCTTGACCGGTTTGGGAGTCGGCGCCTTCGAAGTCGTTGCTTTCGGGGACGTCGAGGTCGCCTGCGGCGGCGCCGGTTTGGGCTTGACCTTCGGCTGCACGACCTTGGCGTCGGGACCGCAGCGCTTGTCGGAGAACACGCGCGAGCCGTCCTTGCCCGCGCATTCGAAAATCTGGGCTTCGCTGCTGGTCCATGCCAGCAGCGACGCGGCGAGCAGGATCCAGGCAGGCGCGTGCACGCGCCAAGGATATCAGACCAGTTTGAAGCCGGACGCGCTCAGCGGCAGACGTCGAACGCGCGTGCCGGTCGCAGCGAAGATCGCGTTGGCGACGGCCGGCGCGAGCGGCGGTACGGGCGGCTCGCCAGCGCCGCCGACCGCTTCAGCCGGGCTTTCGAGGATCTCGACGTCGACCTGCGGCGCCTGCGCCATGCGCACGACCGGGTAGTCGTGGAAGTTCGATTGCTGAACGCGCCCGCCCGCGATCGTGATCTCGCCGAGCGCAGCGGCGCTCAGCGCGAAGATCACTCCGCCTTCGAATTGCGCTCGGACCGAATCGGGATTCACGGCCGTGCCGCAGTCGACAGCGCACGAAACCCGATGGACGCGCAAGGCGTGATCCGCGCCGACCGAGATTTCCGCAACTTGCGCTGTCAGCGAGCCGTAGCCGCGCAGAAACGCGATACCTCGTCCGCGCCCCTTCGGCAGCTTCTCTTCCCAGCGCGCCAGCTTGGCCGCCGCGTCCAGCACGCGCAACGCTCGCGGATTGTCACGAAGCAGATGTCGACGGAACGCGAGCGGCTCCTGGTGGAGCTCGGCCGCGAGCTCATCGATGAAACTCTCGAAGAAAAACAGATTCTGCGAAGCATCGACGGAGCGCCACGCACCGAGCGGCACGCCCGGGTTCCAGCCCGCGTAGCTGATGCAGATGTTCGGCAGCGCGTATGGCTGACCCGCCATGCCTCCGACGGGAGTCTCGCCATCGATGCACCCGATCTGCGCCCGGAAGGCGGTGATCGCGTCGTCAGCACCGAGCGCGGCACGCATGCGGACCGCAGCCGCAGGACGATAGAAACCGTGCTGCGTGTCCTCTTCTCGCGTCCAGATCAGCTTCACCGGCACGCCCATCTCGCGCGCGATGAGCGCTGCCTGGATGCCGTAGTCGACCTGCAGGCGCCGGCCGAAACCGCCGCCGACCTCGGTCGTATTGATGGTCACGGCTGCTTCATCGAACCCCAACGCCTTCGCGACGGCCGTACGCAGATCCGACTGCACTTGCGTCGGCACCCACAACTCGGCACGACCATTGCGGACCAGCGCCGTGCCGTTCATCGGCTCCATCGGCGAATGCGACAGGAGCGGCGCTTCGTACGCGCGTTCGACGACGCGCCGCGCTTTGGTCAGTTCACTCTCGCAGCTCTCGCGGGCCTTGGCCTCGTCCTCGCCTTCCGCAACGTAAACCTTGCCAGGATCGTTCGTGAGCGCTCGCAAACGTTGGCTGATCGCGTTCGAAGTGATCCCCGCCATCGCGCCGGGCTGCCACACAGGCTTCAGGTCCGCGAGCGCTTTGTGCGCCGTCCAGAAATTTTCCGCGACGACCACGACCGCGCCTTTGATCCTCAGAACGCGACGCACGCCGGCGTGCTTCATCGCGGGCGCCTCGTCGAGCGATTCCAGCGTGCCGCCGAGCACCGGCGATTGCGCAATCACGGCATACAGCATTCCCGGCCTGCGCACATCGATTCCGAAGACCGCGGTGCCGTCGACTTTCGAGTGCAGATCGAGCCGGTGCATCGGCTTGCCGATCAGCTGCCACTCGCCGCGAGCTTTGAGCGGCACATCTGTAGGAAGCGGCAATTTCGACGCATCGCGCGCGAGCGCCGCGTAGGTAGCACTTCGCGACGATTGCTGGTGACGCACGAGGCCGCTACGAGCGACGCATTCCTGGACAGGAACGGACCAGCGCTGCGCAGCCGCTTGCAAAAACATCGTGCGTGCAGTCGCTCCCGCTTTGCGCAGCCTGTCGAACATGCCGCGCACGGAGCCGCTGCCGCCGGTCTGATACGTCTCCCACATACCGTAGTGCTCGCGATCGATCGGCGCGAAGTCCACGCGCACGTCCGGCCAGTCGACCTCGAGCTCCTCCGCGAGAATCTGCGCGAGACCGGACTTCGCTCCCTGCCCCATCTCGGTCGCGTTGACCAGCAGGCACAGCGCGCCGTCCGGATCGATGCGGATCCAGCCGGCGATGATCTCGGCAACCGAGCCATCGGCCGCGCGCAGCGGCGTACGGATATCGAGTAGCAGGATGCCGCCGGCCAGGCCGGCGGAGTGCAGGAAAGAACGGCGGGAGAGCTTCATCGACATGGCGTGATGATCGATCAGCCTGGAGCGCGGCGGAAGGCGCCCGCCGCTCTCCCCGGCGCATGCGGCTAACGGTTCGCCGCACGCCTCATCTTGTCAGGGCTTGGGCACCTGTGCGATCAGCTGCACTTCGACGATGCTGTTGGTTCCGAGCAATCCTGTCGTGCCGACCGCCGTCCACGCCGGATAGGGCGGCTTCAGATACGTGTCCGCGACTTCCTCGAACGCCGCGAAGTGCTGATCCTTCGCGCCCTCGAAGTTCGGGCTCTCCCACACGTGGAAGCTGTTGATCATCACCACGTCCGCGAAAGTCGCACCCGCCGACTTGAGGATGGCCTGCAGCCTCTGGAATCCCCGGTGAACCTGCTGCTTGAATGCGGCCACGTCTCGCTTCTCGCCTTCGCGCGGCCCGATCACGACACCAGAGATGTACAGCGTGTCCCCGACGCGTCGCACCGCTGCATAACGAAAGTTGTCGTAGGCCCACTTGGCGTTCTCATCCGGCAGCACCACGCTCCCGTGCGGCGCGGGGATGACCATCGGCCATTTCTCTGCATCGGCTGCGTGCACAGAAGCAGCGACGAACATGGCCGTGGTTGCAATGAGGATACGATGTCTGGTGTTCATAGGCTCCCCGCTTCCGATGTTGTTTGCGGAGTCTACACTGCCGGCCAACGGCTCCTGACCCGGAAATGTCTCTCGCCAAGATCGCCAAGACCGCCAAGGTGAAGAGTGGCGTATTCGGGAGCGGAATTTCGAATTCGGAAAATCACTATTCTTCCTTGTTCGTCCTTTTTCTTCCTTGGCGATCTTGGCGATCTTGGCGAGAGACATTCCGGCTCTTGTTCCCCTCCGCAGACCACGCTATGAACTGGGTACCTCAGCCTTCGGCCGCACATCGACTGTGGGCCTTGGACTCTGCCGCCGCAGATGAATCTCCTCGCGATCGACGGCGATCTGCAGTGGCGCTTCGACGCCGAGCTCGATGCGATTGGGTGTGATGGCGAGCACCGTGACGCGCACGCGGCCGCCGATGACGATGGTCTGATTGAGACGCCTGGAGAGAACCAGCATGAGAGCTCCTTGTGCTTCCATTCTGGGAGCAGCAATCGCAGTGTACGCTTGCTCCGATAATGGGAGCAAGCGCAAACTCGACTATACGTACCGCTCCCGGAATCGGAGCGCGCCATGAAGGCACTGCGCAGTCGCGAACACCGTATGTTGTGTACCGTTCTCGCGGAAGCGCGGATGCAGGCCGGGCTCACGCAGCGTGGGCTCGCCGAGCGGCTGAAGCGTCCGCACTCGTACGTGGCGAAGATCGAAGGCGGCGAGCGCCGCATCGACGTCATCGAGTTCGCGGAGCTGGCTCGCGCGCTGCGCATCGATCCGCAGAAGCTGCTCGGGGAAGTGCTGTCGAGATAAGAAAGGCACCGGGGATCCAAGCGTGACCATTGCAGTATTGATCCTGGCGGCCGTGGCCGTCTGGCTCGTGTTCTCGTACAACCGTCTCGTGCGCCTGCGCAACCAAGTGCGCACTGCGTGGGCAGACATCGACGTGCAGCTCACGAGGCGTCACGATCTCGTCCCGCAGCTGGTCTCTGCCGTGAGCGGCTACGCAAGCCATGAAAAGGCTGTATTGCAAGCCGTCACCGACCTGCGCTCGCAAGCGCTGGCGGTGAAAGGTCCCGCGAAACTCGGTGAAGTCGAGACTGCGCTGGAGCAGGCGGTGTCGCGCGTGCTGGCATTGAAGGAAGCATATCCGGATCTCAAGGCCAGCGAGAATTTCTCCCAGCTGCAGCGCGACCTCGTGAAAGTCGAGGAAACGCTGCAATACGCGCGACGCTTCTACAACGGCGCCGTGCGCGATCTCAACGACGGCGTGCAACGGGTTCCGGACGTGGTGATCGCGAACATGTTCGGCTTCTCGTCCGCCGAGTTCTACCAGGCGCGCGAAGAAGAGCGTCCGAGCGTACAGGTGAAGCTGCAATGATGGCTCGCATCCTGATCGCAGCGCTCGCGCTGCTCGCGTGCAGCGGCGCGCTCGCCGAAGAGCGCATTCGCGATTACAACATCGAGGTGCGGGTCGGTCGCGATGGTGCGCTCGAGGTCACAGAGAACATCACGGTGCGCGCGGAAGGCAGCAACATCCGCCGCGGCATCTACCGCACCTTCCCGACGCGCTACAAAGACCGCTTTGGCAATCGCGTCGTAGTCGACCTGAAAGTGCTGGCGGTGCTGCGCAACGACGAGCCCGAGCCGTGGTTCACGGAGGAACTCAACAACGGCGTGCGCATCAACACCGGCAACGACAACTTCCTGCCCGTTCCGGCCGATTACAAGTTCACGTTGCGCTATCGCACGACTCGCCAGCTCGGCTTTTTCGACCGTCACGACGAGTTGTACTGGAACGCGATCGGCACCGACTGGGCATTTCCGATCGACCGGGGGCGGGTCGATGTCTTTCTGCCCTCGCCCGTCGACGTCGACCGGATGACCGCCGAGGGCTACACCGGTTACCAGGGCTCGAAGGAGCATGCGTACCGCGCGGAGATCGTCGAGCCGGGGCACGCTCGCTGGGACCTGACGCGTGCGTTGCAGCCGAGCGAAGGCTTCACGATCGTGCTGAGCTTCCCCAAAGGGCTGATCGCTGCGCCCTCCGCCGCGCAACGCTTTGTCTCGCTGCTGAAAGACAACCGCGGCATTCTGATCGGGCTCATCGGCCTGATCCTGCTGATCGTGTATTGCGTGCGCGAGTGGTCACGCGTCGGACGCGATCCGCGCAAGGGCGTGATCATCGCGCGCTACGAGCCGCCGGAAGGACAAACTCCGGCGAGTCTGCGCTTCCTGATGGACATGGGTTACGACATGCGCTGCTTCTCCTCGGGTGTGCTGGCGCTCGCCGTCGCGGGCTGCCTGCGGATCGTGCGTGACAAGGGATTTTTCAAGGACGAGTGGCGCCTGGAAAGCACGGGCACTCCCCTGCCGGCAGGCTCGGCGGCGAGTCAGGGCGCACTGCTCGAAGGACTCTTCAAGGATGGCGAGCCCACGCTCGTGCTGAAGAACACGAACGCGACCAAGCTTTCCGCCGCGCGCACCGCACATTCGAAAGCGATCGAGAACGTTCTGCAGCCGCGCTACTACAAGACGAACACCGGCTCGATCGGCAAAGCTCTGGTACTGGCTGCAGCCTTCGGCCTGCTCGCATTCTGGCTGGGCGGCGAAGCAGGCAAGCCCGCCGTCGTGGTGATCGGCGTGCTGATGGTGGTCACGCTGATCATCTTCGGCCGGCTGGTGCGCGCGCCGACGCTGGAAGGCCGCAAGCTCATGGACGAAGTCGAAGGTCTGAAGCTTTACCTCAGCGTCGCGGAGCGCGACGAGCTCGCGCGCATGAGCGAGCCGGGTACGGCACGGCCGGCACTCGACGAAAAGCGCTACGAGATGCTGCTGCCCTACGCAGTTGCGCTCGAAGTCGAGGACGCCTGGACGGAGAAATTCACGGCCGCCGTCGGCGTGGCTGCGGCAGCGGAGGCCACGCGCCGGATCGGCTGGTATCACGGCGGCGGCGTCAGCGATCTCGGCAGCCTGAGCCGCGCGGTCGGCAGCAGCCTGACTTCGCAGATCGCATCGTCCGCAACGCCGCCGGGCAGCTCGTCCGGATCGGGCGGCGGCGGATCTTCGGGTGGTGGGGGTGGCGGCGGCGGCGGCGGCGGTCGTTAGGCCGCGACCGGAGTCGGCGCCGCGATCTGCACGCAGTTGCGGCCGCAGCGCTTCGCCGCATACACCGCTTCGTCGGCGCGCGCGATCAGGTGCTCGCCCCATACGCCCAGCATGTCGCTGGTCGCGACACCGATGCTGCACGTGAGGTGAATCGGTGCGCCGTAGCCCGGCACGCTGATTTCCGCGACCCGTTGGCGAATGCGCTCTGCGATCGGCTGTGCAGCCGCCGCGTCGGCGCTGCTCAGAATCACTACGAATTCCTCGCCGCCGTAACGACCGATCACGTCCGACTGGCGCAACTCCGCCTGGATCGGTCCGATGATCGCTTTCAGGCACGCGTCGCCGGCGGGATGGCCGTGCGTATCGTTGATCTGCTTGAAGTGGTCGAGATCGATGAACAGCAGCGCTATCGGCAAGCCGCGCGCACGTGCACGCAGGCAAGCACTGTCGAGGCGCTCGAGCAGCGAGCGGCGGTTCAGCACTCCCGTGAGAGCGTCGGATTGCGCACGCCGCTCCGCATCGGTGAGCGCGAGACGCTGATCTCGCAGGCGATCGGCGACGCCGAGTGCGATCAGCACCGCGGCAGCGACCATCGACCCGGGCAAGCCGTAGTACAGGAGCAGCGCCGACTCGCCGGCCTCGCGGGAAAACTGCAGGTGCAACGCCGTCGTGATCGTCAATGCTTCGAGCAGCCCCCACGCGATCAGGAACCAGCCGGCAGCGCGGTTGTCGCGGCGCCAGGCGAGGAAAGCGACCACCAGCGTCGTCACCGCCGAGATCACGAACACCAGATTGCCGAGCCCCACGACGATCTCGCCCAGGCCGATCACATCGGTGAAGTTGGCGAACGCCAGCACGACGAACGCGATCGCGAACCAGCCGAACACCTTGTACACGCGCGGCGAGAAGCGCTGCAGCTCTGCAATCTCGCGCACGAACAGGCACGCCACAGCACCGCTGAGCGCGGCGGCGACGTTCCAGGTATAGCCGATGGCCGGCAGCGCGAGCGAGAGGACCGGCCACTCGAAGCCCTGCCCCGACAAGTAGGCGACGTAGATGGCCTGCAACGAGAACAGCGTGGCGTACAGGAGCAGCAACCTGTCCGACAGCACGAACCAGATCAGCAACGCGGCGACTGCCATGGCCATCAACGCGCCGAACGACAGCGCGATCATCCGTGCATTGTCGGCGGCCGTCGTCAGCGACTGCGGCAGAGTGGAAGTCGAGAAGCGCATTCCCGTCGGACCGGGCGAGTTCGATGAGGCGTGCACGTAGACGGACTGGCCAGGATCGAGTCCCGCCGGCAGGATGTAGATCGCATCCTGCGCACCGAGGAATCCAGGAACGTACGAGGCGAGGCGCAGCGACACCGGGGTACCGTGATCCATCACGTACAGCTCGGCGTCCATGTTGCGGCCTTTGCGCACCGTGACCGTCGCGACTTCCCGCGGCTGAAAGGCTTCCGGCAGCGTCAGGCGCAACCAGTAATCGGTCGCACGCGGCAGCGAGCGCGTCGCATTCGCAGGCAAAAAGCGCTCGTCGAGGCGCCCGTGCGTGATGTCCTCCGCGACGGGCGCGCCCAGCGACGGATCCAGGCGCCGCACTTCGAACGCCGGCGAGGCCGCAAGCAGCGCCGCCGACCACGAAGCGAGCAGCCCGAACAGGCATGCCGCGAACGCAATACGCATGGATCAATCGTAAACAGCGGATCCGAAGCAAAGCAACGAACGCGTCGCAAAGTTTCCGGATTCTGTCACCTCAATGCATCTCGCGCTGCACGGCGCTGGTGCGAGCCCGCTGTTCGGCGATCTGGTCCGCCGGGACGCTGAGCCGGATCCGCCCGCTCTGCGCGGCGCCGTAGAAGCGGTCGAGGTTCGTCACCAGCTCGGTGCTGGTCGGGTCGCGGGCGATGGCGCGCAGATACTGCTCGTGCAGCTGGTCCGAGCCGCCGCCGCAGGTGCCGCGCGCGCACAAGGCCGAGGAGCAAGCGAGGAAGAAGTTGCTGGCAGTCGTCGAGGTCGGCGCGAGCTCCTGCCCGTCGCGATACAGCGCCTGGGCTTGCTGCAGCGTTTCCGTCGACCACGCACCCGGGCCGGCGGCGCGCAGCGTCGCATTGCCTTTGAGAATCATTGCGAGCGCGCGTGCTTCGGACTCCGCGCGACCAGCGGCCTGCTGGATGTACCTGTCGAACGACGTGCGTGTCAGCTCCAGCATGCGACGCGGATTGGTCGCGGCCGGACGCGAGCCGACACCCCACAGCTGGTGATAGCCAATCAGTCCGTCGACGAAGTACAGCTCCGGGAACGAGCCCTTCAGATTGTCCGCGCTGGCGAGCGCGTGGGCCGGCACCCAGCCGTCATCGCCGCCCGGGATCAGCCGGATGTGCATCCAGTCATCGCGCGTCTCCAGCACTTCGTAGCCGAAGCGCGCCTCGGGACTGTCCGGCAGATCGAAGAATGACGACGACGCGTCTGGCGCTTTGTGGAAGCGCCGCGCTTCGCGATACGCCGGCTCGAGCGCCTGCAAAAGATCCAGCGGAATCTGCCGCGCGGCGAACAGCACCGGATCGCTCGGGACACTGGCGCTGGCGTCGTTGGCTGCGTCGCCGCCGAGGCTCCACTGCAGTTTGTCGGCACTGCCATGCATCGTGAATGCGACCGTGCTTTGCATGCGGATCGCATCGCCCTGCTCGAACAGCCGCCCCCACAGGAAGATCGCGGCCTGCCCGTCCTGCAACTTGCCGCCGATGCGCGCCATGATTTTTTCCGGCGTGCACAGCTTCGACTCGCCGGTGAGCTCCTCCACCGCGATGCTCGGATACTTGAGCGCGGCGAACAGCACGTGTCGCTGCAGGATGGTCGCGAGCTCGTGGCCGCGCGGAGTCAGCCGGCCCTGCGCCTCGTAGGGCAGGATGAAGACCTGCACCTTCGGTCCGGGCAGGATGATCGGATTGTCACAAGGACTCTGCACGCCGGCCGCAGCGGGCAATGCGAGTGCGCACAGGAACAGCCACGCAAGCATCAGGCCGAATGAGCGCTTCATAGCTCGACTCCCGCGCACGCCTGCGCCGGCACGAGTGTGAGCGGACCTCTGTAGTTCGCATCCTTGCGCGCTGTGGTGCGCGTCTCGCACGCGGCGCGCTTCACGTAGGCGAGCAGCGCTTCCAGACGCGGATTCGCGCCGGCGAGTTTCGCGTCCGCGATGCCCGCTTCCGCGCGCGTGAAGGCCCACACCGCGAGATCGTAGCGATTCGCCTTCGCCGCTTTGGTGCCGAGTCCGATCAGCGCGAAAGCCGGCAGCTCCGGCAGATTCTCGAGCTCCGCGATCGATCCCACTGCACCTGTTTTGGGATACGCCATCACGTGCACCGGCGGCGCGTCGGCTTCATCGACGTAGTGCTGCACCGGTGGGATCACATAGCCGATGCGCGCGCTCGGCGAAGGCGCGCCGCCCGCGGCGGCACTGAGATCGAGCTTGCCCCACATCTCCACGACGACGCGCTCGTCGCTGAGCTGCTCGGCGCGTGCGGCGGTGAAGTCGCTGCCATCGAGCGAGGGCTGGCGACCCGCGCAGAACACCAGGCGCATCGGCACCTGCAGATTGCGGTCGAGCTGACGCGCCGACGCACGCAACACATCGAGCTGCCCCGCGAAGTTGAACTGCAGCGTTTCGCGCAGCGCTGCGAGCTGAGTATTCGCCTGCGCCGCCGGCGAGGCGAACGAGAAATCGTCCAGCACGACCTTGTAGTCGCCCGGGTTGTCGCTGAGGGTGTCGCAGTTTTTGAGGTCCGCGTGCGCGGCGCCGCAGGCGGCAAGGGTGAGCGCCAGGCACGCCGTGAGCCGCTGAAGGTGCAGTCGGGGACGCGTCATTGTTTCACCTGTCCGATGATGGCCAGCGCACGATCGATCTCCGACGTCAGCGAGCCGACCGTCTCCGCGTCGAATCCCTCTTCGGCCGAGTAACGCTGCGCGAAAGTCATGATCTGCTTCTCGTCCGAGCCGAGCTGCGCGAGCGCCGCGCGATAGCTTTCGAGATCGGCGCGCGCGTCCGCGCACTCGGACTGGCCGATCACGCGGATGAGCGTCTTGTGGGTCTGCCATTTGAAGCGCCGCGTGCGATCGTTGATCACGCGGCGGAACGTCGGACACGCCTCGATGCTGTCCTGGAAGCCGACGATGCGCAGTCCACGCTGAGCGGCCAGCGGCAGGACGTCGCCGCCGAGCTCCAGCCGATCGAGGAGCGGTGAAATCGCATACTTGCCGTACATCGCGATCGCGACGGCATTGCGGTCGGCGACCTGCTGCGAGTCCGACTCATCGAGCGTCTTGAGCAGAGCCGGCATCTGCTGCGCGTACGACAGATTGACCTTGTCGCGCTCGATGGCCAGCGTCACGGAATCCTTGATCCAGTAGCCGACGAACAGCACGACCAGTCCGCCGATGTACGGCCCGAGGGTCTGCAGCCAGTCACGCAGGCTGGAGCCGCCTTTGACCTTGCGCAGATCGCCTTCGATGGTCTTGAGCCGCGCGTCGAGTGCGAACGCGCTCTCCAATCTTGCTTCGACCGCCGCTACCCGCTGCTCGACGTCGGTCATTGTTCTCGAGCCCCGTGATGTGCCGCCGGCCGATTGTGCTCCGCGCGCGGCGAATTGCAATCGGACGAAACTCCTACGAATCGTCCCGGTAGAATGCCCGCTTTCGGGGAGGCCTCATGACTCGATACGCTCCGGCAGCCCTCGCGCTCGCCGCACTCCTGTTCGTGTCCGGCGCGGTCGCGCAGACTTGCCCGCCCGCGGGTATGTCACGAGAACAGCTGCTGACGCTCAAGTCGCTCGGCTTCAAACTGCCGGATGCCACGCTCCGCGACGTGCTCGCGCTCGACCTGGTCGCCTGCCTGGGCAGCACCGATCAGGAGCTGCGCGACGGCATTGCATTCACGGCGCTGTCGACATGGATGCGGGACAAGCAGCTGTCCCCCAAGACTGTCGGCACGATCATGGAGAAGCTCGTCGCACAGCTCGCGCCGAACTACCCGGACCCGGCGGGTGTAGCACGGCCGTTCGCGGCGCTCACGCTCGCCGAAGTCGTGCGGGTCGACCGCATCGACAAGTTCATGACGGACGCCCAGCTGCAACAACTGGTCGACGTCAGCACTCGCTACCTGCAATCCATTCGCGACTATCGGGGCTTCGACGAGCGCGAAGGCTGGCGGCACGGCGTGGCGCACTCGTCCGACGTGATGCTGCAACTCGCGGTGCACCCCCGCACCTCGAAGGCGCAACTGGATCAGATGCTCGCAGCGATCGCGACGCAGATCGCGCCGCCCGGCGAGCACTTCTATACGTACGGCGAAGGCGATCGTCTCGCGCAGGCGGTGTTCTACATCGCCAAGCGCAAACTACACACCGCCGACGAGTGGAAGAAATGGTTCGATCAGGTGAGCGCGCCCGCGCCGCTGAAGACCTGGCAAGACGCCTGGACCTCCCAACGCGGCATCGCCAAACACCAGAACACCCTGCAGTTCCTCTCGATGCTCTACCTCTACGTCCGCGAAAGCGGCCCCGACTTCCAGGACCTCGTCCTCCCCTCGCTCACCGCCGCCATCAAACCCCTGCTTTGAAACTCCGAGTCGAGATTCCTTTTCTTCCTTGGCGATCTTGGCGATCTTGGCGAGAGATATTCCGGCTCCTATTCCCCTCCGCTGCCACCTTGTGGGACTGGGCACCCCTAGTTTGAAAGGCGGTCTGCGGCGAAGAGAAGAGCAGGAAATCTCTCGCCAAGATCGCCAAGACCGCCAAGGTGAAGAGTGGCGGATTCGGGGTCGGAGAATTTCGAGTTCGGAAATCGGGGCTACTTCTCGGGAGGCTTGGAGACGTGGGTGTAGATCACCTGCCATTTGCCGTTGCGCTTGGCCCAGATGTCGGCGAAACGCAGGGTGACCGCGAAGGGTTTGCCGCCGTCGGTGCCGCGAAGGTTGACGACGCCGCCCATGACGGCGCCGTCGCTCCAGAATTTCTCGACGGGTTGCAGGATCTCGAAGGGTTCGATCTTGTAACCGGGCGTCGTGTAGTCGGCGATCAGCTCGGCTTTGGTTTGCACGCGGCCGGTGCTGTTGACGAGCGTGTAGTCGTCGGCGACCAGTCGCTGCAACTCGGCTTTGTTGCCGTGGATCTGCGCTCCGTCGTAGTCCTTGACCGCTTTGGCAAGATCGGGCGGCAGCTCAGCAGCAGCGGCCAGTGAGACGCACGCCAGCGCTGCGAGCAGCGACATCCAACGCAACTTCGACATGACGACCCCGCTTGGAAAACGAAGGCGTCAAATATAGCGCGTGATCCAATTCGGGCGCTCGCGCTTCTTGCGGTAATACCACGCGCAGGGTCCGATCATGACAACGAGCAGGATCAGCCAGATGCCGAACGTCGCCGCCAGGCTTAATTTCGTGCGCAGGATGCCCGCGGCGATGCCGAGCACGTAGAAGTGCACGATGTAGAAGAAGAACGGCACGCGCCCGAATATCGCGAACGGCCGCAGTACCGCCGGCACGCCGTTGCGCGTGATGAGCGAAAGCGCGATCAGCGAGAGAAAGATGCAGCCGAACGACCACGCGAGGAACGGCAGATCCGGCGGATACTTCGAGAACTCCCAGAATGAAATGCTCGCGATGCCGGAGTACGGATACGCATTACCGTAGCCGCCGTACAGACGCACGGCGAAGAACAACACGAAGCTGAGCGCGGCGAGTCCCGCCCAGAATTTCACGGGACGTTCGCGCTGGAGCGCGTCGCGGCCGACGATGAAGCCCAGCAGCAGAACGCCGATCCACGGCACGATCGGATAAAGCGAACGGAATGCGCCGGTGCGGACCGGCTCGTAGATGATCGCGCGCAGCGGCAGCGGCAACCACGACACGTCGAGCAGCGGATGCAGTAGCAGGATGCCGAGCGCAATCGGCAGCAGCACCTTGCTCGAAACGTCGCGCAGAAACGCCGTCGCGATGATCGCGACACCGATCGACGTGAGCACCATGAAGGAATAGAAGCCCATCAGCGCTCGCGGCAAGCCCATCACGAGCGCATCGATGACGATCAGCACGAGACCGCGGATCAGCAGACGCCGCGTCATCTCCGCGTGCGTCACGCCGCGCGCTTCGCGCGCGAGGCTGGTGAGCGCGACCATGAAGCCGGCCATGAACATGAAGCCCGGCGCGACCGGCACGCCGGTGAAGCGCGTCAGGAACTGGCCGAGGCCGGCGAAGACCGGCGCGGGACCGGCTGCCAGTTCCTCGGCCGCACGGCCGGCGTTGAACATGAGCGAGGAGTGATCGAGCGCCATGTGCGCGATCAACAGACCGCGGAACAAGTCGACGTAGGACTGACGCGTACTCGGCGCGCCAACGACTGCGGCGGCCTGGGCACGGGTGGAAACAGGGAGATTCTTCGTCATGGTCATATGATCGGATACCGACCGCCCGGCCGGACACGGTCGTCCGGCCGAGACAGACCCCTGACGAATGTGCCCCCAGGGCGCACACACGAAGGAGTGTGCCCGAGGTAATCCCCCGGGATGTGGGAGTTACTTGCCGGTCGCGTAGCGCTTCACGAGCCGGTACAGAAATTCTTGAGAACCGTAAAACTGCGCTATACCAACGCGCTCGTCGCGGCCGTGCGCGCGCACGTCGGCGATGTCTCCGAACAGGCCCGAGACGCCATACATCGGAATTCCCTTCGCGCGCAGGTATGCGCTGTCGGTCGCGCCCGTGCCCATGATCGGAATCACCGGCACGCCCTGCCACTGCTGGCCGGTGAGCTGCTCGATCGGCTTCATCACCTTCGCATCGAGCGGTGACACCGGCGCGGCGGGGGCGCCCGCGGTGCTCCGCAGAGTCACCTTGATCTGATCGTCAGCGAAAACCCGGACGAGCGTGCGCTGTACGTTCTCAACGGAATCCTGCGGGAGGATGCGGCAGTTGACGTTGGCCGTCGCTTTCTGCGGCAACGCGTTGCGAGCATGACCTGCCTGCAGCATCGTCGCGACGCACGTCGTTCGCAGCATTGAGTTGTACGCGGGCGTCTGCGCGAGCTTCGCTACAGCGTCCGCGTCTGCGCCATTCGACTGCACGACAGCCTTCATCGCCGCACCGAGGTCACCCCCTTCGAGCGCAGCGGTACGCTCGAAGAACGCGTGCGTGACTTCGTTGAGATTGACCGGAAAGCTGAACTTGCCGAGGTGATCGAGCGCGGCCGCGAGCCGGTAGATCGCGTTGTCCGGCGTCGGCACCGAGCTGTGCCCGCCCTTGTTGGTGATCTCGAGATCGAAGTCGCGGTACAGCTTTTCGGTCGCCTGCACGGCGTTGAACAGTTTCTTGCCGTCGCGCTCGCGGCCGCCGCCGCCTTCGTTCAGGCCGAACTCCGCATCGATCAGGTCGCGATGCTGTTCGGCGAGCCAGGACACGCCGTTGAAATCGCCGCCCTCTTCGTCCGACGTGAGCGTGAGAATGATGTCGCGGTGAGGCTTCAGGCCTTCCTGTTTGTAGCGGATCAGGTTCGCGACGAAGATCGCGGCCATCGCCTTGTCGTCGGAGGTGCCGCGGCCGTAGTAGTAACCGTCGCGCTCGGTCAGCTTGAATGGATCGAGATCCGCCGACCAGTCCTCCTTGTGCGCCTCGACCACGTCGAGATGCGCGACCAGCAGCAGCGGTTTGCCTGCGCCGGTACCGCGCAGCCGCGCGACGAGGTTGCCCTTCTTCGCGTTGCCGGACGGCACCAGCACCTGCACGTCCTGCTGCGGAAATCCCGCTGACGTCAGCCGCGCCGCCATGGCACGCGCTGCCTGCGTGTTGTCGCCGACGGAGTCGGTCGTGTTGATCTCGACCAGCTCCTTGTAGATGTCGAACAGCGCGCGCTGCTCAGGCCTGAGGTCGGCGGCACCCGCGACGCCGCATGCCAGGACAGCGAGAAGAGTTCCAGAGAGTGTTTTTTTCATGACAGACCGCGCCTGAGGTTGCGATCCGCCATGATAAATGAAAATGCATGGACGCCAATCAGAG
>DATEKT010000043.1:0-7673 GCA_035277305.1 Steroidobacteraceae bacterium | reverse complement strand
TCATGACCGGTGCGTCGCTGCCGCGCGGCTGCGACTGCGTCGTTCCGGTCGAGAAGATTTCTGTCGCTGATGGCGTGGCGCAGCTGCAATCGGACGCAGAGCCAGAGCAGGACGCGAACATCCACGGGTCCGGCACCGACGTGCGCCGCGGCGATGAATTGCTGCAGCCGGGCACCTGCCTTGGACCAGCAGAAATCGCCGTGCTCGCTGCGAACGGCCACACGCGCGTGCAAGCCACGAGGCGGCCGCGCATCGTCGTGATTTCCACCGGCGACGAGCTGGTCGAGCCCGGCGAGCCGATCGCCGAATGGCAGATCTATCGCTCGAACGTGTACGCGGTGATGGCCGCCCTGCAACGTCGCGGCTTTGGATTGCCGACGCTGGACCATGTGCCCGACGACCCCGCAGTCCTGCGCACTCGCCTGGGCGCGCATCTGCAGACTCATGACGTGCTGATCCTGAGCGGCGGCGTCTCGATGGGGAAATTCGACTACGTCCCGCAGGTGCTGGCCGAGCTGGGTGTGCGCGTGATCTTTCACAAGGTGTCGCAACGGCCCGGCAAGCCGCTGTGGTTCGGCGTCGGGCCAGCGGGCCAGACGGTGTACGCCCTTCCCGGCAATCCGGTATCAACTCTGGTATGCCTGGGGCGTTATGTGTTCGCCGGGCTGGAAGCATCGCTGGGCAGGCCGCCGCGGCAGCGCGAGCAGGCCGAGTTGGCCGAGCCCTTCGAGGTCAAGCCGCAGCTGACGCTGTTCATTCCGGTGCGAGTCGCCGCCGAGCAGGCGCTGCGACGCGCGGTGCTCAAGCCGACCCGCGGTTCCGGCGATTTCACCTCCCTGACGGGCACGGACGGCTTCGTCGAGCTGCCGCCCGGGCCGGCCAAGATCGCGGCCGGCACGTCGGTGGCGCTATATTCGTGGTGACAGAACGCCTCGATCGGGGTCCAATTACCGCATGTCCGACGCCAGTCCCATCGTGACCTTGCCAGTGCGCACGCGCCCGCGCGACACGCTGGACCGGCCGCTGCACGACCTGCGCATCTCGGTGATGGACCGCTGCAATTTCCGCTGCCCGTACTGCATGCCGCGGGAGACCTTCCACGAGCACTACCGCTTCCTGAAGGCGACCGAGCGGCTGTCGTTCGAGGAGATCACGCGCCTGACACGCCTGTTCGTGCAACTCGGCGTGCACAAGGTCCGCCTCACCGGCGGCGAGCCGCTGCTGCGTCCGAACATTTGCGAGCTGGTCGGCGAGCTGACGGCGCTGGAAGGCGTGCGCGACGTGGCGCTGACTACCAACGGCGTGCTGCTCGCCCAGCACGCGGCCGAGCTCAAGGCCAACGGCCTGCACCGCATCACCGTCAGTCTCGACACGCTCGACGCGGAAATCTTCAAGCAGATGAGCGGCGGCTTCGCCGAGCGTGACCGCGTCCTGGACGGAATCCGGGCGGCGCGCGATGCCGGGCTGACACCGATCAAGATCAACTGCGTCGTGGAGCGCGGGCTGAACGACCACACCGTGCTCGATCTCGTCGAATATTTCCGCGGCACCGGCGTCATCGTGCGCTTCATCGAGTACATGGACGTCGGCACGCGCAACCAGTGGAGCCTCGAACGCGTGGTTGCCTCGCGCGAGCTGCTCGAGCGCATCGGTGCGCGCTGGCCGCTGCACGCAGTGGAAGAGAACTATCACGGCGAAGTCGCCGAGCGTTATGTCTTCGACGACGGCAGCGGCGAGGTCGGCTTCATCTCGTCCGTCTCGAACCCGTTCTGCGGCAGCTGTACGCGCGCCCGGCTGTCTTCCGAGGGCGTGTTCTACACCTGCTTGTTTGCGCGCAATGGCGTCGATCTGCGGGCGCCGCTGCGCGAAGGCGCCAGCGACGACGAGCTGCGTTCGCTGATCGCGGCGACCTGGAATCGCCGCGGCGACCGCTACAGCGAGTTGCGCGCGTCGCTGCACGCTGGCGAGCAGCCGCTGCGCAAGATCGAGATGTACTACATCGGCGGCTGATCATGTCCTCGTTCTCTCATGTCGATTCCGCTGCGCGTCCCACGATGGTCGACGTCGGCGACAAGTCGGTGACCAAGCGCACGGCCACAGCCGAAACGCGTGTGCAGTTTCCGCAGCCGGTTGCGCAGGCGCTGCGCGATCAGCAATTCAACACGCCCAAGGGGCCCGTGTTTCAGACGGCGATCATTGCGGGAACCATGGCGGCGAAGCGCACACACGAGCTGATTCCGTTCTGTCACCCGCTCGGAATCGAGAGCTGCAAGCTGGCGATCGACATGCAAGGCGACGACGCAGTCATCCGCTGCACGGTGTCCGTGCATCACAAGACCGGCGTCGAGATGGAAGCGCTGACGGGCGCGAGCATCGCCGCGCTGACGATCTACGACATGTGCAAGGCGCTGTCGCACGACATCGTGATCGCGCAAACGCGGCTCGTCGAGAAGCGCGGCGGCAAGAGCGATGTCGGTTGAACAGATCATGACGGCTCCCGCGCTATTCGGTCTCGTCCTCGCCGGCGGCGCGAGCACTCGCATGCGCAGCGACAAGGCGGCACTCGACTATCACGGCCAGCCGCAAGTGCGCTGGGCGTTCGAGCTGGCAGCGAAATTCTGTGCGGCAACGTTCGTCTCCGTGCGGCCGGATCAGCGCGAGGATCCGTCCCGCGCCGGATTGCCGCAGATCGTCGATCGTCAGCCGGGTATCGGTCCGATCGCGGGGATTTCGGCGGCATTGCAGGAGCACCCGAAAGCCGCGTGGCTGATCCTGGCATGCGATCTGCCGTTCCTGACCGGGAGCACGCTGCAGCACCTGGTCGCGCATCGCCATCCGGACAAGGTTGCAACGGCGTATCGCAGTGCTCACGACGGCTTGCCCGAACCGCTCTGTGCGATCTGGGAGCCCGGCGCACGCGATGGCGTGCTCGCTTACATCGCGGGTGGCAAGCAGTGTCCGCGAAAATTCCTCATCAACTCGAACACTGCGCTGCTCGATCTTCCCGAACGCGCGGCGCTGGACAACGTGAACACGCGCGAGGAGTTCGACGCGGCGGTCGCGGCGCTCGGCCCCCTCTCCAGCCCTTCCCTGCAACGCGCAGGAGGAAGCAAGACGGTGCGCGTGCAGTACTACGCGATCCTGCGCGAGCAGGCGGGCCGCAACGACGAAACGCTCGACACCAGCGCCGCGACACCCGCGGAGCTTTACGCGGAGCTGCGAAAGCGGCATGCGTTCCAGCTGGCCCCTGAGCAACTGAAAGTCGCGCTGAACTCCGAGTTCGGCGACTGGCAGACGCCGCTGAAGCACGGCGACACGGTGGTCTTCATCCCACCGGTGGCGGGCGGATGAAAGCGTTCTCGTTCAGCCAGGCGCCGCTCACGCCCGACAGCTATCGTGCGGCACTCGCCGACCCCGCGGCCGGCGGTTACTCCGCATTCGAGGGTTGGGTCCGCAACCACAACGAAGGGCACGTAGTGACCCGGCTGGAGTACGAAGCGTTCGAGGCGCTGGCGAACAAGGAGGGCGAGCGCATCGTCGCGGAAGCCGTTGCGCGCTTCGGCGTGTTGCGAGCGACCTGCGTGCATCGCGTCGGCTCGCTCGCGATCGGCGATCTGGCGGTGTGGGTCGGCGTCAGCTCACGGCATCGCGCGGAAGCATTCGCGGCGTGCCGCTACATCATCGATGAAGTGAAGCACCGCGTGCCGATCTGGAAGAAAGAGCACTACGCGAACGGCGACTCCGGCTGGGTCAATTGCGAGCGCTGCGCTCATCCTCACGAGCACTAGCGGCCTGCATCAGCTCGCCGGCCGCAATCGCGAACGCCCTGTCCTTCCTGTCGCCGATGAGCCGCGTGCTCGCGGCATACACGAACCGCCCGAGTCCGAGCGCACGCACGTTGGCGACGGCGCGGGCTTTCGCCTTGGCGTCGCCGCTCCGGTAAGTGAGGACCTGATCCCTGAGATCGCGCTCGAGCGAAGGCGTGATCAGCTCGGCACGCCCGACCATCACGCGCACGACCTGGTCCGGTTGCGGCGAGACCCGCAGTTCCAGCGTGCGGTCGGTCCATGCGCGCGGCAACAGGTAGAGCACGCGTGTGCCCTCCTCTGCGAACCACTGGTCCTGCCAGGTATTCACCATCGCCCGCGCTTCCTTTTCGTAGAGGCCGGCGTTGACCAGCGCCCGCGCCATGTCGCTCATGGCAACCTTGCGCACATCCTCCAGCGCACCGAACGGCTGCGTGTTCGGGTCGATCACCGATGCGGCGTTGGCGATTGCACCTTCGATCTTCTGGTAGCGCATCATTCCCTTGCGAACGGCCACGAGAAACGCTGCCTCGATTCGCTCGGCCTCGCGGGCGTTGAGCGACAGCGCCTGCTCATTCTCGTCCATGCCGATCGCGAGCGGCGCCTGGAAATAGCCGAGACCGCGGTAGAAGAGATCCCGTTCATGCTCGACGCGCGAGCGCGCCAGTGGCGCTGTGTTACGCAGGAAGTTCGCATCGGTCTCGCGCGCGATGTAGTAGTGATCGCCAGCGCCGGATTTACCGCGGATCAGCTTGTCCAACGCCATCTCACGCGTGTCGCGCGCGAGGATCTTCACGCCGTTCCATTCGATCGTGAACTGCCGCGTGTGTTGCGCGGGCATCGTGTAGAGCTCGCCTTCCGTGCTTCGCGCAGCAATGCGAGTCGCTTGCGGGTACCACTCGGTGAGGTTGCCGCCGCGGAACAGCACACGCACGTCCGCGACGCGCTCGCGCTGTGAGTAGAAGTAGATGACCGGAGTCTCCATGCGCGCCAGCGCGTTCAGATCCTTGGGATTGAAGGTCACCGGGCGGCCGTCGCCGCCGAGCGCGGCGCGATAGACGAAATCGGGCAGGTCGACGCTGGCGGGCGGCATCCACCAGATCTGCTCGCCATCCGCGCCTTGCACCGTGGTGAATGTTCCCCACTCGTGGACCACGAACGGGTCATCGCTTGCTGCCGAGACGGCGGGCGGGGCTACGAACAGCGCAACGGCGACGAGCGCCTGGAACAGACGGGTAAGCATGGCGGCGACCCTCATCCGTGAACGGGACCTATCGTCTGCCCGTCCCCGCCGCGTTGCAAGAGCAACGTCAGCGTTGTTCCGGGTGGATCACCAGGTCGATGCGGCGGTTGCGCGCGCGCCCCGCGGCGGTCTCGTTGGTTGCGACCGGGCGCGCTTCGCCGTAACCGACTGAGGTCACCTTCTCGGGATCCATCGCGAAGTTCGTGACCAGGTACTGGCGCACCGCATCCGCGCGGTCCTGCGACAGGATCAGGTTGGTCGAGTCGCTGCCGTTCGCGTCGGTGTGACCTTCGATGGAGACCGATGCGCCCGGAAACAGCGCGAGCCCCTGCTGTACCTTTTTCATGAGCGCTGCGCTGCTGCTGTCGATCGTGCTGCGACCCGAGGGAAACTTGATGCCGAGGAGCGACAGCACCACGTCATCGCCTTGCCGGGTTACGCGCGCCTCGTCGGCCGTAAAGGAAGCTTCCAGCGCGCGCACGCTCGAGCGCATGCGCTCCTGCACATCGACGCGCCGCTGCAATGCGACGCGCTCTTCGGACACGCCGCCCAGCCGCGACTCCAGGCGCTGCACCTGCGAATTGAGCGCCGCGAGCTGCTCGTCGCGATCGGTCACTTCCTGCTTGAGGCGACTGACTTCCACGGCCTGCTGACCCGCGTGCTCGTTGATCTCCTGCATCGGCGCCTGCATGCCCTTGTCGAACTGCGCCGACAATTCCATCTCGGCGGCGATCTGCTTCACCGGCTCCTCCCACGACAGGATGAGCCCTTCGACGCCGGCCTGGTCGTCGTTCTCCTCTTTCAGTACCCGCTCGATCAGCTGCGCGAGATAGGTCGCGTGCCGCGCCTCGTAGCGCGCCTGCGCGGCGAGTTTGCGCGGCTGAGCCACGTCGTAGCGATTGCGCTGAATCTCCTGGTCCGCCTGCGCTAGATAGCGCTTGGCCGCCTGCAGACTACGCGGCGCGAGCTTGCCGACCTTCGCTTCGTCGGCCTGCGCGATCAGCGCCCGCGCCTCGTCGAGAATGCCGCCCTTGATCGCGATCAGCTCCGCCTCGCGCATCAGCACTTCCGCTTCGGCAGCGCGGCGCTGCGCGTTCTTGGCGTCGTTCTGCTCGTTCTCCGTCATCGCTTCGCGGAAACGCTCGGCGGCCTTGGTCCACGCCTCTCCCGCGAATTTCGGTGCTTCCGCAGTCAGCGCATCCTCGCGTGCTTTGATCACTGAGCCGAGCACCTGGCGCGCGGCAGCGGCCGCAGCTGTTGCGCGTCCCAGCGCCGCTTCGCCTTCCTGCACTCTCGCGCGCACCTTGTCTTCCTTGCGACCCTTGGCCGCGTCTTTGACTGCGGCGTCGTGCGCCTCCACTGCCGCAGCGAAATTCTTCGGCGACAACGCATCGACTTGTTCGCCGCGCGCCTTGTCGAGAGCGGCGCCGAGCGCGGCCGCATCCATATCCTGGGCCGCCTGCGCAGGACCCGCGAGCGCGAGCAATACAAAGATCAATCGACTCATCACCTTCACGGCCGCACCTGTCCCGAGCCTCGCACGACGTATTTGTAGCTGGTCAACTGCTCGACCCCGACCGGTCCGCGTGCATGAAACTTGTCGGTCGAGATCCCGATTTCCGCGCCCATGCCGAACTCGCCGCCGTCGGCGAACTGCGTGGACGCATTGTGCAAAACGATCGCGCTGTCGACGTTCGCGAGAAACCGATCCGCCGTGGCCTGGTTGCCGGTGACGATCGATTCGGTGTGCGCCGAGCCGAAGCGGGCGATGTGCGCCACCGCCGCGTCGACGCCGTCGACGACTTTCGCAGCGATGATCTTGTCCAGGTATTCCGTGTACCAGTCCTGTTCGGTCGCGACTGTGACCCGCTCATCAAGGCGCTGCACTGCCTCGTCGCCACGCACCGCGCAGCCCGCATCGAGCAGGGCTCGCACGACCGATTCCGTACCGGACCAGCCGCGATCGAACAATACAGTCTCGGCCGCGCCGCAGACACCGGTACGCCGCAGCTTGGCGTTGAGGACGATGTCGCGCGCCATCGACGCGTCCGCATCGCGGTCCACGTACACATGACAATTGCCTTCCAGGTGTCCGATCACAGGCACCCGTGCTTCCTTCTGGACTCGCTCGACGAGACTGCGACCGCCCCGCGGCACGACCACGTCGATGAGCTCCGTCATGCCGGACAACAGATGGCCGACCGCCGCCCGATCGGTCGTCGGCACGATCTGAATCGCTGGCTCCGGCAATCCGGCCGTGCGCAAGCCCGCGATCAGGCAGGCGTGAATGGCGCTGCTCGAATGCATGCTCTCCGAGCCGCCACGCAAAATGACCGCGTTGCCTGACTTCAGACACAGCGCGCCGGCGTCGGCAGTCACGTTCGGGCGGCTCTCGTAGATGATGCCGATCACGCCGAGCGGCACGCGCACTCGCTCGATGCGCAGGCCGTTCGGCCTCGACCAATGCGCAATGACGCCGCCGATCGGATCCGCCAGCGACATGATGTCTTCGATACCACGCGCCATCGCATCGATCCGCGACTCGTCCAGCGCCAGTCGATCCAGCATTGCGGCCGACAATGCGCGCTGCTCGGCGGCCTGCAGATCAATGCGATTCGCAGCGA
>DATEKT010000042.1:0-27974 GCA_035277305.1 Steroidobacteraceae bacterium | reverse complement strand
GTGGTTTACGGCGCTTCCTCTTCCTCATGCTGCGGGTCGATGGTCCTCGCTGCCTTCGCCATCTGCCCCGCCGTCTCGATGAGCGAATCCTCGATCAGCGCCAGGATGTGAAAGCAGTCGTCGTCTTCATCGACTAGCTTGTGTCGCGTGGTGATAAGCGCACAGGTCGCTTCCGTCATGCGACTGCCCCAACGCCGAAGCTCATAGGCCATGCTCGATGGCGAAGTGCACAGCAGCTCATCCGCCGTCTTGCCGGTACCAGGGTCGCGCGGCTCCTGAGCGAGCAGGACCTCGCGAATTCGCTGCATCAGCCCGAGCGTGACGTTGCCGTAGTCCTCGCCGATGCAAGACTCCAGACCCAGAAGTGCTTCTTGAAGGTCGATCTCGATTCTGCCGACCGGGGTCGGTGTACTACCGTCTGCCATGTTGAATCTCCCGCTTGGTTGCATTTTGAGTTGCATTTCGTACGAAACCTCGGGAAAGACAGTGTCCAGGCCCTCTCGTAAGTGGCTGACAGACTTGCGTTAATGTGCGTCTAAGTTGCGCAAAAGTGCGGGTACGGCGACTTGAAAACCGGCAAGGTCGCAAGACCTTCGCGAGTTCGAATCTCGCCCTCTCCGCCAGCAAAAAAACAGCCTCGCGGTGACTACCGCGAGGCTGCTGTGGCTGGATCCGTCTCGTGAATCTTCAGCCGGTGCGCCGACGCCGCGCAAACCCGAACCCGAGGCAGGCCAGGCCCGCGAACATCAGCGTCAACACGCCCGGCTCCGGCACTGGCGTGGGGGTCGTCGTCGTCGTGATGAGGCTCGCGCTGCTCGTCACCAGGCTGCGCACGTGCACGCCCGAGGCGAGGCTGCCGGAGGTGAAGCTGTCGAGCGCGGCGCCGAGGATTCGGAACGTCGCCGATTCACCGCCGTTGATGCCCCACTGAATCGGGCCGGGCAGGTCCGAGTCGAAAGAGCGATCCGACGTGAAGCCCACGCTGCTGCCGCCCGGAAGCGCGCCCGGGCTGGCTCCTGAGTAGAAATTGACGATACCGCTGCCGCTCAGGAATCCGACCGACATTCCGCTGGTGATATCGAAGTACACCTCCGACACATACCCGATGCCGCTGTTGGCAATGGTGAAATCCTGGCCGTTCCAGCTCCACGACAGGGTTGAGGTCGCGGCTGCGCAATCGGCGGCATTGCCTGAGATGCAGGCGAAATCGCCGGTCACCGGTACTGCGTGCGCAGTCGTGCAGGTGGCGACGAGGGCCGCGGCGACAGCGGCGCGGCGAACGAGGGTTTTTCTGATGGTCATTTCAGCGAGTTCTCCCGAGCGTCTTTCGATATCCGTTAAATACCTGCGACATCACGTGCCGCTTGTGCACGAAGAGATTGCAAAGGCCGGGCCAGCCGGCCAATCGCCATTGCAATCAGAGACTTGAGCATGGATGGCAACTTTGGTTGCAGGGTGGGGGTGTTAGGTATTCCGACGCGCAACCGTCATCCGTGCCTGCTGTCGTTCGTCACAAGTGTGACGGCCGTCATCTTTGTGGGCCGCACCTTCGTCGCATAGCCCCGCGGGTGCATTCGACGCGCTATACCTTGTGTGCTCCATACCGACATGTGGAGACTTCGAATGAACAACAGCTCAGCCGTTCGTGTCGTAGCTCTGGCCGCCGCCGCCGCCGGCACGCTCGCTCTCGCCAGCACCGCGCTCAGCCAGGAGATCGCGCAACCCGCGACCGCAGCGCTGCAGATCGCGCAGCTCACCGCCAAGGGCAGACTGCAGAAGCCGGCTGACCTCGACAGCTGGATCTTTCTCGGCACCTCGCTCGGGATGGGGTACAACCCCGGCTCGTTCAACGCCGATCATCCGGGTCAATTCCAGGTGGTGCTCATGGAGCCGAACGCTTATCGGTACTTCGTCAAGAACGGCAGCTACGCGCCGGGTTCGATGTTCCTGCTGTCGTTCTACAACAGCGATCAGCAGAAGCGCTCGATCAACCAGAACGGCTTTACGCAGGCGGACCTGACCAACTACGAGATCCACCTGATCGACCCATCGCGTGGCGCGGACGGTCGCGTGTTCTACGTGTTCGGAGCGAAGGACACGGAAGGCGATCCGCTCGCAGCAGGCAATAACTGTGTGAGTTGTCACACGAAGCACGGCGCGTTCCAGGGCACGTTCGCGCAGTTCTATCCGACACTGCGTCCCATGATTCCGAAGGAAGCGCTCGAACGGGCCGCGCGAGACCACGACATTCGATGAGTGAGCACGAGCATCCGCTGAGTCGTCCGCTGCCGCCCGATGTGGCGGCGGGCGAGGCGGCGTTCATTCAGTTCTATCAGCAGTACGCGGTCTTCAGCTGGCCGTGGGCGTGGCGCCGCGCAGCCGTCTTCGGCTCGATCGGTGCATTGGCGGGAGTTTCGTTCGGCGCTTCGCACGGCTTGATGGTCAGGAGTGTCTGGGAGGCCATCGAGCTCGCACTCGTGGGAAGTGCAGCCAATCTCGTGCTCGTGGGCGCCGGCCCGACGCTGGCAGCGCTTTTCAGGCACAGCGGCTTGCCGCGGCGAGTGGAGCGCGTCGGCATCGTTGCAGCGGTGATCTGCGGCATGGTGCTCGGGATGCTGTCGAGTGACTACGCCGACCATTTCCACGATCGGCTGATGATCGCGCATGGATACGATCGCTCACCAGACGAGCTGCTGCTGGTCGACGTCCCATCGATCATCCGCTACGCGCTCGACGTGAGTCGCGACCTGCTGCTGCTCTTCGTCGCCAGCGGCGGACTCGGCTGGCCCGCCTACTTTTCCGAGTCGCGGCGCTGGGCGGAGCATCGCAGGCGCGTCGAGATCGAAAAGCTCAGCCAGCAGAAGAGCGAGGCCGATCTGAAGCTCACGCTGCTGCAGGCGCAGGTCGAGCCGCACTTTCTGTTCAACACGCTCGCATCGGTGCGCTCGCTCGTGGCGTCAGACCCGCAACGGGCTTCGCAAACCATCGACGCGCTTGCCGAGCACTTGCGCGCCACGCTGCCGAAACTGCGAGCGGGTACTGGTGTGGCGCAGTCGACGCTGGGCGAGCAGTTTGCGATCTGCGCAAGCTATCTGGAGCTCATGAAAGTGCGTCTGGGTGAACGCTTGAGAGTGGACATCGAGCTGCCGGCAGAGCTGCAGGACGTACCGTTCCCACCCCTGCTGCTCATCTCGCTGGTGGAGAACGCGATCAAGCACGGCGTCGAGCCGAAACCCGGCGTGACCCGCGTGGTCCTGGGTGCGCGCGTGGTGGAGGAGGGCGGACGCCGGCGTCTCGAAGTGGTGGTGGAAGATGACGGCGCGGGACTGAAGCTCGGCATGGGCGAGGGCACCGGGCTCGCGAACATTCGCACCCAATTGCTGACACGGTTTGCTTCGGCGGCGTCGCTGGAGCTTGCAGAGCGCAGCGCCGGCGGCGTGCTGGCGCGACTCATTCTGCCGCTGGAGGCAACCGTCGCATGACTCGTCCGACAGCAATCGTTGCTGAAGACGAGCTGCCGCAGCGCCAGGAACTGCTGGCGCTGTTGACGGAGCTCTGGCCCGAGTTGCAAATCGTCGCCGAGTGCGAGGACGGCCTGACCGCGCTCGAAGCGCTCGAGCAGTACCGCCCGCAGGTCGCGTTCCTCGACATTCGCATGCCCGGGGTGAGCGGCCTCGAAGTCGCTCGCGTCGCCGGCACGCAATGCGTCGTGATCTTCATCACGGCGTACGAGCAGTACGCGCTGAGCGCATTCGACGAAGGCGCGGTGGACTACGTGCTCAAACCCGTCGCGCGCGAGCGGCTGAGCCTTGCGATCGAGCGGGCTCGCGCACGCCTGAGCAGCGGCGCGCAAGTAGATATGACCGCGCTCATCGACATGGTCCAGGCACGGCTCGGCGCCGGCGGCAGGCAGGGGATCAAGTGGATCACCGCGAGTGTCGGCAACGCGGTGAAGATGTTCTCCATCGATGAGGTGCTGTTCTTCCAGGCCCAGGACAAGTACACGCGCGTGGTGACGGCGGAAAGCGAAGGCCACATCCGCACACCGCTCAAGGAGCTGAGCGCCGCGCTCGATTCGGAAACCTTCTGGCAGGTGCATCGAAGCGTGATCGTGCGCGTCGGCGCGATTCGCGCCGTGGAGAAGGACGAGGACGGCAAGCTGCAGCTGACCGTTCGCGGCCGCCAGGACGTGCTGCCGGTCAGCAGCACGTTTCAGCATCGCTTCAGGGGGATGTGAGCGCCTCCCTGAAATACCCCTCCGCGCAGTCGACCAGCGAGCGTGTCGAGAACAACAGTGCGTCGGCGCTGCCGACTCTTCCACGCCGGACGTGGCCCTGGTCGAGAAAGCGCTGGCCGACGATCGGGAAGTGCGCACCGTTGTCGCTGGCCATGTCCGGCTTCTCGACCCACACGCGCACGCCGTTCTCCATCATCGGAAAGCGGCTGATCGTGGTGCGGCGAGCGGCAACCAGCGACTCGGCGTAGTGGAGCGAAGTACAGCGATCGAACCCGAGGCCGATCAGCAGCGTCCGGGCATCCAGTTCGTATAGCTTTTCGAACGGCGTACCGCGATCACGAGCGTGCCATCCGGCCCGATCACTTCCAGCAAAGCTTCGATGACGGCCGCTGGCCCGCCGTCGGTCCAGCCGACTCTGCCGAGTGAGGAATGCACCATGACGGCCGCGTCGCGCTGCAATCCAAGCTGGACGAAGTCCGCGGCGAGCGAGGCGACAGTGTGGATGCGATCCATCCGTGTTCAGCGGCTCCTGCGGGACGGACGACGCTTGTCGGCGCGCTCGCGGAACATCGCGACCTTCACGCGATTCTGGCAGGTCAGTGAGCAGAACCTGCGACTCGCGTTCTTCGAGACGTCGACGTAAACGCGTCCGCAGTCGCTGCGCTCACAGGTGCCGAGTCGCTGCGCCTCGGCGTCCCCGATCATCTCCGCCAGTCCGGCGGCGCAGATCGCAGTCCACATCGGCACGAGCGGCGCATCGTGGGGATGGTGATGCAGGTGCCACACGCCGCGCTCCTTCGCGAGATGCGGATGTGCTGGATGGGCAGCAAGTAATTCATTCAGGGTTGCCGCGGCCGCATCGATGTCGCGGCGATTCAGATCCGTGAACACTGTGCGCAGCTTGCGGGCCAGGGCGACGAATGCCGGCACGTGTGTCTGCGTCAGGGCGGCAACGGACGGCGGATCGATGGCGAGGATCCGGGAGAGAGCAGCGACGCCTTCGCGCGCGGGGAGCGGCGTTTCGCGTGCGGTGCCCGGCGCAAATTCGTTGACGAGATGGGCCGAGACCAGCAGGCCGGCGTCCTTGTAACTGTCTAATTTCACTTGACCGGTCACTCCGCGTGAACTAGCGTGTCACTGTCTAAGTATGTTACACCAGTTACACAGGAGTCAGCCATGGGCGGAGCGCTGTCGGGCAAGGTTGCGTTGGTGGCCGGGGCGACGCGGGGAGCCGGGCGAGGAATCGCCGTGCAACTCGGGGCTTGCGGCGCAACGGTTTACTGCACCGGCCGCACGACTCGCAGTCAGAAGTCCGAGATGAACCGGCCCGAGACGATCGAAGAGACCGCTGCTCTCGTCGACGAAGCCGGCGGCCGCGGCATCGCGGTGCAAGTCGATCACCTCGAACCCGCCGAGGTCCGCGCGCTGGTGGAGCGCATCGAGCGCGAGCAGGGCCGGCTCGACATCGTGGTCAACGACATCTTTGGCGCGACCAAGATCGAATGGAACAAGTCGGTCTGGGAATCGGACCTGGAATACGGCCTGCACCAGCTGCGACTGGCGGTCGACACGCACGCCATCACCAGTCATTTCGCGATCCCGCTGCTGCTGAAAACGCGCGGCGGCCTGGTCATCGAAGTGAATGACGGCACCGCGGATTACAACGGCACGACCTATCGCAACTCTTTTTTCTACGATCTGGCGAAGTCCGCCGTGCTGCGCATGGGTTTCGCGCTGGGGCATGAATTACAGCCGCACGGTGCGACAGCGGTTTCGCTCACGCCCGGCTGGTTGCGCTCGGAGGCGATGCTGGACGCATTCGGCGTCACCGAGTGGAACTGGCGCGACGCACTGAAATTCCAGCCGCACTTCGCGATCTCCGAGACGCCGGCCTTTGTCGGCCGTGCAGCCGCGGCGCTGGCGCAGGACCCGAACGTGTCGCGATGGAACGGCAGGTCGCTGTCGAGCGGACAGCTTGCGAAGGTCTACGGCTATACGGATCTGGATGGCAGCCAGCCGGATGCGTGGCGCTATCTCGTCGAAGTCCAGGATCGGGGCAAGGCGGCCGATGTGACCGGCTATCGGTGAGCCGCCGCGACTAATCCCGAACGGCGCGATTCAACGCGGCGCGCGCGAGCAGTCGCGTCGAATCGAGCGTCGGCAGCGGTGAATTGGCGTCGTTCATGATCAGCGGAATCTCGGTGCAGCCGAGCACGACCGCATCGCAGCCCTCGTTCTTCAGTCGCGTGATGACGCGCTGAAAATAGACGACGCCCTCCGGCTTGAACACGCTGCACACCAGCTCGTCCATGATGATGCGATTGATCTCGTCGCGCTCCCCGGGCGTCGGCCGCAAATAGCTCACGCCGCGCGCCTCGAGCTTCTCGGGATATACGTTGCTGTCGACGAGCCAGCGCGTGCCGGTCAATGCAAGGCGCCGATATCCACGCTCGACAGCCTGCGCCGCGACGCATTCCGCGATGTGCAACCACGGCAGCGGCGAGCGCGGCTCGACGTAGCGCAGTGCCTGGTGAATGGTGTTGTCCGGGCAGATGAGAAAGTCAGCGCCGGTCTTCGCGAGCTTGTTCGCGGAGGCGAGCATGAGATCGCCGACGGCCTGCCAATCGCCGCGATAAATAGGCTGCATGTAGTCGTCGAGCGAGAACGTGTGCATCGAGACTTCGGGATGGGCGTGTCGTCCCATCAGCTGCTCGCCTTCGACGCAGATGGTGCGATAGCAGAGCGCAGCGCCTTCGGCGGAGCAGGCGACGATACCGATGTGCTTGGGCATGCCGCGATTCTACGCGTGTTACACTCCGCGCGCTTATGCAGCGCGATCTCGACAAAATGCGGCGCCGGCCGTTTTTCTTTCCGCTGGTGTTGCCGGTGTTGCTCTTCATCGCCGTGGTGGCCGCGGCCGCCTGGTTGTTCGATGCGCGCGCGACCACGGTGGTGTTCGTCGTGCGTCACGCCGAGGTCGAGACGCCCGCCGATGCGGATCCGGATCTGAGCGTGGACGGACGCGAGCGTGCGGCACGCCTCGCCAAGATGTTGTCGCAAGCCCGGCCGGTGCGCGGCGTCGATGCGATCTTTGCGTCCGAGTACAAGCGCACGCAGCAGACCGCGACGCCGCTCTCGGAGACGGCCGCGCTACCAGTGAACGTGGTTGCCTCAGCGGCGTGGACGGAATTGCCGCGACGAATTCTGCGCGATCATCGCGGCGAGTACGTGCTCGTGGTGGGCAGCGCGAACACGGTGCCCGATCTGGTCGAGGCGCTGAGCGGCGAGAAGATCACGCTGCGCGACGACGAGTACGACTCGATGTTCGTGATCTTCGTGCCCCAGATCGCCAAGACCAAGGTGGTCCGGCTCCGTTATTGACGCACCGGGCCCGGCTCAGGCCCACCCCGCCGGCAAACCCCCGACGCTTTGCGGCTTGCGGTCGCGAATGCCGATGCTACAATCCGCCGCCTTCCAACGGTGGGGCCGTAGCTCAGCTGGGAGAGCGTCTCGTTCGCAATGAGAAGGTCAGGAGTTCGATCCTCCTCGGCTCCACCAATTTCCCTCCCTCCCGATCCCGGATCCGCCCGCCCGCACCCCGTCGCTCAGGCGACGAGGCCGGGGAAGCACATCGCTGCAGTACCGGCTGAAACGACCACCAGGCTTGCGGCGAACGCGATGCCGACGAAGGTCTTTTCCAGCAGGGCGCGCAGCGAAACGGAACCAATGTGCTTGCTCATGTCTATCTCCTCAAATGTTGCTAGTGAACCGATGGGGCACATGATGGCGTCTGGCTCCGGGGATGACTGTCAACCGGATGACACAAGCGAATGGCGCAGGAGGCGCCAGCCCTGATGCGCGTCGCGGCCGCCCTGGTGCTGACGTTGCTCAGCTGCGCGGCGGCGGCAGCGGACGACTCCACGACCCGCACGATCGATGCCCAGGGCGCGCACGTCAGCGTCGACTTCCAGTCCACGGATTTCGAACACGGCGTCGATCCGATCGTCACGTGGATCCAGCGCTCGATGGCCATCGTTGCGCAGTACTACGGCCGCTTTCCCGCCAAAGAATTGCGGATCCGCGTCATGTCGAGCGCGGGCAGCGGCGTGCGGCACGGCACGACCTACGGCATGCGCGTGCCGTACATCAGGTTGCAGGTCGGCCGCGACACCACCGCGGAGGAGCTGCGCGACGACTGGGTACTCGTGCACGAGATGGTGCACCTTGCGTTGCCCGAAGTCGGTGACGATCACCTCTGGCTGACTGAAGGCCTGTCGACCTATGTCGAAGGCATCGCGCGCGTGCATGCCGGCGAGTTGCGCGCCGATCATGTCTGGGCGGATCTGGTGCGCTCGATGCCGAACGGGTTGCCACGCTCCGGCGACGAAGGTCTCGATCACACGCACACGTGGGGCCGCACGTACTGGGGCGGGGCGCTCTTCTGCATGGTGGCCGACATCGAGATCCGCAAAAAGACGAACAACCGCTTCGGACTGCGCGACGCGATGAGCGCCGTGCTCCGCGAAAGCGGCGGTGTTTCGTTCGAGTGGCCGATCGAGCGGGTGCTGAAGACGGGCGACACCGCGACGGGCACCACGGTTCTGAGCGATCTCTACGCTCAGGTGAAAGACAAGCCCGTGTCGCCAGACCTGGACGCTCTGTGGAAGCAGCTTGGAATTCGCGCGCGCGGCGAGGCCGCGGACTTCATCGACGACGCGCCGCTGGCCGCGACGCGCAAAGCAATCATGACGCCATGAATTAGTCGGCCGCCGGCAGAACGTCGTTCACGATCACCGTCAGCACCTGCCCGGCAAATTCCGTCGGATTCGTTTCCGCGCTGATTCCCTGCCAATGCGTCGTCGCGACCACGACCAGGTCGAGCGACGGCACGACATAGGTGAACTGACCGCCATATCCCCAGGCGAAGCTCGCGACTGTCGCCGGCGGTTGCGCTACCCACCAGAGATATCCGTACGTAGTGCCGCGTTGCGCGCCATACGTTTCGCGCCAGTTGTATTGCGGCGTCGTCGACGCCTCGACCCACGATTCGGGCACGAGCTGCTGGGTTCCGGACTTGCCTCTCTGCAGGAGCAGTTGCCCGAAGCGCAGCAGGTCCGTCGCAGTCATCTTGATGCCCGCGCCCGCATTGACCATGTTCGGCTCGAGTTGCTCCCACTGCACCGTGGTCATCCCGAGCGGTTGAAACAGCACTTCATCCGCGAACTGCGGCAGCGGCTTCGCAACTGCGTCCTGCAGCACGACGCCGAGCAGATTCACCGCAGCGGAGTTGTACGTGAAGGTGCCGTTTGGATCGGTCTGCAGCCGGTCGAACAGAAATTGCACGTGGTTGTTCGACAGCACCCACAGGTTGTAATCGTCGGCGCTGTTCTCGTTCCACTGGTAGCGCGATGACATCGTCAACAGCTGACGAACGGATACGTTGCGATCACCCGCGTCCAGCGCATACGGTGCGGCAACGTACGTGCCGACCGTCGCATCGATATTCGGCAGCTGCCCGTTCTGGATGGCGATGCCGGTGAGCATGCTGACGACGCTCTTGGTCACCGAGCGCAGATCGAACACGGTCGAGGCGTCGGCGCCGCCGAAATAGTTCTCCGCGACGATCTTGCCGTGGCGCGCGACCACCAGGCTGCGAAAACGCGGCATCGCTGCGGCGTCGCTCGCGGCGCGCCCCAGCATGACTTCATCCATATTGGCTTCGGCGGGCGTGGCCCGGGCCCAGGGCTGGGCGATATCGACGATCGTGACGGGTGGAGGCGGGGAGCCGGAGGGCGGTTGCGGGGCCGGGGAGCCGGAGCCGTATCCACCGCCTCCGCCGCCGCACGAGCAGAGCAGAGTCGCGAGTAGTGCCAGCAGCCAGCGGCGAATCCCCATGCGCCGCAGTATAAGGCGGCGGAGCCGCGAAAACGGAGCGATCCTGAGCCTATTCGGCCGGTCGCTCCGTCTTCCTCAGGCGATGCCGGGGAAGCACATCGCCACCGTGCCGACAGAGATGAACGCGACGATGCCGGCAGCGGCGAGGCCTGCGAACACTTTCTCGACGACTTTGCGCAGTGAGAGCGAATCGGTGTGCTTGTTCATGTGAGTCTCCTCGGATCGGGTAGCCATCAGGTGCTGCAAAGGATGGCGATCCGCGTCCGGGAAGACTGTCAACGCAGTGACATTGCGCTCTTCTAGTCTTTGCGCGTGAGCTCGCGCAGTGCGCGTTCGTTGACGAGCGTGACGCTGCCGCGGCCGAGCGTGATCCAGCTCTGCCGCTTCCACGTCTGCAGGTACTTGTTGACGATCTGGCGCGACAGTCCGAGGAACTGCGCGAGATCTTCCTGCGTGATCTTCAGCTGCACGCCGCTTGGAGTCTTGCGACCGTGCGAGCTCGCGAGACTCAGCAGACGCTTCGCGAGCCGCGCCGGAACGTTGAGGAGCGAAGAGTCTTCCGACTGCTCCGAGGTCCAGCGCACTCGCTTGCACAACAGCTCGATCAGGTGCACCGCGAGTTGCGGCTCGCGCTTCACCAGCGACAGAAAATCCTCGCGACGGATGATCAGCAGCTCGGTCGGCGCGACCGTGGTGGCGGCTGCGGTGCGCGGTTGCCCGTCGAGCAGGGCGATCTCGCCGAAGGCGTCGCCGGGCTCCATGATATTCAGGAAAACTTCTTTGCCGCCGGCGCCGCTCGCACTGATGCGGACGCGCCCCGTGACCACGCCGTACAGCGCATCGCCCGGGTCGCCGCGCATGAAAATCACGGCGTCCGCCTTGTAGGAGCGACGGGTCGCAAGCGCGGTGATCTGCGCAATCGTCTGTTCGGGCAGCGTCCGGAACAGGCTGTTGCGCGCGATGATCGTGGTGACGTTCAGGGCCAAGGCGGGAATCTCCGACACGAGCCGCTGCCTTTGGGCAGTGGCAGCGGGTGGGGCGCGACTATACCATTGCGCCTTTTCCGCCCCAGCGGTCCCTCATGTCACGCGGCTCCGCTTCAATCGCAGCGTTACTGTTCGCCTGCTCCGGACTCGCGCCGCTGGCGGCGCACGCTCAGTACGACGTTGATGAGGAAACCAGCCGCGTCTGGCTGCGCGCGCTGATCGACGTGCGCGTCGCGCAAGGTCCCG
Source organism: Steroidobacteraceae bacterium (assembly GCA_035277305.1). Classification (GTDB taxonomy): domain Bacteria; phylum Pseudomonadota; class Gammaproteobacteria; order Steroidobacterales; family Steroidobacteraceae; genus Steroidobacter. Next base: position 16,610 of record DATEKT010000042.1, on the reverse strand, counting down.
AGTTTCCGAGCTGGACCGACAGCGGTCCGGCCAAACTGCGCTACGGCGGCCGGCCCCGCGACGCAGGCTTCGAACACGTCACGCGCGTCGAGCTGTCGCAACTGGCGGTGCAGTTCGGTGCAGCGCTCCCGTGGGACATTCGCGCCCAGGCCCAGGTCAACGTGCAGCCCGACCTCGCGGATGACTACGAGCCGTGGCTGGTCGAAGCCTTTCTGCGTCGTGAATGGGGCGGCCAGGAGAGCGGCTGGGGACTGCAGGCCGGATTGGCCGGCAATCCGTTTTCCCTCGAGCACACGGGTCCGGCATGGACCCCGGAATACACGCTTTCGGCATCGGCGCTCGACAACTGGCTGTGGGAAGAAATCAGCATCGCGGGGCTGGAAGGCGAGTGGTGGCACCAGGGCGCGCGTGGCCCACGGTTCGGACTCGTGCTCGGCGGCGGTTACGGTCCGGACCAGCTCGGCCGACTGCTGGCGCTGCGCGGCTGGGTGATCGGCGACGGCCTGAGCGGTCTCAACAGCGATCTGCCTCTGCCGAACGGAACGCGCACCGACATCTTCGATGAGCGCGACGACCGGCCGGCAGCGTATGCACTCGCGACCATCGCCGATCCTCGCGAGCGTGGCGCGCTGAAGATCGGCTACTTCGACAATCGTGGCGATCAGAATGCAGACGGCTCGTGGAACACACACTTCACGACCATTGGTGTGGTGTTGCATCCGCTGCAGAATCTCGATGTCGTCGCGCAGTATCTCGATGGCACCGCGCTCGTGCGCGACACGACCAATGACAGCGACATCCGCGCGTACTTCGCGCTGCTCTCGTATCGTCATCGCGCGCATCGCGCCACGGTGCGTTACGACTGGTTCCGCGTCACCGATATCGACGGCGGCAACTCAACTGCCGAGCGCGGCGACGGCATCACCGTTGGCTACGCCTTCGAGTGGGGTCTGCGGCACCGAATGGCGGCAGAGTACACTTCCCTCTACAGCCGGCGTCCGAGCACCGCGAGCGAACGCACCCATGATGGCTGGCAACTGAGCTATCGGTTCCGTTACTGATGCAAGCATTCAAACTCCTTCTCGCGATTCTCGGGACGACAGCGCTGGTGTCCGGTGCCGCAGCGCGCACCGTCTCTGGCCAGGTGGTCGGCCAGGACGGCAAGCCCGTGGCGAATGCAGTCGTATTCGTGCAGGAGCCTGCGACGTTGCAGGCCGCCGCGACGGCGACGCCTGCGATCATGGATCAGTTCAACAAGACTTTCGTGCCCGAGATGCTGCCGGTCGCGGTCGGCACGCAGGTGCGCTTCCCGAACCGCGATCAGATCCGTCATCACGTCTACTCGTTCTCGCGGCCGAAGCGTTTCGAGCTGCCGCTCTACAAGGGCGAAGATGCGCCGCCGGTGTTGTTCGACAAGCCCGGTGTCGTGAAGATCGGGTGCAACATCCACGACTGGATGTCGGCGATCATCCTGGTGCTGCCGAACGATCGCTTCGCGGTGACCAAAGAGGACGGAACGTTCAGTCTGCCGGCGCTCGACGCTGGCACCTACACGATCACGGCGTGGCACGCGCAGAGCAAGGAAAAGACCGAGGACATCGCACAACGCGTCGAGATCGGCGGCAGCGATCCGCAGCTCACCTTCAAGCTTTCGATTGCGCCGGCGCGCGCGCGCCCCGCGACGCGCGGCGCACGGTGGGATCAATGAAGTGGTGGGTGCGCGCCCGCCTGCGCACCAAGATCTTCGTCGCCTTTTCGTCGCTGATCATCGCGGTGCTGCTGGCGACGTTCAGCTTCACGCAATTCGTGGTGTCGCGCGAGGTCAAGGGCACGCTCAACCGCGAGCTGCTCACGACCGGCGAAGTCTTCGAGGTGCTGCTCAAGGAGCGCGGCGCGCGCCTGGAAACAAACTCCATCCTGCTGGCCAGCGACTTCGCGTTGAAGAGCGCCGTCGCTACGCATTTCGATCCTTCGACGTACGAACCGGCGACCCTCGCGTCCGCCGCGCAGAGCTGGCAACAGCGGATCGGCGTCGACCTGTTCTGGATCACGGACGAGCTCGGAACGGTGCTCGTGGCGTCGTCGCAGAAGGATCGCAGCGGCGAGGAGATCGAGGAGCTGTCGCCGCTGAAAGAGGCGATCGACACCGAGGAGCCCGCAGCCGGCATCGCCGAGATCGACGGTCAGCTGTTCCAGCTCGTCGCCGTGCCGGTGTTCGCACCCGACGTGATCGGATTCTTGCTGCTCGGCGAGGCGATAGATGATCGGTTCGCGGCACGGTTGAAGGGTTCGACCGGCACCGACGTATCGTTCCTGACGCAGGATCGCGTGTTCGCCTCGTCGTGGGCGACTGACAAGCGAGGCCGCGTCATTCCGTCGCCAGCCGCGCGGACTGCGCTGCTGCGTACGAAAACTCGCGTGACATCGCCATTCTCGGCCGAGGACGAGACGTTCTTCTCCTTGATCGTGCCGGTGCAGGCCAATCTGCCGCAGCCGCTGTTCGCGCTGATGCAGCGGTCCTATGACGAAGCACTGGCGCCGCTGCGCACCTTGCAGAAGCGAATAGTCATCATCGGCACGGCCGGTCTGCTCGGCGCGTTGCTGATCGGCGTCGCGCTTGCAGGCGGCATCATCGCTCCGTTGCAGAGCCTGGTCTCCGGCATGCGTGAAGTTCTGCGCGGCAACCTGCAGTACCGATCGCAGATCGAGCGCGGCGACGAGCTCGGCTTCATCGCAAAGTCGTTCAACGAGATGATCGACGGCCTGGAGGAGCGCGAGCTCATTCGCGATACGTTCGGTCGCTTCGTCTCGCATGAAGTCGCTGAAGCGGTGCTGACCGGCCGCGTGCCGCTGCAAGGCGAGCGGCGCGACGTCAGCATCCTGTTCCAGGACATTCGCGGCTTCACCGGCCTGAGCGAGCGGCTCGACCCGGCCGTGCTGCTGCGCCTGCTGAACCAGTTCTTCACTGAAGTCGTCGCGGCGGTCGAAGCGGAAGGCGGTGTCGTCAAGCAATTCCTCGGCGACGGCGTGATGGCGCTGTTCGGCGCGCCGCAGCCGTATCCCGATCACGCAGAGCGTGCGGTTCGCGCCGCGCTCGGCATCGTCGACCGGCTGAAGGGACTCAACGAGACGTTGAGCGAAGAGGGCATCGGGCCGCTCGAGATCGGCGTCGGCATTCACACCGGCACCGTCGTCGCCGGGCTGATCGGCCCTGACAATCGCATCGAATACGGCGTCGTCGGCGATGCGGTGAACCTTGCCGCGCGCGTCGAGGCGCTCACTCGCGAGATGCAGGCGACGATTCTGGTCTCGCGGGACATCGCGGCGCAGCTGGGGCCGGCATTCAAGCTCGGCCAGACCGCTTCGATGCTGGTGAAGGGCAAGTCGCAGCCGGTCGAAGTCGTCGAGGTGCGCTCCTTGTGTCAACCTGTTGACAGTTCGCCCGCCGCGTAATCGCCATCCTTTGAGCCGACCCCAGTGTTGGCCTCAAGGAGATGGACATGAGCAAGCCTGATCGAGCGATCAACGACCGCGCCACTCCCGAGCTGCAGGAGTGGGTCGAAACGGTCGATCGCAACGCTACGCAGAAGACCGTGATGGCGCGGGTGCGCGCGGCCCACCAGGCCGTGTGGCAGGCGCCGCAGACGCAGCCGCTTTTTTCTTCCGTCGCGGGTTCCGGAGCAGCGCGACCGGAGGACTTCTCCTTCTTCTTCTATTCTGCGCCGGCCCGTGGAGCAGCTGTGGCGGAGGACGATGCGACGGCGCGGCGCTTGCGGCGGTTGCAGATGCTGAAGCTCATGCTGCAGGAAGCACAGGCAGCGAAGTATCCGAAGGGGCGTGGCTGACGGACGAGCCGCGACACATCCATCTCGGACGGGTCGCGAAGCTCTGGTAGTCTCCCGCGGGTGCTCCGCATCCTGCGCAACGGCGACTACCCTTCGCGACCGTGGAAGAACGGTGGCGGCACGACGCGCGACATCATCGTCTCGCCGCCCGGCGCTTCGCTCGACGAGTTCGACTGGCGTCTGAGTCTCGCGCAGGTCGATCGCGACGGGCCGTTCTCGCGCTTCGACGGGGTCGACCGCACGCTGGTGCTGCTCAGCGGCGAGATGCTCCTGCAAGAGCCCGATCGTTGCATCGGGCTGATCCGCGGCGAGCCTGTGGAGTTTCCGGGTGAGCGCACGATCGAAGCGGCGCTCAACGGCGGCTCGACCCTCGACTTCAATGTCATGACACGCCGCGGCCGCATGCAGCACACCGTGCGGCGTGAAGAGTTCACCGCGCACACGAACCTTGCGTCGAGCAAGGGAAGCACGCTCGCCCTGTTCGCTCTGGAAGACGGACTCCGTGTCGAAGGCGAGTCACTGGGTGTTTATGACACGGTCGTCATCGATGCACACAGTGTTGGAATCGTCGCCGAGAAAGATCAAGTCGCCGCGCTGATCGTTCGCATCGTCGATATTCGTCCGAACGTGCTCTGATTGAGGGCTCGCGCGCGCTAAGCTGCGCCTCCGTGGCGGGCGAAACCACTCATCGTAGCGGCTGGGAGAAATGGCACGACTGGAACGCAGTCGTGTTCGCGTCCATGGTCCGTTGGTTCTGCGAGGCCAGCGGTGCCGCACCGGGGCAGACCATTCTCGATGCAGCGTGCGGCACGGGCCTGCCTTCGCTCGCACTCGCCGAGCGCGTGCATCCGAACGGAAAGATCGTTGCGATCGACGCATCGACGTCGATGGTTGCCGCCGCGATGCGCATCGCGCGCTCGGCCGGCGTCAACAACATCGAGCATCGTGCGATGGATCTGTCGAAGATGGAATTCGCGGACGCGTCGTTCGATGCGGTCACCTGCAAGGAAGGCCTGATGTTCTGCGCGGATCCCGTGCAGGCCGCGAGCGAGCTGCGTCGCGTGCTCAAGCCGAACGGCCGCTTCGCCATGTCGGCGTGGGATGAGCCGGAGAAGAACGCGTTCTTCATGACGATCAACGAGGCCCTCTCGCGCTTCGTGCAGCGGCCGGCGCCCCGCGCCGGCTCCCCTGGGCCGTTCCGCCTCGCGCCGATGGCGGAGTTCGAGAGTGTGCTGCTACAAGGGGGGTTCACCGAGATCGAGACACAGAGCGTCGAAGTGCTGTTCGAGGTCCAGTCGACGGAGTTGCACTGGATGATCGTGAGCGACATGTCGGCGCCGATCGAGCAGGCGAGGGCGAATCTTCCTCCCGATGCGGTCGAGGGCCTGAGGCAGGCGATGGCGACAGCGCTCGAACCGTATCGCGACGGTCGACGGATTCGCCTGCCGAACGTGGCTCTGTGCATTTCAGGGCGACGATAAGTATGCTGCGCGCACATGCGCATTACCGTCGCTCACCACAATCCCGCTTCCTGCCAACGCTGGCGCGACGCGCTCGCGCGCGAACTGCCCGACGCTGAAGTCGACATCTGGGGCGGGGGGCGCGCCGGCAGTGCTGATTACGCAATCGCATGGGCCGCGCCGGGCCAGGAATTTTTCGAGCAGAACAATCGGCTGAAAGCGTTCTTCTGCACCGGCGCAGGTGTCGAGAAGCTCCTCTCGAGTCCCGTCATGCCGACGTCAATCCCCGTGATCCGGCTCGAGGATGCAGGCATGGGGACGCAGATGGCGGATTACTGCGCATACGCTGTCCTGCATTGGATGCGGCGTCGTAGTGAATACGACGATCAGCAGCGCGCTCGCGTCTGGAAACAGTTGCTACCCGCGAGCGATTCCGCGGACTGGCCGATCGGCGTGTTCGGGATGGGCGTGCTCGGCTTGCAGGTCGCGAACGCGTTTCGTGCGCTCGGGTTTCCCGTGAATGGATTTGCGCGCTCGGCGCACGAGCATCCCGGCATCCGGTCGTATGCAGAGCAGGGTGGAGCGGGCGACTTCGCGGCGTTCATGCGAGCATCGCGTGTGCTCGTCATCATCGCGCCGCTGACGGCGGCCACTCAGGATCGCTTCAATCTCGAAACACTCGTGCTGTTGCCGCCATCGGCATACGTGATCAACGTCGCGCGCGGCGGGTTGCTGGTAGAGGAAGCGCTGATTGAACTGCTCGATCGCGGGCATCTCGCCGGCGCGGCGCTCGATGTGTTCCGACAGGAACCGCTGCCGCCGCACAATCCGCTGTGGTCGCATCCGAAGGTGCGCGTCACGCCGCACGTCTCCGCGATCACGGTGATCGGACCGTCGGCGCGGCAGGTGGCGGAGAAAGTTCGCCTGCTCGAGCGCGGCGAGCAGGTCAGCGGTGTCGTGGATCGCGCCCGCGGCTACTAAGCGCGCGCAGCCGGCGTCTTGATAGTCAAGGTGCAGATCTCAGCGCGCACTCCCGTGCTGTCGATGAACATCCTTGCGACCGCGATCGGAAGATTGAATCTGCGCGGTCCGGCGCTGCCTGGATTCAGGAACAGCACGCCGTTCTTGTCGGCGATGCCCGGCTTGTGCGAATGCCCTGCGATGACTGCAGCGAATCCGTCCGCGGCGGGATCGACGTCGAGCTTCGCGATGTCGTGCAGAACGTAGAGTCGTTGACCACAGATCTCGACGATCGCGCTCGCCGGCAAGCTATCGGCCCAGCGGTCCTTGTCGTTGTTCCCACGAACGACGGTGAGCGGCGCGATGCGTTGCAGGCGCTCGATCACTTCAGCACTGCCGATGTCGCCGGCGTGAATGATGTGATCGACCTTCGCGAGCGCGGCCTCGGCTTCCCAGCGGAGCAGTCCGTGCGTGTCCGAGATGACGCCGATGGTCTTCATAGCGGGCGCGCAGTGTACCTGCGCCTTTCGCCGCACTTGATACGCATCGGACGTAGGCCTTTCGGCCCAATCGCAGCGCGGCAGAGCGCGATCTAAAGCGTTGAGTAGCCCAAGCCGTCAGGCTCGTCGCCCGTCGTCAGCCAATCGACGACTTCCAACGTCTTCAAATCGATCACTGCGACTTGATCCAGGTTAGGTGTCGCAACGAACGCTCGCGCAAGCGGCGCCGCGACCAGGATGCCGATCGGGCTGCCCCATTTCTGCGCCTTCGGCTCTTGCATGTTGATGCGACGGATCTCACGCCGCGTCGCAGCGTCCCAGACGGCGACTGCGCCGGATGATGCGTTGGAAACGAGGACGTGCTTGCCGTCCTCCGTGAACTTCACGCGGATCGGGAATGAGGCGGAGGGCAGGGTGGCGACGACTTTCAGTGACGCGACATCGATGACCGAAATCGTGTTGACCTCGCGATTGCCTGCCCAGACCTCGCGCTGGTCGGGCGAGATCGCGATGCCTTCTGTGCCATCAGCGGTCGTGATGTTGGCGATGCGTCGCCGCTGCTTGAGATCGATGACCGAAATCGAACCGGAGCCGATGTTGGCTACGAACGCGCGATCGTGAGCCGGCGCGAGCGCGACCATGTGTGAACCCAACTGATCGGTTTCGATTGCGGAGGTGACTTTGCCTGCTTCGACGTCGACGGTGAGCAGCGTCTTCGTCCCCTCGGTCGTCACCGCTACTTCGTTGCCGCGCAACCAGGCAATGCCATGCGGACGGACGTACTTGCCGAGATCGATCGTTCGCAGCGCCTTGCGTGCGGCGACGTCGATCACGGTGAGGGTGTTGCCGGGAGTGGGGGATGATCCGTAGTTGCAGACGACAGCGATCTTGCCGTTCGGCGACACGGCGACTTCATGCGGGCCTTCGCCGGTCGGAATCGTCGCGACGGATTTCTTCGTCGCGAGGTCGAGCAGCGACATCGTGTTGTCGGACTTGTTCAGCACGAGCAGCGTGCCGGGGGTTGCCGCGAGGCCTGAGATTGAGAACGCGGACAGGAGGAGAGCGAGGAGGCTGCGCATGGAAGGTCCCCGAGTTGGAGCACGGTGCGGAGGTGGATGGTAATATGCCGCCCCGCGCACAACTCAAATAACGCCCCCGTAGCTCAGTGGATAGAGCGACCGCCTCCTAAGCGGTAGGTCGTCGGTTCAACTCCGGCCGGGGGCGCCAACTCCAAAGGTGAGAGCCAGACTGAAGGGACATGCAGGGCTTATCGCCCAAGTGCGGTTGCGGTCAGAAAGCTGGCGCTACCAACCCTTGCGCGGCGCAGAAGTCACCTGTCGCGTTCGGATAGAAAACAGGCGTTCCCCCGCCGATGTAAAACCATAGTCGGGCGTACGACTGGAGTGAGTACGAGGCTGTGAAGGGCGGCGCCGCGAAGATCCACTGCTGTATCCATGTCCCGTGCGTCGGAAGCTGCCCCGAGAGTGTTTGGGGCCCGGTCGAGAACCCAGCAGTGGATGCTGTGCTGATTATTGAGTAAAAGCGAAACGTCGCCAATTCGCTAGACGTGGGCTGCAACTCCGAATAGAGGGTCGGTGATGCTCCCGCAATCGGACTGATGTCGTACTTGCAATGGAAGGCAAAGGCACCGCTTGTGGCGGGAATGGCCAGGAGGGCGATAAGAAATGCTTTGCACCAGCGCTTTGCGCTCATAACAACTCCGTTTGACGTGCGTGTCTGATGCTCGCTGCCGCTAGTAAATCCTTTGAAGGTGCCGTCAGACGATTCTTCCGGCGGTGAGATCGCTTCTTCGTTGGCTCCCCTATTGGCTATGTCCCGCGCGAGTTCTGGAAACTCCGCAAGTAGTCCTTCGAAGTTGATGCGTCCGTAAGTCATCGACTCAATCACGCTACTGTCGATATAGGAGAGCAGCGCGCGCTGGCCATTAGCCGACAACTGCTCGACCAGCGCTTTCCTATAGTGCGCTGCCAGTGCGTTTTCTTTCAGATCCTCAGCCTCTGTGAGTAGTCGCCCAAAAGCCGCTGGCTCGATCCCGCCTTCAGAGGCGCGTCGGCATAAGTCTGTGACCCGCTGTTGGTCAGACCGCTCGATCTCTTCTACCGCCGAGCGGTCACGCTGAACAACAGTGGTTAGTAGATTCCAGTCTTCTTGCGAAAATTGCAGAGCTGCCTTGAGCTGATCGCGGCCAGCGTCGGTGACGAGTTGTCGGCTGGCTTGGCGAACAAACGTCTCTAGCTTTATTCCGGACGGAATTGCAGCAGGATTGTCGGCGCCACGCACGCGGCGCATGTGCACAGCCGCGCGCTGTTGGATTGCTGCGTCGTTGGAATCGCTCACGCTCGAGGTCGCTTGCTGTCCATTGGCTACGCCGGCGGAGAGGATGACGATCATCGCGCTCAGGCCAGGCGGAATCGCTGAATACCTCATGATACGCACTCCGTGCCTTCATAGGCGTCACATCCGTTTGCCGCAGAATTAGCGCCCCGAGCGGACGATGTCTATAGGAATTTTGTTAACGACATTGCCGTCTCGGGCGAGACCGACACTGGTACAAGTTCAGCGAGACGCGTCAACGCCAAATCTCGTTGTCTGCAGGATCTGCGCGATCGGCTATGAGCGCATCAGCCCCCGAGTATCAGCACCAGATCGGCGACAGCGTCCTGCGGTGAGCCAGCCGCTGCGATCTGCGGCAATTCTGTGGTTGCTCCATTCAGGCCCAACGTGCGCGGCCAACGCGCTTGCTCCGCAAATTCATCCAACAACGATCGCGCCCGCCGCGCCGGTTCCAGGGCAGCGCACGGATCGTCACCGGCCAGCTCCGCACGCACTCCTTGCAGCTCCGCCCGCAGTGATCGTTGCCTGTACCTGGCGTCGACCAGACACGAGATTTCCACTCGGCGTAATGCGAGCTCCTGACGTCTCCCCAGCACCCTGAAAGCATCGCGCACACGCTCGTGCACTCGCGCCGCAACGTTGAGAGTCCCGAGAATCAGGCCAAGTCTTTGCACAGCGTGCGCGGCGTGGGTGACGTCGGCGGTCGTCTCATCAAGCGCGGCCAAGGTGCTGCCAATCACGGCCCGTCCGACTTCCGCCGCTGCCCGGCTCGGATTCCTTCGAGCCGCGGCCAGAATCGCTGCCGCATGCGTAAGGCAGTCGAAAATAGCAGCGCGTTCCCGGTCCGCGAGTTGCATGGATGAGTCACTGTCGAGCATTGCGGCAACAGATTGCTCGAATCTCGCGTTCTCGAGAGTGATCGGCTCATGGATTTTCGCAACGGGTTCTCTGCGGCCGATCACGCGGTTGGAAAGAAGAGACTCGCCATAGGGGATATTGATTACGCGGGAGGTGTTATGTCAGACGTGCGTTCGAGATACGGTGCGACGCGTGTCGAGACGTTCAGGTCGCATGTCGACAAACGATGAGGGAACGCTTGGGAACGTCACTCGTTACTCCTGAAGATGACGAGTCGGCAACTACGATCTCAGGGTTCGAGCGAGCGGCGCGCGCACCGCAGGCTTCCTGTAGAAGGAAAAGCGCTCATGCTGCTGCGTCCTGCACGCTCCTTGAAGGTCGAAGCACTCGACATCTCGGAAGCTGGCGTATGCCTGACTTCGCCGGTCGAGCTGCCGCCAGGAACGTGGTGCCATGTCCGCATCCTGCTCCCGGCAAATAGGACAGCGGAAGTCTCGATTGTTGGCCACGTATGCTTCTGCATCGAGCGCCAAGGTGCATACCGCATTGGCATTCATTGCGCTGAATCCGACAGCTTGCTGGCCGCCGTCCGGCATTGTGAATTCAACGAGCCGAGCTAGGGGCGAAACGCCACTCGCGGAACTGACGGATGACTCCGCGCCTTACGCATGCAGCCCACCGAGGCAGCTGCAGCGTGCTATCTCGTCAAACGTCTGATCCGCTCACGCCCAGTCAACCGCTCGAGCGACGTCTGAACGTCCCTGGCCGCAGAGTATTCGTCGGTGGTGAGCGCAGCGTGCAGCAAACGCTCGTCGCGCGATCCGGCGTGGTCGTCGCCTTGTTTGTCCTCGTCATCGCCGTGTTCTGGTTCGATCGAGACGGGCTGCGTGACAACGCAGATGGCTCGGTTTCCTTCACCGACGTCGTTTACTTCACGATGGTGAGCGTGACCACGGTGGGCTACGGCGACATCGTACCGGTGACGCACCAGGCCAGACTGGTGGATGCCATTCTGGTGACGCCGATCCGGCTGTTCATCTGGCTCATCTTCATCGGGACCGCGCATCAGCTCGTCTTGCAGAGGCTGATAGAGGACTATCGCATGCGCAAACTACAGGCTCGACTGCAGAACCACGTGGTCCTCGTGGGCTATGGGCATTCGGGGCGGTGCGCCGCAGCTGAGCTCGTCGCCAGGGGATTCGAGAAGAGTCGCATCCTCATCGTCGATCTGGATCACGCGCGCCTCGAGCAGGCGGCCGAGCAGGGCTACATGGGCATTCTGGGTGACGCCAGTCGCGAAGAGACGCTGCGCGAAGCGATGTTGGCAAGTGCACATGCTCTGCTCGTTTGCACGGATCGCGACGACACGAACGTGCTGATCACGCTGACCGCCCGGCACTTGTCTCGCGATATCCGCATCGTTGCCCGGGTCGAAGAGGCTGAGAACGACAAGCTCTTGCGGCAGAGTGGGGCGAGCTCGACCGTGCTGCCCTCCCGGGTCGGTGGCATCCTGATGGCGGATTCCGTCGAGTCAGCGCATCTCGCAACTTACGTCATGGACCTCATCAGTGCGGGCGGGAAAGTGATGCTTGCGGAGCGCGACCCGCGGCCCGATGAGATCGGCCGCCGACCTGTCGACATCGGCCGCTCTCTGATCGTGCGCGTGATACGCGGCGCCGAGACCTACAGTTTCTGGGAGCCACCGGCGCAAATTCAAACAGGCGACAAATTGATCGTCATCCGCTCGCCGGCAGCGGCGGGCGAGGAGCGGTCGCCACCTCCAGGTTGACCTGCAGCCGACGTGCGAAGCCGCACGCGGCTGCGCGCGGACCAGCTACTTGGATGACTGATCGAGTGCGGCACGAGCACCCATCGCTGGCAACGAGCTTGCGAGGTTCAGCATTCTCGCGATCCGATCGCCACGCATTTCGACGAGGGCGAGCTGCCGCTCCCGCAGGGTTCCCGTGGACGCGAGGACGTCGTACTGAACAAACACAACGTTGGCCTCGTGCGTCGGAAAAATCCAAAGGTTGGAGATCTGCGGCGCGTCGGCGGAGTGAGCAGTGGCAGCGCAATCTGCGGCCAACGAGCTCGCGTCCAGGCTGAGGTATGTCCCCGGCTCGTCCAGGGCGAACTCGACACGTGCGTCCGCTGTCAGCACGCCATTCAGATCCTGCGCGTCTGATGTACAAGCGGTGACATAGTCGACGATTGCGCGTTCAGCCCTGGAAATCACGCCCGCGGCAGCTGCGGCCGCGGCAGTGTGTGGGATCTGCGCCCTCTCCGAAGCGTTTGCGGCTGGGCCCGCAACGGCGAGCGTGGTGCAGAGTGCAGCAACGAGCGAACTACAGGTTCTCATGATGGTTCCTCCGACTGTTGACGACATAGAGACTGCCGCTGCGCCTGCGCGCTGGCGGTTCCTATCGGTACAGGCGTAGGAACTGAGAAAGCGGGATCAATATTGTCTGAGAGCCAGGTCCGGCGCTCTACATCAAAAGGTGAACCTCGGCAGTGGCGTAGCTGGACTGTGGAAACAGCCGCCGCGCTTCGTGGTCCAGCCAATCGCCTATTTCCCAGAATTCACGGGGAGGAAACGTCCGCTGGGTCAGGCGTTCACCGCCCCCGGCGATCCACGCGGTCACGCCGCTGTCGCAATCCGCCTCCATGCCCGCGCTGATCTCGCTTTCGTAAAGGCCTTGGATGACGTACCACGGGTTCATGACGGGCTCGCTCTCGTCTCACTAACGCGAAGCTGCGAGCGCTGTTCCGAGCTCAGAATGCCTTCACCCTTTTTGCCGATGGGTGGGGTTCGTGCGCGTCCCTAGAATCGCTGCACCGAATCCATCGCAAATGAGCGCACACAAAAATGGCCAACGACTTCGGCAATCTGGACGGGCTCATCGATGCGATCGCGGATCGCGTACTCGGAAAACTGTCCGGCCGGCCTGTTCAGGGCCCGACCGGCGAGCCGCTGCCGCAGCTGCCCGACCTGCCTGGGGGCATGCGGGACGACTTGCCGTTCGTGATTCATCCCCGGCTGCGCGTCCAGGGCCTCGAGCTCACCCAGTCCACCCAGTACTACGGTACCGGTTACGGGGCTGAGAACGCCGTACCCATCGTGGCGCTCAAGCCGCTGGTCGTGCGCGCATACCCTTATGTGACGGCAGGTCTGCTCGAAGGCGACACGCTCTCGGGTAAGACCGTCACGGGCGAGCTCGTGTTGTTTCGCTGGGGTAAAGAGGTCTATCGAACGGGTCCGACGCGCGCTGCCGGGTCTCGCGTCGGCGCCGAGTCGCGCCTCGATCGCGCACTGTGGGACCAGGAGTTCACGCTCTTCGCTGCCTCGGGAAAATTCGGCATCGAACTGACTCCGATCGTTGGCAACCCCACCCTGAATTTTGTGGTTCCTGCCTGGTACGTGCGCGCTGGCCAGACCACTGCGGTCGTGCGGCTCTGGCTCACGAGCGGCGAGGGCGGTGTTGCGACCACCTCGCAGAGTGTTCAGGTCATCCCGGTGAACGTGCCGAAGCTTGCCCTGGTCCGGGTGAATTGGAAGAACCCCGCCAACAATGTCGTGACTTCGCCGACCGACGCGGAGCTGCTGAGCCTCAGCGCGCTCGCAACACGGATGCTGCCTTTTCCCTATTTCGAGACGACCATTCTCGGTGTCGAGAAAACCAAGTCAGGCGATTTCTCGGCGATACCCGCGATGAAGGGCGGCTGCAATACCGCGTGGACCGATTTGTTGACCGAGCTCAAAGTGACCCGGATCTTTGCGGCGCTGTTCCAGATCGCCGAGATCGTCTACGGCGTCGTCCCGCGGATCGGCGCCGTGACTGTCTCGAAGGACAGCAATACCGGTTGCGGATGGGGCGACGACGGCGTCGGCGGCTGCCTGGTCGGCGATGAGCTCGCCTTCGCGCACGAAGTCGGCCACCTGTATGGCTGTGGTCATATCGGCGATCCGGCCCTGGCGAGCTATGACCCGAATTATCCGAACTACGGTGGCAGCAAGACGCTGATCGGCGAGGTCGGCATCGATACGGCGCTCGGTGCAGCACCGCTCAGCGATGCGGGCGCCGTTCACGATCTCATGTCGTACAAGTTTCCGAAGTGGGTGTCCCCATATACCTATCTGAAGATCCTCGACAACCGAGAGAAGCATTCGAGCGCCGCCGCCGATCCGCGCAGAGTGCGCCCTCTGCTCATTCTGACCTTCAGAGCGGATCGGCTGGTCGACGGCTCCACCAGACTGGACAAGCTCAAGGCGCACATCGTGCATGCGCCTGGCTCGGTGCCATCGCCGCCGAGGGAGGCAAGGGCGGCCAACTGGTCGATCGAGCTCATCGACCGGCAAGACCGGATCATTGCAAGCCACGCCTGCCGCATCTCCGCTGCACTCGGTGGAGGCTGCGGGTGCAGCGGCGGAAGCGATGCCGAGCGTGCGCCCCATCTTGAATTCGTGGAGGCCGTCGAGTGGTCTGAAGATGTCGCGCGGATCCAGATCAAGCGCGGCGAGGACAGGATCGCGAGCGTCGATGCCGGCGAAGCGCCGCGCATCGATGTGAGTGGACCTGAGCAGCGCGACGGCAAGCTCACGCTGAATATCCGCGTTCGCCACCCGCGCAGCCCGGCGTCATTGGTCGTCCTGTTCACCGGTGACGATGGGCAGACCTGGTCGCCCGTCGCGATTGACCCGCCGCAGGATGCGCCGCTCGTCATCGATGCTGCGAGCCTGCCCGGTGGCGAGTCATGCCGCTTTCGGGCCGTGGCGACTGCCGAATTGCAGGCGGCCTCGGCAGACAGTGAACCCTTCTCGCTGCCGCGCGCGGAGCGCCGGCTGATGATCGACATGAAAGAGAATTGTTGTGGGTCCGGGAGAGTCGACCTGAGAGCGATGATCGACCTGCGCGGCCACACAGGCGTCGCGCCTGAAGACATCGTGTGGCATTCCGACCTCGCGGGTGAGCTGGGCCGCGGCTACAGCCTCAGCGTCAATCTCGAGCCCGGGCAGCATCGCATCACCGCCACCATTCCTGGTGGCGCGCAGGATCGCCTGCAGGAGGTCGGCATCATCGTCGTGGGTGGGCGGCCGATGAGGTAAGCCGAGTCCCGCCCGATCATGCTGTACGATCGTTCCCGCACCAAGACGCCGTCTTAGTTGTGCGCACAGCGAACTTCGCCATGCGCCTCGCCGCCGGGGACGATCAGGTTGAGAACTTCACCACGTGTCGTGCTGTGTGCCTGCTTCGCATCGCTCGCTGCGACGATCGTGGTTGCTGCTGACAACTCACAGCCAGCAACGACTGCTGAGAAGACTCTGCGTCCGAAGCCGGCCGCTCTCGTGCCGACTGTCCCAGTCACGCCCGCAATCATTCAACGCGGCTCCCAGCTCTATCGCGAGAACTGCTCCGTCTGCCACGGCGAAGACGGTCGCGGTGATACGCCGGCCTCGCGCGCCATGCCATCGCGCCCTTCCGACCAGACCAATCCTCAGCACATGGAAGCCTTCGAGGATCGGGACATCGCCAGCCGAGTTCAGCACGGCGGTTTCCAGATGCCGGCGTTCCCGCAGATTCGCGGCGACGACCTGATCGCGGTCGTCGCCTTCGTGCGCTCGCTCAGCCGCGAGAGCGTCAAGTCGCTGGAGATCCAGTCGATCGCTCAGGGACAGGTGAAGAACTTCACGCCGGTCACGGATCAAGTGCTCGAACATCCGGCCGACGGCGATTGGCTGATGTACCGGCGCACATACGACTCGTGGGGCTTCAGTCCGCTCGACGAGATCACCCGCGCGAACGTCGGCAAGCTTGAGCTCGCGTGGGCGCGAGTGATGACGCCGGGTCGCCAATACATCACGCCACTGGCTCACGATGGCGTCCTCTATCTGGAAACACCGCGCGACATCATCCAGGCGCTGGACGCGCGCACGGGCGATCTCATCTGGGAATACCGCTACGAGACCGCTGCCACACGTGCGGAAAAACCGATCGCCGTCACTGAAGTTCGCGGCACGCGCAACATCGCGATCTACGGCGACAAGATTTTCCACCTCACGCGCGATGCGCACGTCATCGCGCTCGACGCCAGAACCGGCGCGCTCGTCTGGGATACGATCGAGACCGGCGCTGACCGAGGTATCACGCACTCGGCCGGCCCGATCGTGGTCGGAGGCAAAGTCATCAGCGGCCGTGCGGCAGCCGCCGGAGGCGGCCCCGAGATTGCGTACATCGCCGCGCACGACACCGAGACAGGTCGCGAGCTATGGCGCTTCAACACGATTCCTCGCCCGGGAGAACCCGGCGATGAAACCTGGCGCGGCGTTGCGTACGAAGATCGCGCGCACGTCGGTTCGTGGAGCGTCGGCAGCTACGACCCACAGCTCAAGCTGCTCTTCTGGGGCATATCCGTTCCGGCGCCTTCGCTCGAAGTCGTGCGTCGCACGCCGGGCGCAGACGCGCTGTACTCGAACTCGACTGTCGCGCTGGATCCGGACACAGGCAAGCTCGCGTGGCACTACCAGCATCTGCCGCGCGACAACTGGGATCTCGACCACGTCTTCGAGCGCTACGTCGTCGACGTCGATGTCGCGCCTGATGCCGCAGAAGTCCGCTGTATCAACCCCGCGCTGA
>DATEKT010000041.1:0-6660 GCA_035277305.1 Steroidobacteraceae bacterium | reverse complement strand
CCCGGTAGAAGACGCCGACGTTGCCGATGCGCTGCACGAGCGAGCTGGCGGTTTTCTGCGAGAGCTCCGTGAAGATGCTGTCGCGCGCGTCGCGATCGCCGACGCGGGCGCGCACTTTCACCAGCTCGTGAGCGCCGAGCGCGGTCTCCAGCTCGGTGGTGACGGCGGGCGACAGGCCGCCCTGTCCGATCAGCACAACGGGTTCGCGCGCGTGGGCGAGCCCGCGCAAATGCTTCTTCTGTTTTTCGGTCAGATTGGGTTGCATGCCTAAACGTACCAAATCGAGCCAGCGCTGGCTGCAGGAACACGAGAGCGACGTGTTCGTGAAGCGCGCCCGCGAGGGCGGCTTCCGCTCGCGCGCGCTCTTCAAGCTCGAAGACATCCAGCGCACCGACCGGCTGCTGAAGCCGGGCATGACGATCGTCGACCTCGGAGCCGCGCCGGGCGGCTGGAGCCAGTACGCTGCGAAGCTGCTGAACGGGCAGGGGCGCGTCGTCGCGCTCGACATTCTGCCGATGGACGCCATCACGGGCGTCGAGTTCATCCAGGGCGACTTCACGACGGATGAGGTGCTCGAGCAACTGACGAGCCTGCTCGGGGCGGACCGGCCGCAAGTGGTCATGTCCGACATGGCGCCGAACACGACCGGCATCGCAACCGTCGACCAGGACCGCTCGATGCACCTGGCCGAGCTGGCGCTGGATTTCGCGACCCGGACGCTCGCACCCGGCGGCGATTTCCTCGTGAAAGTGTTTCAGGGCCGGGACTTCCAGGCCTTCGTGCGGCAGCTGCGGGGGCTGTTCGAGACTGTGAAGACCCGCAAGCCGCCGGCCTCCCGGCAGCGGAGCGCGGAACTTTATCTGCTGGCGCGCACCTTTAATTCTGGATGAGCCTGCCCAACTACATGGCCATGACCCTGTTCCTGATACGTATTGACCAATGCAGGGACCCGGTTATGGCATTGCCGGACCGGGTTGTAGTAGTGTCGGGACGACACCTGCCGCACCTGAATGACCCTCCCCGCTGAGCCGCACCCCCTTCGAGGAAAGCGACTTTGAACGACCTAGCCAAGAACATCGTCCTGTGGATCGTGATTGCCGTGGTCGTCGCCACGGTCGTCAGCAATTTCAGCGCGCGCTCCAATTCGGTCCAGGACATCGGATATTCGACGTTTCTCGAGCAGGTGAAGGAAGGCGGCGTTTCCGAGGTCCGGGTCAACAAGCACACCGACGTCATCCGCGGCAAGCACACCAACGGTGAAGAGTTCATCGTCTACAGCCCGGAAACCGACAACGACGCGCTGATCGGCCTGCTGGAAAAGTACAACGTCAAATTCGACGGGACGGCGCCCGAGCGGCAGTCGTTCCTGATGCAGCTGTTCATCTCCTCGTTCCCGATCCTGCTGCTGATCGCGGTCTGGGTGTATTTCATGCGCCAGATGCAGGGCGGAGCGGGCGGCCGCGGCGCCATGTCGTTCGGCAAGAGTCGCGCGCGGCTGCTGGGCGAGGACCAGGTGCAGGTCACGTTCGCCGACGTCGCCGGCGTCGACGAGGCGAAGGAAGAGGTCGTCGAGATCGTCGAGTTCCTCAAGGACCCCGGCAAGTTCCAGCGCCTCGGCGGCAAGATTCCGCGCGGCGTGCTGATGGTCGGCTCGCCCGGCACGGGCAAGACGCTGCTCGCCCGCGCCATCGCCGGCGAAGCCAAGGTGCCGTTCTTCACGATTTCCGGCTCCGACTTCGTCGAGATGTTCGTCGGTGTCGGTGCCTCGCGCGTGCGCGACATGTTCGACCAGGCGAAGAAGCACGCGCCGTGCATCATCTTCATCGATGAAATCGACGCTGTCGGCCGCCATCGCGGCGCCGGCCTCGGCGGCGGCCACGACGAGCGCGAGCAGACGCTCAACCAGCTGCTGGTCGAGATGGATGGTTTCGAAGGCACCGAGGGCGTAATCGTGATCGCCGCGACCAACCGCCCGGACGTCCTCGACCCGGCGCTGCTGCGTCCGGGCCGCTTCGACCGCCAGGTCGTCGTGCCGCTGCCGGACGTGCGCGGCCGCGAGCAGATCCTCAAGGTCCACATGCGCAAGCTGCCGCTCGCGGAAGACGTGAAGCCGGGCTATATCGCGCGCGGCACACCGGGCTTCTCCGGCGCCGACCTCGCCAATCTCGTGAACGAAGCGGCGCTGTTTGCCGCGCGCGCCAATCGCCGCACGGTGACGATGGACGAGTTCGAGCGCGCCAAGGACAAGATTTACATGGGTGCCGAGCGGCGCTCGATGGTCATGTCCGACCAGGAAAAGAAGATGACGGCCTACCACGAGGCGGGGCACGCCATCGTCGGTTACCTCGTCCCCGAGCACGACCCGGTCTACAAGGTCACGATCATTCCGCGCGGCCGCGCGCTGGGCCTGACCTGGTACCTGCCGGAAGCCGACCGGTACAGCACGAGCAAGCGTCGTATCGAGAGCCGGATTTCGTCGGCCTTCGGCGGTCGCGTGGCGGAGGAGCTGATCTTCGGCGCCGACGGCATCACCACGGGTGCATCGAGCGACATCGAGCAGGCCACCGAGCTCGCGCGCAACATGGTCACCAAGTGGGGCCTGTCCTCGAAGCTCGGCCCGCTGACGTACAGCGAAGACCAGGGCGAGGTGTTCCTCGGCCGCTCGGTCACGCAGCACAAGCAGGTGTCCGACGTCACCGCGCACGCGATCGACGAGGAAGTGCGTGCGCTGATCGACACGAACTACAAGCGCTCCAAAGAGATTCTCGAGACGAATCTCGACAAGCTGCACGTGATGGCCGACGCGCTCATCAAGTACGAGACGATCGATGAGACGCAGATCAAGGACATCATGGAAGGCCGCGATCCCAAGCCGCCGGCGGACTGGGACGAGACACCGACCAGCCCGTCGGGCGGCAAGGCGCGCGATCGCGACAAGCCCGAAGCGCCGATCGGCAAGCCGGCGAGCCAGCATTGAAAACAAGGTTCGGTAACTGATCGTCAGCGAAGAGCGGCCTTGATGGCCGCTCTTCCGTTTCCATGCTCCGCTGCGGTCCTTACACGCTCGACCTCTCCACGCCTGTCGTCATGGGCGTGCTCAACATCACGCCCGATTCCTTTTCCGACGGCGGCCGCTTTGCCGACGCCGAGGTCGCGCTCCGGCATGCGTTGCGCATGGTGGAGGAGGGCGCGGCCCTGATCGACATCGGCGGCGAGTCGACGCGGCCGGGCGCGAGAGCGGTCGACGCCGAGGAAGAGATTCGCCGCGTCGTGCCCGTCATCGAAGCGCTGGCGGCGCGCACCCGCGTTCCGATTTCCATCGACACGAGCAAGGCCGCCGTGATGACTGCCGCAGTTCGAGCCGGCGCATCCGTCATCAACGACGTGCGCGCATTGCGCGAGCCGGGGGCTCTCGAGGCCGCAGCCGGCAGCGGGGCTGCAATCTGCCTGATGCACATGCAGGGCGAGCCGCGAACGATGCAGGCCGACCCGCGCTACGGCGACGTTGTCGCCGAAGTCTGCGACTTCCTGCGCGAGCGCGCCGAAGCCTGCCGGGCGGCCGGTATTGCGAACGACCGGCTGCTGATCGATCCGGGTATCGGCTTCGGCAAACGTCTTGAGCATAATCTCGCCTTGCTGGCCGGCCTGCCGGCGCTGATCGAGCTCGGCTGGCCGGTGCTGGTCGGCGTGTCGCGCAAGTCGATGCTCGGGGCGCTGCTGGGCCGCGCGGTCGATGAGCGCGTGGCCGGTGGCGTCGCGATGGCGACGGCGGCGGTGCTGAGTGGCGCGAGCATCGTGCGCACGCACGACGTTGCGCCGACTGTCGATGCCTTGAAAGTCGCAGAAGCCCTGCGCGCAGCGGGTTATGCCAAAGGGGAATGATCGTGGGACGTAAATACTTCGGCACAGACGGCGTGCGTGGGCGAGTCGGCGAACATCCGCTGACGGTCGATTTCGCGTTGCGGCTGGCAAGCTCCGCCGCGCGCGTGCTGGCGCCGGAAGGCGGCACGGTCCTGGTGGGCAAGGACACGCGGCTCTCGGGTTACATGTTCGAGGCGGCGCTGGAAGCCGGCTTCGTCGCCGCCGGCGTCAACGTCATGCTGATCGGGCCGCTGCCGACGCCGGGCATCGCCTATATGACCAAGCGCTTCGAGTGCGGCTTCGGTGTCGTCATCAGCGCCTCGCACAACCTGTACGACGACAACGGCATCAAGTTCTTCGACAGCGAGGGTGCGAAGCTCTCCGACGAGATCGAGATGCGCATCGAGCAGCACCTGGACGAGCCGCCGGTCACCAGCGTCTCGAGCAAGCTCGGACGCGCGGTGCGCGTCGACAAGTCGCGCACGCGTTACCAGGAATTCTGCATGTCCTCGGTGCAGGGCCTGGACCTGACGGGCATGAAGATCGTGATCGACTGCGCCAACGGCGCCGGTTACAAAGTCGGCCCGCGCATTCTCGCGGACCTCAACGCCGAGATCGTGCCGATCGGCTGCTCGCCGAACGGCCGCAACATCAATCTCAACTGCGGCTCGACTTCGCCGGAACTGTTGCAGCTGACGGTGCCGGGCGTGCAGGCGCAAGCGGGTATCGCGCTCGACGGCGACGGCGATCGGCTGGTGATGGTCGATCACCTCGGCCGCCTCGTCGACGGCGATCAGCTGCTCTACATCATTGCGCGCGCGCGTCACCGGCGTAAGGCGCTGGTCGGACCGGTCGTCGGCACAGTGATGAGCAACCTCGGGCTGGAGCATGCGCTGACGAAAGAGGGCATCGAGTTCCGTCGCGCCAAAGTCGGCGATCGTTATGTGCTCGAGATGCTGAAGGAGTTCGGCGGCGTGCTCGGTGGCGAGACCTCGGGTCACCTGCTGTGCCTGGATCGCACTACGACGGGCGACGCACTCATCAGCGCGTTGCAGGTGCTGCAGATCATGAAGGAGACCGGCAGCAGCCTCGCGGAGCTCGCCGCGCCGATGCCGAAATATCCGCAGGTGCTTGAGAACGTGCGGGTCGCGACGCGTATCGACCCGACCCAGTCGCCGCAGATCCAGGAGGCTGTCGCCAAGGCCGAGGGCCGGCTCGGCAAGAGCGGCCGGATCGTGCTGCGACCCTCGGGCACTGAGCCCGTCATCCGCGTGATGGTCGAGGGAAGCGACGACAAGCTGGTGCGGGAAATCGCCAAAGAGCTCGCCGCCTCGGTCGCCCAGGCCGCCAAGGCGGCTTGAAACGCCGGCGGACCGCCGCTAAGCTTCCGCGCCCTTCGCGGGCCCCCCTGCGGGTGTCACTAGCTTGATTGAGGTACTGCGATGCGGCGGCCGCTGATCGCCGGAAACTGGAAAATGCACGGCTCGCGTGCAGAAAACGCTGAGCTGATCGAAGCGCTGCTGCTCGGGCTGCCGGGCCAGACGCCGGTCGAGATCGCCGTGTGCCCGCCGTTCGTCTATCTGTGGGAAGCCGCCCGGCTGCTCAAATCGTCGAGCATCGCGCTCGGCGCGCAGTCCGTGTGCGCGGACGCGCTTGGCGCCTTCACCGGCGAAGTGTCGGCAGCGATGCTGAAGGATGTCGGCTGCCGCTACGTGATCGTTGGCCATTCCGAGCGTCGCGCCATATATAAGGAAGATGACGCGCTCGTGGCGCGCAAGTTTCTGGCAGCCCAGTCGCAGGGATTGATCCCGATCCTGTGCGTCGGCGAAACGCTCGAAGAGCGCGAGCGCAACCTGACGATGCAGGTGGTTACCCGCCAGCTGACGGCCGTGCTCGACCTCGCGGGTGCGCCGGCGCTGCGCAATGCGGTGATCGCGTACGAGCCCGTCTGGGCGATCGGCACCGGCAAGAACGCCACGCCGGCCCAGGCGCAGGAAGTTCATGCACACATCCGGGCTGCGGTCGCGGGCCGGGATGCTAAGATTGCCGCCGACGTTCGCATCCTTTACGGCGGCAGCGTCAAGGCCGCGAACGCCCACGAGCTGTTCGCGATGCCCGATGTCGACGGCGGCCTGGTCGGCGGCGCGTCGCTGAAGGCCGATGAATTCCTGAAGATCTGCGCAGCGGCGCAGACTCACTGAACCCGCACATGAACTGGTTACACACTACTAGCATCGTGTTTCACGTGTTGATCGCCGCGGCGATCGTCGGTCTCGTGCTGCTGCAGCGGGGCAAAGGCGCCGATGCAGGCGCGGGCTTCGGCTCCGGCGCGTCGGGAACCGTGTTCGGCGCGCGCGGCTCGGCGTCGTTCCTGTCTCGCATGACAGCAACGCTCGCGGCACTGTTTTTCGCGACGAGCCTGACGCTGGCGTACCTGGGCAGCAAGAAGCCCGAGGCGCCGAAGAGCGTGATCGATCGGGTCGGCGTGCCGGCCGCGCCCGTTCAGGACACGCCCTCGCTGCCTGCTGCGCCGACGACGCAGCAGCAGACGCCGGCGGATCAGCCCGTCGAGGCTCCCCAGCAGCAGCCGGGCGATGCTCAGACGGGCCAACCGCAGCAGCAGTGACTGCTGCGAGCGAAAGAAACTGCGTTTTTATTGCATGCGGCTGTGGTGGAACTGGTAGACACGCTAGCTTGAGGGGTTAGTGGAGAAATCCGTGTCGGTTCGAGTCCGACCAGCCGCACCAAGAGAAGACTGTAGGCCCTAGGCTGTAGGCCGTAGCCGGAAAAAAAGAAGCC
>DATEKT010000040.1:0-27972 GCA_035277305.1 Steroidobacteraceae bacterium | reverse complement strand
TTCGATCCGTTCCGGACCGGACACGATCCGCGGCATGACCGACAGTTGCAGCGGCTTGGGTTCCTGCAGGAGCCAGAGCGGACGTTCGGGGAATTGCAGCTGGTCGCGTGCACCGCCCTGCAAGGGCGCGGCCGTCCAGCTGGCTTCGGGCCGATGATCAGCGACCTGGTGCAGCCCGTGAACCTGCGGCGCCCCGAGTCGCGCCGCGATCCGATCGATCGTATGAGCGAGGTCTTCGCTCTGCTGCAAGGCGCTGCTCGCCAGGTCTGCCTGCAGCGCCGCGGGCATGGCGAACTGCTCGGCGTCGAGCCGCAATCCGATCGTCGGCGCGGGCAATTCGCAGCGTTCGAGTCGCTCGCGCACGAGCGCCAGGAAACGGTTCGCGTCGCGCTCGGCCAGCGACAAGCCGATGTCGAGCGGCGTGCCGGCCGCTCCGCGATGCGCGAACGTGATGATGAAGTGCTGCACGCCGGTGTCGCGCGCCCGCAGAAAACCCGCGAATTCGTGCAGCATGCGCCGCAACGGGAACAGCAGCGCTTCCGTGCTCTTGACCTCGAACTCGAAATCGAAGCGCGCGGCGTAACGGTGCGGCAAGCGGAACACGGGCCGCGGATCGGGAGCTGCGCCGATCAGGCGGTCGAGAAAGTTGCCGAGCTCGCGTCTGAAACGTTTGATCACGGCATCGCGCGGCAGCTCCAGCAGCAGACCGATCGTGCGCACGCCGGCCGTGTGCAGCGCCCCGGCGATTTCCGGCGCAAGCGCGAGCTGTGCGATCGGCAGATTGCGAATGCGCAGCAGCAGCGCTGCGGGTGAAGGAATGACGACGCGGATCCCGGCACGCGCCAGCAAGGCAGCGCCTTCCAGTGTCGGGCCGATACCGAGTTGATAGCTGTAGTGCAGCAGCTCGAGCTCGTGCTCCAGCGCCGCGATGAAATTGCGAAAGCCGCCGAACAGTTTGAGGCTGCCGCCGATCTCCAGCCACAGCGCGCTGCTGCGCGCCTGGCGAAAATCGGGCGGCACTTCTGCGAGTATCACCGTGCTGCTGAACTGATAAGCCCAAGCAGCCAATCGTTCGAGCGCTGCAGTTTCAGCAGAAGGGCTGCGCTCCAGCTTCTGCACGTCGGGGCAGAGCGCCAGCGCCACCGTGTAGTTCATGTCCTGCTTGAGGCGTGCGCGCTCCGCGGATGGATTGCAGCAGACGACCCAGCGTGCGCTGCCTTCGCAGGCGGTCACGACGAATGGCCGGTCCGTCTCCTCGGAGCGCACTGCTTCCAAGGGCAATTGCGGCAGCGCTATGCACAGCCAGAGCATGGCGCTTCGACCTTGACGGACATGCCGCTGCGTCCGCCGCGGCACTTGAGAATATCTATCTGCAAAGCGCTGCTGTCGGTTCGCCGCAGCTTCAGCCGCAGCGCGGCTGGCGAAGCTTCCCGTGCGGCGTCGACGGAGCGATACAGGAATCCAGTGCTACTGCCGGCCTCGGCTGCGAGTTGCAGCCGACGGATCTCACGATCGCGGATCGCTGTCGGCCAGGCGAGCACAGCGCCGAAAGACCTGCAGCGCAACGTTTGCTCGGCGGCCCACAGGATGTCTTCCGCCTGCTGCGCCTGGATGACGAGCACGCGTTCGAGCCGCAAGCCGTGCTGCGATAATGCCGGTGCGAACGGAATGTAAGGCGGAGCGATCAGCGTGATGTGCCGTCCGGTGCCGGTGATGCGCGCCAGCGCAGGCAACAGCAATCGCAGCTCGCCGATTCCAGTGGCTGCCGGCATGAGCTCGACGACCGTACCTGCTTGCCAGCCGCCGCCTGGCAATACCGCATCCAGCTCCGTCCAGCCGCTCGCTTCGATGATCGGCGTGGTGACCGCGCGGCCGTTGCGGCACAGCCAAGCCAGGTGCTGCAATGTTTCGGCTCGATTCATCGCTGCGCGCCGGAGCGGAGTTCACGAACGGCGGCTCGCGCTCGATGCGGCGAGCGCGGTGCGGATCACGCCCGTCGCCAGTCCTTCGATCGTGAATTCCTGCTCGCGCAGATCGATCTCGATCGGCGCATGCTCGGAGTTGGCGGGCTCGAGCCGGACGAGCTGTCCCTGCCGCCGGTAATACTTCACCGTCGCTTCATCGCCGATGCGCGCCACGACGATCTGGCCGTTGCGAGCCTGATGCGTGCGATGCACGGCAAGCAGATCGCGATCGAGGATGTCGGCGTCCTTCATGCTGTCGCCGCGGACGCGCAGCAGGAAATCGGCGGCCGGCCGGAACAGGGCAGGGTCGACGTTCACGTAATCTTCGATGTTGGCAGCCGCCAGGATCGGCGCGCCGGCTGCGATCCGCCCAAGCAAGGGCAACCCCGGCGGCGTGGCTTCCGCCAAGCGAATACCGCGCGAGATCCCGGGAATCAGCTCGATCGCTCCTTTCGCAGCCAGCGCCCGCAGATGCTGATCGATGCCCTGGCGGTTCTTCAGCCCGAGGCCGTCCGCGATTTCTCCGCGCGTCGGCGGCAAGCCGCCGTGGTCCATGAAACGGCGGATAAAAGCCAGCACTTCCAGCTGCTTGGGAGACAGATCAGGCATGAGAGAACGATACCAGACGGATGTCTGGTATCGAGTCTAGGAGCGTTCGACGCTCACTTCAAGCTTTCGATGCAGCGCCTACATGGGCGCGCCGGCGCCACCGTAAGGTGTAGAGCTCAGCGAGCTTGCGACGATCCTCGCGTGATCGGGCGCCCCGGTGCGCGCATAGCTGTTGAGCTTGTTGTAGAGCGTTTTCAGGCTGCAGCCGAGCACGGCCGCGGCGCGGCGCTTATCGCCTTCGCAATATTCCAGCGTCACTTCGATCAGCGACCGCTCCGCTTCATCCAGACGCGAGCCGAGCGGCACATGCAATCCCGCCGGTCGCGGCTGATCGATCTGCTGCGGCACCTGCGCCGCCATTGACAACGTCAGGTCCAGGTCGAGCACGTCATCCGCCAGGATGAAACTGCGCTCGACCGCATTCTTCAGCTCGCGCACGTTGCCCGGCCAGCGATACGCACGCAACGCTTCGGCGAACGACGGCGAGAAACGCTTGTGCGTGCTGTTCGCGCGATTGAGCAGGCCGAGGAAATGCTCAGCGAGCGGCGGCACGTCGCCGGCGCGCTCGCGCAGCGGCGGCAGATGCAGCGGAAACACCGCGAGGCGATACATCAGATCCTCGCGCAGCTGTCGGTTCACGACGGCTTCGGTAATGTTGCGATTCGTGGCAGCGACGACGCGGATGTCGGTCTTGATTTCCTGCGTACCGCCGACGCGATAGAAACGACCGGTCTCCAGGACGCGCAACAGCCGCGTCTGCATGTCGAGCGGCATCTCCGTGACTTCGTCCAGGAAGAGCGTGCCGCCAGTGGCGCGCTCGAATACGCCGGCGTGCGCGCGCGAAGCTCCGGTAAAACTGCCCTTCTCGTAGCCGAACAGCTCGGCCTCGATCAGCGAGCCGGGAATCGAGCCGCAGTTAATCGCGACCAGCGGTCCCTGCGCACGATGACTCAGGAGGTGGATGCACTCGGCGACCAGCTCTTTGCCGGAGCCGCTCTCGCCCATGATCATCACGGTCGCTTCGGTCGGCGCGACGCGCTGGATCAGCGCGAACACCTGTTTCATCGCGGGCGAGCGGCCTAGCAGGCTGCCCAGTCCGCCCTCGTGCTGAGTAATCCTCGAATCCACTTGGTGCTGTCCCCTCGGTGTTTCGCTGCGCATTCGCGCGCGTCCAGATGCAAATTCTTCAAGCGCACTTGCAGTTCCGTTGTAATAAATTTTTTCTTGTGGGTAACCGCGCAAGGGCTGTAGTCAAAGTCGCCACGCCACGCTGCGCGGATGGCCGACGCGCTATCGATGAATCCGCCGTGTATGTAATCCACGTCGCACGCCAGCGACGCGATCTGTAGATTTTCCATGGCGGCATAGAACTTGCCGCTCCGGCACACGCTTGCAATGTAAGACCGGAGACAGCATGACCCTGCAGAGCGACGCAACCAAGACCGCAACGGCAGCAGCGCGTAACACGTGGCCCGACGAGGCGGCCGACGATGAGGTCGTCGCGCCGGCGACGCCGCGGAAAATCAGCATCTTCGGCCTCGGCTACGTCGGCGCCGTGTCGCTCGCGTGTCTGGCGCGCGACGGTCACGAGATGACCGGCGTGGACATCGATCCCGCGAAGCTGGAGATGCTGCGGCGCGGTCAGGCGCCGATCGTCGAAACCGGCATCCAGGAGCTGACTCGCAGCATCATGCGCGGCGGCCGGGTCAACGTCACCGATTCAGTGCGCGACGCGATCCTATCGACCGACATTTCGTTCATCTGCGTCGGCACGCCGGCGCGCGCCAACGGCAGCCAGAACCTCGACGCGATCACACGCGTCGCGGAGCAGATCGGCGCCGTGCTCGCACAGAAGGCCACGCGTCATACCCTGGTCGTGCGCTCGACCGTAAAGCCCGGCACCGTCGAGGAAGTCATCCAGCCGGCGCTGGAAGCCGCATCGGGTCTCAAGGCCGGCGTCGACTTCAGCCTGTGCTTTCAGCCGGAATTCCTGCGCGAAGGCACATCGATCCACGACTACGACCATCCGCCACTGAGCATCGTCGGCGCCAGCGATCCGCACGGCGTCGCCGCGCTGCGCGGCATCTTCGGCCATCTGCCGTGCGAGTTCCGGGAGACCTCGATCCGCACGGCCGAGATGCTCAAGTACGCGTGCAACGTCTTTCACGCGCTGAAGGTGACGTTCGCGAACGAGATGGGACGGATCTGTCAGGCTTCCAGCGTCGATCCGCACGAGGTGATGCAGCTGCTGTGCATGGATCGCCAGCTGAACATCTCGCCCGCGTACCTGCGGCCCGGCTTCGCGTTCGGCGGCTCGTGCCTGCCGAAGGATCTGAAGGCGCTGGTGTACCTGGCGAAAAGCACCGACGTCGAGGTGCCGATGCTCGCCAGCATCATGGCGAGCAACACGGCGCATATCGAGCATGCCATCGAGCAGGTGCTCGCGAGCGGCCTGCGGCGCGTCGGGATGATCGGCCTGAGCTTCAAGGCTGGCACCGACGATCTGCGCGAGAGCCCGCTCGTGATCATGGCGGAGCGCTTCATCGGCAAGGGCCTGCAACTTTCGATTTACGATCCGCAGGTCAACGTGGCGCGGCTGATCGGCGCGAACCGCCGCTACATCGAGGAGAGCATTCCGCACATTGCGTCCGTGATGACGGGCGACGTCGAGCGTCTGGTTCGAGAAGCCGAGGTGCTCGTGGTCGCAACGCGCACGCCTGAAGTGCTGGCAGTGCTGCGGGCGCATACCCGCCCCGAGCAGTTGCTGCTCGACGTAGCTGTTCTCCCCGATCGCCAAGCGCACCAGGCGCGTTATCGCGGCGTGTGCTGGTGATGGGCGCAGAAGGACAGACAGTGAGCTCCGCCGTCGCAATGACCGGGCTCGGCCGGCGCGTGCTCATCATCGTCGAGAACCTGCCGTGCCCGTTCGATCGGCGCGTATGGCAGGAAGCGCGCACGCTCGCCGCGGCGGGCTATCTCGTTTCGATCATCTGCCCGAAGGGCAAAGGCTACGAGAAGAGTTTCGAGGAAATCGACGGCATCGCGATCTATCGCCACGTGCAGCCGTTCGAGGCCAGCGGCCCGCTCGGCTACCTGGCCGAGTACAGCTGGGCGCTGCTCGCCGAGTTCGCGCTGTCGCTGCGCATCCTCATGGAGCGCGGCTTCGACGCGATCCACGCCTGCAATCCGCCGGACACGCTGTTCCTGATCGGCGGCTTCTACAAGCTTTTCGGCAAGAAATTCCTGTTCGATCACCACGACATCAATCCCGAGCTGTACGAAGCGAAGTTCCAGCGGCGCGACTTCTTCTACCGGCTGATGGTCTGGCTCGAGCGCCTGACGTTCAGGACCGCGGACGTCTGCGTCGCGACCAACGAGTCATATCGCCGGATTGCGATCGAGCGGGGCTCGCGTCCGCCCGACAAGGT
This sequence comes from Steroidobacteraceae bacterium, assembly GCA_035277305.1. Lineage (GTDB taxonomy): Bacteria > Pseudomonadota > Gammaproteobacteria > Steroidobacterales > Steroidobacteraceae > Steroidobacter. Next base: position 21,971 of record DATEKT010000040.1, on the reverse strand, counting down.
TTTCGTCGTGCGCAGCGGCCCGGATCTGCGCCGCCTGCGCCTGTTGCCGCCGACACCCGCGCTCAAGAACGGCCGGCGCTATCTCGTCGGCTACGTCGGCGTGATGGGACGGCAGGAAGGCATCGACGGGCTGCTCTCTTCGGTGCAGCACATCGTGCAGGTCATGAAGCGCACCGACATCCAGTTCGGCCTGGTCGGCGGCGGCACGGAACTCGAGGCGATGCGCCGGCTCGCCGAGCAACTCGGCGTTGCGGACTACGTGACGTTCACCGGCCGCGTGCCGGACGAAGAGCTGCTCGCGATGCTCAACACCGCGGACGTTTGCGTGAACCCGGACGTCGCCAACGACATGAACGACAAGTCGACCATGAACAAGATCATGGAGTACATGGCGCTGGGCAAGCCGATCGTGCAGTTCGATCTCACCGAGGGCCGCGTGTCGGCGCAGGACGCTTCGCTGTACGCGCGTCGCAACGATCCGATCGACATGGCGCGCCAGCTGGTCGCGCTGCTGGACGACGAGGAGCTGCGCCGTCGCATGGGCGCCGCCGGCCTGGAGCGGGTGAAATCCGAGCTGGCATGGGAGCACGAGGCGCCGCGACTGCTCGCGGCCTACGAAGAGCTGTTCAAATGCGCTACGTCGCGTTAGCCGCAGGTTTCGATGGAACGCTCGCGCGCGATGGGCGCTGCGACGAGCGTTGCATCGAATCCCTGCGGGCGCTGGCCGCGACGGGCCGCAAGCTGATTCTCGTGACCGGCCGCGAGCTGCGCGAGCTGCTGGAGATCTTCCCCGAAGCGCGCCTGTTCGACTACGTCGTGGCCGAGAACGGCGCGGTGATGCACCGCCCCTCGACGCGCGAATCCGAAATTCTCGCGCAGGCGCCGCCGGAGATCCTGCTGCAGGAGCTGCGCCGGCGACACGTGACGCCACTGACCGTCGGCAGCTCGATCGTGCGCACCGTGCAGGCGAACGAGGCCGAGGTCAGCGCGGCGCTGCGCAAGCTGCAGCTCGATTTCCAGCTCGTGACGAATCCCGGAGCGCTGATGATGCTGCCAGCCGGCGTCAACAAGGCGTCCGGCGTGTGGGCCGCGCTGCGGGAGCTCGGTGTGTCGCGCCACAACCTGGTGGCGATCGGCGACGGCGCGAATGACCTGGCGCTGTTCGAGTTCGCCGAGCATGCGGTCGCAGTCCAGAACGCAGACCCTCTCGTGCAGCGCGTCGCGAATCGCGTGACTCAGGGCGCGTACTGCGAAGGGTTCCTCGAGCTCGCCCAGGATCTGATCGCAAGCGATCTCAGCGTCGCGGTGCCTCGTCAGAAAGTCGTGGTCGGCGTGCGCGCCGACGGCACTGCGGTCGAAATCACTCCGTGCCGCGACTCGGTGCTCGTGCACGGGCCGCAGGGCACCGGCAAGGCCGCGCTGTGCAGCCGCCTGCTCGACCAGTTCCTGGCGAGCAGTTATCAGTGCTGCATCATCGGCGCGGAAGTCGGCGGCATGCGCGTGCCGCCCGAAGTCGAAGTTTTCGGCGACGAGCACGAAGTGCCGCGTCTGACGGAGATTCTCGGCGCGCTCGATCAGCCCACTACGAGCGTTGCGATCAACCTCGCGGCGCTCACGGTCGAGACGCGGCCGGTGTTCACGGATGCATTGCTCGTACAGCTACAGGCGCTCCACGATCGCCTGGGCCGGCCGCATGTCGTGCTGATCAACCAGGCACACTCCTTCCTCACCGACGGCGTCATCGCGTCGTCCGCGCGTCTGTCGGAAGTGACCATGATTTACTCGACGGCGGAGCCCGAGCGTCTGCCCTCGCGCATTCTCGACAGCGTCACCCTGACGCTGAACAGCGGCACTCAAACAGTGATGGCGGGTGGCCCGGAAGTGCGCATTTCCGGGCTGGCCCCGGGCTGCTCGGGCAGCGAGTCGCTGCCCGAATCCGCCGCGACCGCATCCGGGTACTGAATGATCTCTTCGACGCGGTAGTCCTTCAGCCCGCGTGCATGCGTGAAGATGATGAGCTCGCCGAGCAGGCCGAGCGCGAACACCTGCATGCCGAGCACCAGCAGCAGCGCCGCCAGCAGCAGGGCAGGGCGATCCGCCAAGGGCTCGCTGAACAGCAATCGATCCAGGCCGAGATACGCGATCAGCACCGCACCGACTCCGAATGTCGCGGCGCCGAGCATGCCGAAGAAGCGCAACGGCTTCTTGGTGAAGCGCATCAGGAAGAAGATGCTGAACAGATCCAGCAGGTGATGCATGTACTCGCGCGGCCGATAGATCCGGCCGTGACGATCCTGCGCGGATTGCCGCGCCGGCACTTCGCTGACGCGGAAGCCGAGGCGCATCGCCAGGATCGGCAGGAAGCGATGCTGGTCGCCGTACAGATCGATCTCTTCGAGCACCTGGCGCCGCATCGCGCGCACGCCGCAGCCGAGATCGCGCAGGCGCGCACCCGTCACGAAGTTCACGAGGCCATGGAACGCGGAGCGCCGCAGGCGATCGAGCGCGTTGCCATAACGCGGCCAGCGATAGCCGATCGCCATGTCGGCCGTGCTCAGCGCCGCGAGTAGCTTGCGGATGTCGCCAGGCTCGATCTGCGGATAAGCGGGCAGGGTCACGATCGTGCCGCCGCTCGAGCGCTCGAATCCGGCCGTGAGTGCCGCGGCTTCGCCGAAGTTACGCGTCAGGTTGACGATGGTGAATTCCTCGCCTTCGCGCAGCAGCAGCTCCAGTGCGCGACGCGCCTCCGGTCGCGGCCCGTCGAGAACGAAGATGAACTCGTGCGTCGCGCCCGTAGCGGCAATGCCGGCCCGATATTCGCGATAGAGCGCTCCGATGTCAGCGGCGCGGCGCGCGCCGATCGGCACGATGACGGAGATGGACGGAGGTGCGGATTGCGGCTTCATGGTGCTCTATAACGCTCGATCGGCGCCGGGGTTGCGTCGCCCTGCAAGAATCGTCTGAGTCAGCTTGAGGAATTCACGGTCACGGACGTCGCCGCGCGCGTAGATCAGCTCCGCCAGCGCGCCGCCGCACAGCAGGATCAGCCCCGAGCCGAGGAAGATCACGCCGGAGCCGGCGATCGGCAACGAGAATGCGTCCTGGCCCAGCAGCAATACGTCCGTGGCAGTCTGGCCGAACGCGAAGAACGCGAGCGCAAACAGCGGCAGCGACAGGAACGCGAACCACCGCAGCGGCCGCGAAGCGAAACTGGCGATCGTCTTGATCACCATCAGGTCCAGCAGCACCTTGTAGATGCGCGACAGCCCGTACTTGGATTGGCCGAACTGCCGCGCGTGATGTCGCACGCGGATCTGCGCGACGCGCGGACCGGCGATCGACGCCATCGCGGGAATGAAGCGATGCATCTCGGAGTACAGCGGAATCCGCTTGATCAGCGCCGCGCGGAAGGCCTTGAGCGAGCAGCCGTTGTCCTTGATCGGCACGCGCGTCACCTTGCCGATGAGCCAATTGGCGATGCGCGAGGGAATCTTGCGCGTGATCAGCTTGTCCTGGCGGTTGTGGCGCCAGCCGACCACGACGTCGAAGCCGGCGTCGATCTGCTCCAGCAACAACGGGATGTCGGCCGGATCGTTCTGCAGATCTCCGTCCATCGTGACCAGCACTTCGCCATTGGCGTGCTCGATGCCAGCGGCCATCGCGGCCGTCTGGCCGTAGTTGCGCCGGAACTTGACGATGCGCAGACGCGAATCGCGACGGGCGAGCTGAGTGGCGACCGCAACGGTGTCGTCCTTGCTGCCGTCGTCGACGAACACCATCTCGAACGAGCGATCGAGCGAGGCGAGCGCCTGAACGATCGCGTCATACAGAGGTCGTACGCTCTCCTGCTCGTTGTAGAGCGGGACAATGACCGACAACGCGGGCACTCCTGCGCTCTTCGTGCGTTGTGCAGCGTCGATGTACCCATCCTGCGTTGTACTTTTTTCACCAGACATGACTCGATCCAACGTTCTTACAACTGAATTTCGCGCCGGCGATGCCACCGCGGTGAACTACCGACAGGGTTTCGATGGGCCGAGTGCCTGCGTGCCGCGCTTCGCCGACAGATCGGCGACTGCGTGAGGCGACAGTGCCTGTCGTTGGCACATGACCTGCAAGGGGCAGGCCAACCGCAATTACGAACTTCACTTTCTGCTGGAGCGCACTGAATGCTGCTGCGTAGATTTTTCCTGACCGCCCGCCTGCTGCTGCTGAGCAGTGCCGCCTACTTTGGGTGCATCGCATCCGCGCACGCGCAGGCCACGGCCGGTTACACCGTGAAGCCCGGCGATACGCTGGAGATTTCCGTGTGGAAGGAGCCCGACCTGCAGCGCACGGTGCTGGTGCGGCCGGACGGCCAGTTCTCCTTTCCGCTCGTCGGCGAAGTGGATGCGCGCAACAAGACGGTGGCGGAGCTCAACAAGACCGTGAGCGACCGGCTCACCAAGTACATTTCCGACGCCGTGGTGACGATCTCGGTGCAGGAGATCAAGGGCAACAAGATTTTCGTACTCGGCCAGGTCAACAAGCCGGGCGAGTTCATCGTGAATCCGAGCGTCAACATCATGCAGGCGCTCAGCATGGCCGGCGGCATGACCCCGTTCGCGGCCACCAACGACATCATCGTGCTGCGCGGCCAGGGTGCCCAGCAGAAGGGCATGGCCTTCCGCTATAACGACGTGGTCCGCGGCCGCAGCCTCGACACCAACATTGAGCTTCTGAGTGGAGACATCGTTGTCGTGCCGTAAAACGCCGCGGCGCCTGGTTACGCCGCAGTTCATCTGTCCGGTCGTGCTGTTCGCCGCGCTCGCGGCGGGTAACGCGGGCGCCGCCAATTGGGAAATTGCGCCGCGCGTGGCGGCCGGCTATCGCTACAGCGACAACTATCATCTCGGCCCGCCAGGCACGGAGGTGGAAGTGTCGGGCGCCGAGGCCGAGGCCGGGGTCACGTTCCGCACGCTCGATCCGCGTACGCAGATCGAGATCACGCCGAGCGTGCAGGGCACGTACTTCGGCAGCGACTCCGACGACAACCTCGCGAACTACTATCTGGACGCAAGTTACCTCGATAACACGCCGCGGCGACGCATGGGCGTGACCGGCCAGCTGTCTCGCGAAGATGTCACCCGCAGCGAGCTGCCCGAGGGTGGCGACACCGGCGGCGATCTTGGCAGTCCACCCGAGGGCGACTCGGGCCGTTTCGTCCAGCACAACGACCGCACCTTCGCGCGCATCGCGCCCTTCTTCAGCTACGACGTCTCGCAGCGCCAGGTCGTGGACTTCGCTGCGCACTACACGCGCGCGGATTTCGAGAATCAGCTGCAGGGCGCGCAGGTCGACTGGAGCGACGCCGGCGTCGAAGCGGGCTGGGGTTACCGGACTTCCGAGCGCTCCACGTTTTCGCTGCGCGGTGTCGCATCCCGGTACGAAACGGTTTTCGATACCGACGCGTACGGCGCGTATGTGCAGTGGGACACGAAGTTCTCCGAGACCTCCCGTGTTTACGTCCGGGTCGGCGCGCAGCAGTCTGAACCGGAAAACGGCGAAAGCGACACCAGCGTGCTGGCGGGTGTGGGCGGCAGCTGGAATACGCTGCGCAACCGCCTGTTTCTCGACCTGACTCGTGACGTTCAGCCGGTGGCAGCGGGAACTGTAGTGGAGCGCTACCAGTTGCGTATGCAGATTAACCACGAGGTGTCGCCGCGCGTCTCACTGGTGCTGGCAGCCCGCGGCTCGCACGACGAGGATATTGCCGCAGGCGGCACATTCCCGACGCGCAAGTACGCGGCCGCCGAAGGCGGCTTCGAGTGGCGCGTGTTGCGCAACTTCGCGGTTACAGCGACCTACGGCTACCGCTGGCAGGAATACGCGGATGAATTGTCCGACCGCAGCATGAACACGTTCCTGGTCAGCCTTGTCTACGAACCGAAACGTCCGGAATAGAGCCCAGAGCATGCAACAGCAACCCACGCCGCAGTTTCCGGCCGACGAAACGCCGGGCTTCGGCGACTACCTCGGCATCGTCCGCAAGCGCAAGCGCCTGCTGCTCCTCGTCGGTCTGCCGATCGTGGCGCTCGGCGGCCTGGCAGCTCTCATCCTGCCGGACGTCTACCGCTCCTCGTCGCTGATCGAGATCGAAGGCTCGCAGGACACGCGGCAGAGCGCGGCCGACACGACGCTGCAGGACTCGATAGCGCGCCAGTCGGACGAGCCGCTCTACGCCGATCAGTACGTGCAGAGCCTGAGCACGGCCGTGCTGAGCGGCGAGAATCTCTCCAAGCTGCTCGCGAAGGAGCAGCTGTACGACGATCAGAAGGATGATCCGAAGAGCGCGCTCAAGCGCCTCGGCAAGGACATCAAGGTCGACATGGTCACCGTGCCGATCATCGATCCGGAGTCGGGCCGCGAGCGCGAGGTGGTCACTGCCTTCACCGTCAGCTACGACAACCTCGATCCGCAGCGCTCGTACGCGGGCGCCAAGTGGCTGACGCAGGCGTTCCTCGAGGGCAATCGCCACGACCGCCGCAGCTACGCGGCCGGCACGGCGAAATTCTTCGGCAGCGAGGCCGAGCGCATGCGCACGCGCGTCGGGGAGCTCGAAGGGAAGCTCGCGGACTTCAAGGCGAAGAACGTCGGCCAGCTGCCCGAGCTGAACGATCTGAACATGAACTCGATGGACCGCGCCGAGAACGAGATCAACAGCGTCGAGACGCAGCTGCAGGGCTTGCGCCGCGAGCGCGTGTTCCTGGTCGCCCAGCTGCAGCAGGCGCGCTCGACCGGACCTGAGACGAACAACATCAACGAGCTCGAGGCGCAGTACAAGCAGAAGTCGGCGATCTACGATCCCAACCACCCCGACATGATCTCGCTGCGCCGGCAGATCGACATGATGCGCTCCGGCGGCTCGCCGAGCGGCATGACGCTGCGCCAGCAGGTGCAGCAGCAGAAATCCATTCTCGCGGAAGCGCGCCAGCGCTACGGCGAGGAGCATCCGGACATCAAGCGCATCGAGCGCAACATCGAATCGCTGGAAGCGCGCATCAAGTCGGGCGAGTCCGCCGACACCACCCTGGCGTCGGATTCGCCGATGGCCGTGCAGCTGCAGACGCAGCTCAACGCCACCGACACGCAGATCGCAGCGATGCAGCAGCGCGGCCTGGAATTGCGCAAGAAGATGACGGACCTCGAGGGCCGCATGAACACGGCGCCGCAGGTCGAGAAGGAGTACGCGGCCGTGACGCGCGATCTCGACAGCGCGCGCGCCAAGTACCAGGACCTGCTGAAGCGCCAGATGGACGCCGAAGTCAGCGAGGCCGCGATCGCCAACGGCACGGCCGACAAGTTCCACATCAAGTCGGAGCCGTCGCTCCCGGACAAGCCGGCGAAGCCGCAGCGCATCGCGATCTTCGCGGTCGCAGTCGCTTTCGCGCTGATGGCCTCCCTGAGCTCGATCGTGTTCGCACAGCTGCTCGATCCGACCGTGCGCGGCGTGCGCGATATCCGCGACATTCTCGACGTGACGCCGCTGACCGCGGTGCCGGTCATCGAAAGAGTGGGACGCAACCCGCATCGCAAGATGCGCTGGGCGTTCTCCAAGGCGGCCGCAGTGGCTCTGATAGTCGTTGGCGGCGCTGCCGCCTTCATCATTCGTTGAGGCGAGGACCAGCACGCTCATGAGCATCATCGAAGAAGCAGTGCGCAAGAGCGCAGAGCGCAAGGCACGGCAGGGTAGTACTGCCAACGAACCGGCCCGCGGCCAGGCGCGACTGCGACGCGTGCCGACGGCGCCCGTCGATACCTCGCACATGCAGCGCTTTCAGCCGATCACGCTGGACAAGGCCGCGTTGCACGACTCGCTGGTGCTGCCGCAGCTGCAGGATGCTGGCGCCTTGCGCGCCTACAAGATCCTGCGTACGCGCGTCCTGCGCCGCCTGGAAGCGAACCAGTGGCGCTCCTTCGCCATCACCGGCGTGACCGCCGGCGAGGGCAAGACGCTCACGGCCATCAATCTCGCGATCGCGCTGGCGCAGGACCCGAGCACCTGGGTCGCGCTGGTCGACCTGGATCTGCAGCGGCCGCGCGTCGCCGAATATCTCGGCATGCGCAGCGTGCACGGCGAGAAAGGCCTCGGCGACTACCTGCAGGGCAACGCCAGCTTCGAGAACATCGTGTACGCGCCGGACATCGAGCGGCTGCTGGTGATCCCGAACTTCACGCCGGTCGTCAACTCGTCCGAGCTGCTGACCTCGCAGCGCATGCTGGAGCTGATGCAGGCGCTGGATGCCGAGCAACCGCGCCGCATCCTGATCTTCGACATGCCCCCGGTGCTGGCTGCCGACGACGTGCTGGCCTTCGCGCCGCAGATCGACGGCCTGTTGCTGGTCGTCGCGGAAGGCACGACGGAGCGCAACTCCCTGACTCGCGCCAAGGAAGTGCTGGCCGAGATGAACCTGCTGGGAGTCGTGCTGAATCGCTCGGCAGAGCGCAACGACAGCGCCTACTACAACTACGCCAAGCAGTAGCCGCGAGCTACGTCGCTACGCGCGACGGTGGTGTCTGCTTGCCCGGCGCGGGCGCCGCCTGCGAAGTTGCGGACTCCGCCGGCGGGCGCATTGCGCCGGTTCTCGCAACCATCATCAGCCACCACGGCAGCCACACCACGACCTGGAAGACGCGGGCGGCAACGGACAGCGCCAGTGAATCGTCCGGCCTCATGCCGCCCAGCGCCATCACGCCGATGAAGATCGCTTCGTAGACGCCGAGCCCGTCGATCGAGATCGGCAGCCGCGAAATCAAAATCGCCAGCGGCACAGCGGCCAGCAGCAGAACGGCATTGAATTGCAGCTGCAATGCAAGCGCCACCAGGCCATAGCAGACGGCGACCAGCAACTGCTCCGCGACCGTCAGGATGAAGAACAGCCAGAGCCTGCCGCGATCCAGCGACAGCGAACGGTACGCCTCGTGCAGACGCAGGATGAGCCGCGCGGCCGAGCTCTGCGCGACTCGCTGAGGCAGGAGGCCGAGCACCGACGTTACGGCCTTGCTGTTGAACGACAGCAGCAGGACGCCGATGGCCACGAGCAGGCTGACAATTCCGATGAGCAGCGGCGTGCCGTATTCACCAGCGTCTGGCACGATGAACCGCAGCAGCAGCAGGCTCATCACTGCCATCAGCAGCGCCGAGATGAAGCCGAGGCCACGCTCCACGAGAATCGTCGCGAGCGCATCGTCGACCCGCACGCCGAAGCGGCGCACCAGCATGATCCTGATGCCGTCGGCGCCGACGGTGCTCGGCAGCGCCAGGCCCCACATCATGGAGCTGCAATAGACCATCAGCCGCTCGGTAAGCGTCACCGTGTAGCCGCGTATCTTGAGCAGCAGGCCCCATTTGAAGCTCATCAGCACGCGGTCGATCGTGAATGCGCCGAGCGCCACCAGCGCCCAGAGCGGATCGCAGCGCATCAGCGTGTGCAGCACCGCGCGAACATCTACGACATAGATGAGCAGCAGCGCACAGGCGACGACCGTGATCGAGATGCGCAGCCAGTGTTTCATGCAGTGAGGCTGTAGGCTGTCGGCTGTAGCACGGCGCGCATGTCTTCCTTCGACTGGCCGAGAATCTTCATCCGGTACCAGACTTCCGCGTTGATCAGCAGCCACAGGCGGTTGCCATGATCGGCGCGCTTCGCCGTGTGCTCATCGATCAGTCGCGTCATGAGGCCGCCGTCGAGGATGCCATCGTGTGCCAGGCGCGAATCGCGCAGGCAGCTGGTGTAGAGCCGGGCGTACTCCTTCTGCAGCAGGTAGGGCAGGGCCGATGAGAAGCCCTGCTTGGGGCGATTGAGGATCTGCTGCGGCAAGTAACGCGCTGCGAGCTTGCGCTGGATGTAGCGCAGCGTGCCGCCGCGCACCTTGAGCGCCGGCGCAAGACGCGCCGCGAACGAGGCGAGCTCGTGGTCCATGAAGGGACTGCGCGCCTCGAGCCCGTGCGCCATGCAGATGCGGTCCGTGATCATTACCGGGTGATTCGGCAGACGCACCATGCTGTCGGCGAACAGCATCTTGTCCAGCGCACCACCGCCCGAAGTCTCGTAGGGACCACGGATTGCAGCTTCCGCATCGAGCTGCCGCCACTGGTCCGCGACCTGCGGGGCGAACAGCTGCGCGCGCCGCTCGCGGTCGAAATAGAAATACGAAAGGCTCGCAGCGTAGCGCGCGCCACCGGAATGGAACGACAGGTGGTGCAGCCAGCGCAGCTGATGGCCGACGCTCTTGTACCAGCCGGACTCCGGAATCAGCGCGACCGCCGGAGCGAGCACGCGCCGGCGCAGCGCTTCCGGCACCTTGCCGTAATGCGACGCGTACAGATTGCCGTAGTAGCGGTCGTAGCCGCCGAACAGCTCATCGCCGCCGTCGCCGCCAATCACGACTTTGACGTGGCGGCGCGTGAAGCGCGCGAGGAGCCACGTGCACAGCGAAAGCGGATCCGACGGCTCGTCGAGCGCGTCGACCAGATCCGGCAGCAGCGCCGTGATCTCGGGCGTCACGCGCTCTTCGTGATGCTCGGTGCCGAACAACTGCGCCACGGCGCGAGCGGCCGGCGCCTCGTCGAAGCGTTGATAGTCGAGGCCCATCGTGAACGTCGGCAGCTTCTGCACGCCGAGCTTGCGCGCGAGCACCGCGACCAGCAGGCTCGAGTCCATGCCGCCGCTCAGGAACGCGCCCACGGGCACGTCGCTGACGAGGTGCAGCCGCAGCGCCTCTTCGACGCGCGCTTCGAGCTCGTCGCACAGCTGCTCTTCCGAGCCGCTCAGCTTGGGTTCCTGCTCCAGGTGCCAGTACCGCTCGATGCGCGGCGCGCCGCCGGCTTCGAGCACCAGCGAATGACCGGGCGGCAGCTTGTGGATGCCCTCGAACATCGACAGCGGAGCATCGATCAGGCGCAGGGCGAGATACTGGTCGAGCGCCGCGAGATTCAGGCGAGGCGGGCGCCCGTCGAATGCGAGCAGCGCCTTGATCTCGGAGGCGCACGCGAAGCCGCGCTCGTCGCACGAGTAGTACAGCGGCTTCTGGCCGAGGTGATCGCGCGCGGCGAGCAACCGGCGGCGCTTCGTGTCCCACAGCATGAAAGCGAACATGCCGCGCAGGCGGTTCAGCAGCCGATCGCCGTGGCGCTCGTACAGCGCGATGATGACTTCGCAATCGCTGTGCGTCAGGAACTGGTAGCCGTCGCGCTCGAGCTCGCGGCGCAGCTCACGGTAGTTGTAGATCTCGCCGTTGCACACCAGCAGGATCGAGCGATCGGCATTGCGCAGCGGCTGCTGGCCGCCGGCGAGATCGATGATCGACAGCCGGCGGTGTCCCAACGTTGCGAACGGGTCGTGATAGATACCTTCGCCGTCGGGTCCCCGATGGGCGAGCGCGTCCAGCATGCGACGCATTGCGACGTCGCGCGCCGGGTCGGAGTTGACGATGCCTGCGATGCCGCACATTCAGAGGTGACTACTGCTGGTAGGGGCCACGCCGCGGTGCGCCGCCAGGCGTCGGTCGATGACAGCCGCGAACACCTGCTCGTAGCGGGCAGCGCAGCTGTCAATGAAATAGTTTTCGACGGTCTGTCGGTTCCGTTGCCCGAGGCGGCGTCGCAAATAAATATCGGCATGAATTGCACGGACCGCATGGGTGAACGCGCCGGTGTCGTTGAGCTTGACGACGAAGCCGGTTTCGCCGCTCGCCAGGAAGTCCGTCTGACCGCCGCGGTCGTAGCAGACGATCGGCAACCCGAACGCCATGGCTTCCAGGAACACTAGCCCGAAGCCCTCGTGCTGGCTGGTCGAGACGAAGGCGTCGGCGATCGAGAGCGCCGCATACTTTTCGGCGTCCGCGACCTGGCCCGGCAGGTGGACCCGCTTTTCGACGCCGAGCTCGGCGGCGCGCTGCCGGATCGCCGCGGCGTCCGGACCGTCACCGATGACGAGCAGATGCGCATTCGGGATACCGCTAGCGCACAGGACATCGACCAGCTGCGTGCTCGCCTTGCGTGCAACCAGCCGCCCGATCGTGACCATGACGAAGGCGTCGTGCGGCAGGCCGAAAGTCGCGCGCGACGCGACGACCCGCGCCGGCGGACGCTCGATGCCGAGCGGAATCAGTCCGACGTCCCTGTGCACTCCGTACAAGTCGTTCACGTGCCGCACGGTGTCGCGCGACTGGCCGACGACCTCGTCGGCGGCCTTGAGCATCCAGCGTACCGCTGCCCGCAACGGCGCGTGCAGATGCGGCGACGAGCGCTTGCTCGGATCGAACAGGTCGCCGCCGTGGACCGAGAGGACGTTCGGCAGCCGATGCGAGCGCGCCAGCGCGTGCCCGAGCGGCCCCGTGGGCACGACGAAATGCGTGTTGATCACGTCGAACTGCTGTGCCCGCAGCGACAGGCCGCGCACGAAGCCGCTCGGCAGGTACGCCAGCATCGAAGGAAAGTTTGCAACGGCGAGCTGGCGGCGGAAGAAGACCGGCACGCGCAAAACCTGCACGCCCTGGTCATTGGATTGCGCGGCGAGGTCGCCCGCGCGTGACGTCAGCACCGTGACTTCGTGGCGCCGCGCGAGCTGGCGTGCGAGCGCCGCCATCACGACGCCGCCGCCGCCGCCCAGCGGCGGATATTCGTAGTTGCAGAAGAGGATACGCATCAGCAATACCGAGCAAGTTCTATGCCTGTCCGAATATCGCGGACTGCCCTCTCAACGACGGAACTCGGCCCTGCGTTCCCGGATTTACACGCACGTTATCCGTTATCCGCTTACATCTATGAACGTTCAGCCCCTGCTGCCCGAACGAGCCCCCGGCACGCGCCGCGTGCTCGCCGCCCGACTCGAGCCGTTCGACTCCTACTGGCAGGCGCCGAAAGACATCGAGGCGGGTTACAAGTCGTTTGCCGCCTACTACCGTGCGAACTACCTGCAGCATCTGCCGGCCGATCGCGCCACGCGGATCCTGGTGATCAGCTGCGGCCCGGGCTACCTCGTCGAGGTGCTCGCGAAGGCGGGCTATGCCGCCGTCGTCGGCATCGATTCCGATCCATCCAAAGTGGAGCACGCGCGCCGTCACGGCCTGCCGTGCGAGGTGGCGGAGGCGTTCAACTATCTCGAGCGCAGCCGCGGCGAGTTCGACGTGATCATCCCGGAGCAGGAGCTGAACCACCTCACGCACCAGGAGACGATCGAATTCCTGCAGTTGTGCCACGCGGCGCTACGCCCGGGCGGCCGCATCGTCGTGTACGCGATGAACGGCGCGAATCCGCTGGTCGGCTCCGAAAACCTCGCGCACAACATCGACCACTTCTACCTCGTCACGGAATACAGCCTGACGCAGCTGCTGGAGCTGGGCGGGTTCCGGCAAGTGCGGCCGTTCGCCCTGAAGCTGTACGTGTTCTGGAAGAATCCCCTGAACTACGTCGGACTCGCCGTCACGACAGTTCTGGAGCTGACGATGCGCGTGATCTTCATGCTCTACGGCAAGAAGGTGCGAGTGCTGAGCAAGAAGGTGGCGGCGGTCGCAGTCAGATAGTGCCCCTCCAGCGAGGGGCGACACTCAATCGTCGTCCCGGATCGTCGCTTCGGCGATCGCAATAGGGCCCAGCTTCGCGTTCTGCGGCGACTTCAGCGTGACCTTGAAAGTCTCGTCGCCTTCCTTGATCAGGTCGTTGCGCAGCGGCACGTAGATCGCGCGCTGCGCCTGTCCGTCCGCGAATTCCACGGAGCCCGCGGCACTCGACGCGAAGTCGATGCCCGCATCGGCCGTGCCGCTGGTCGCGACCCATTGCACGCGCGCGCGGCCGCGCAGCGGTTGCGAACGCTTGATCAGGAATACCGCCGCCACGGAGCTCTCCGTGGTGACGATGGAGCTGGATTCGAAGGAAATCTCGCTGAGCGGAGCAGGCGGCGCCGACGGCTTCGGCGGCGCGGCAGCGGGCATCGGGCCCGCGGCAGGCGAGAGCATCGCTGTTTTCGCACCGTTCGGCGAGGCAGCCTCGGACAAAGCGAACGGCTCGTCGTCCGTCATCGAAGGCAGCGAATCGCGCGGGCGCTCGACTGCACCCACCACTGAGCTCGTCAATGGCGCTGCGGTAGTCGTCTCCTGCGGCGTCGGATCCGGGACCTGCGCGGCCTGGGCCGGCCCATCCGGTCCATCGTCGCGCTGCCACGCGATGAAGATCACGACGATCGCGCAGGCGACGAATACGAAGAAACCCCAGCCGCGCTGTTTCGGCATCAGCTCCGGCTGCAGCTCGGTCGAGACGATCGGGACCGTCGGCCGGATCGGCGGCGCCACGGTAACAGGCTCGGACTCCGTGAGCAGCGAGTCCAGCACGGTGACGATGTCCTCCGGACGCTGCTCGCGATCCCAGGCGAGCGCGGAGAGCAGGGCGAGCCATTGCGGGGCGGAGAGATTCCAGGCACGCGCCGGCGTCATGCCCGCATCACGGGCTTCGAGCGACGAGCGATGCTGGAACGGATGCTGGCCGGTGAGCAACTCGTACGCGACGCACGCGTAGCTGAATACGTCGTCGCGCCGGTCCGGCGTCTCGCCGCTCAGCACCTGCGGGCTTGCGTACGCCGGCGTGCCCGCGGGAATCCGCGAGCTGCCGCCCGAGAGCGCGGCGGACGCGCCGAAGTCGACGATCTTCACGTCCTCGTCCCGCGTCAGGAACACGTTGCCCGGCTTGAAGTCGCCGTGGACCACGTCGTGGTCATGCGCATGGTCCAGCGCCAGCGCGCACGAGCGCAGGATCTTGTTGGCGAGCGCGCGCGGCAGCATCGTCCAGTCGCGCACGATCGTCGACAGCAGCCGGCCTTCGATCAACTCCATCGTGATGAAGCACGACTCGTCCCGCTCGTGCAGGTCGAACATGCGCACGATGTTCGGATGCGCGAGCTTGCTCGCCTGCTCGAACTCGTGATGCAGCCGCGCCGCGGCCCGCGCGCGGTCGCCGCGATCGCTGCGCGGCGCCTTCAGGGCCACGCGCAGGTCCGGCGCGGTGCTGGCCGACGTCATATCGCGTGCCTGGAAGACGATGGCCGTGCCGCCGCTGCCCAGAACGCGCTCGAGAATGAAGCGGTCGCAGAGAATCTCGCCCGGCGCGAGCGCCTTCGGCGCCGGCGGTCGCTGCCGGCCGAGCCCGGGAAGCTCGCGGGCCATGAAACCGGTGTCGGCCTGCGGCTCGACCGGCTCGAGGTCCGGGGTGCCGACGACGTCGGCGGGCATCTCGGCCGAGAGTTCTGCTAACGGGTCTGGGCGATCGGTATCGGTCGTCACTGGTGCAAGGTCCGTGGTGTGGTCACCGGTCAGGTCCGTGGTGGACTCGAGATCCATCGTCGGAGGGATGCGCTCGTGCGGCCGGTTGCCCGCTGCCATCGCCGGATCGAGAAATGTTGCAGACATAGTCTTACGCCGACTCCACTCTGCCGACTTCGCCGCCCGCGCGCGGCGCCAGCAGGCCACGCGAGCGATACCAGCGCGCGGTGTCGGCCGCACCCGATTGAAAATCGATCTCCGGCGTGAAGCCGAGCAGCCGCTGCGCTTTCACCGTCGAGAAAACGAACGACTTGCGGAAAAAGTCCAGCCGCCGCCGGTGCAGCGGCGGATGAATGCGCAGCGGTTGCAGCGTTTTCTCGAGCACCGTTGCTGCCGCTACGAATGGCCACAGCGGCACCTTCATGCGCGGCGGCTTGCGATCCAGCGCTGTTGCGATGCGCTCGACCATTTCGTTCGTCGTCATCACTTCGCGTCCCGCCATGATGAACGTCTCGCCGACCGCGGCGGGGTGCTCGGCGGCGAGCCACAGGCCGCGCACCAGGTCGTTCACATGAATGCACTGCCGCCGGTTCGTGCCCGGGCCGATCATGAAGAACTGGCCGCGCTCGACCGCGCGGAACAGCTTCAGCAGCCGCCAGTCGCCCGGGCCGTAAGTCTCGGCAATGCGCACGATCGCCGTATCGAAGTCGTAGGCGCGCGCCCGCACCAGCGCCTCGGCCTCGAGCTTCGTCTCCTGGTAGGGGTTTTCCGGGCGCAGCTCGCTCTGCTCGTCGAGCTGCTGCTGGCTGCCATCCCCATACACGCCCATGGTGCTGCCGTACACGAAGCGCCGGATCCCGGCGCTGCGGCATTCCTCCAGCAACTGGCGCACGACGTCGACGTTGACCGAGCGAAAGTACGCGGCCGGCATGTGCGATTCGTGCTGGGCCGCCGCCAAATGAATCACGACCGTACGGTCGCGCACCAGTCGTCGCACGAAGCCGACATCGTGCAGCGTGCCGATTTCCACGGGCACATCCGCGGCGCGCAGCTCGGCGAGACGCTCGCGCTCGACGTCGATCTCGGCGCGCCCGGTGCCGAGCACATCGATGCCGTTGCGTCGCGCCTGCAACGCGAGGCGCGAGCCGATGAAACCGGTCGCGCCGGTGATCAGCAAGCGCATCGGTGCCTGGTTTTGTCGATTGTTCACATTCATTGCGTCTGGGTCATTTGCGTCGGCGTCAGCCACGGGAGTTTGCAAGCATCGCGCCATGCGCGATCCGTGCGTCGTCGCGCGCGGACACCCGCGACGAAGTTACTCGCGCGAGATGACGCGCAAGCGTGCGCTCCGTCGCCGACAGCTCTTCGCGCATGCGGTTGTCGGACCAGCGCAGGTGATTGGCCATTTCCATCGCGGCAGCCTCCAGCGCGCGGCGGCCCGGATGAGAACCGGCCGCCAGTTCGGTGCGACGCATGACGACGTCTTCGAGTTTCACCGCCATCTCGCGATCGATCGCGTGGCGGATCTCCGCGAACAGCGTAGTCGTATCGGGGACGGTGTGAGTGTCGCGACCGCGCAGGACTTGCGTGTACTGCGTGCCATGGTTGCGCAGCAACGCGCGCAGGGTCTCGTCGTTGACACCGGCCGGTTTCGCAAGCAACGCCTGCGCTTCGAACGCTGCGAAGTCTGCGATGTCGCCGCCGGCGAGCGGCAGGCGCGCCGTGTTCGCGGACGCCGGCGCGCGTGGCAGCTGTCGCAGCAGCATGTCGAGTGCGCGAGCGGCATCGGCTCGCGCAGTCGTGAAGCGGATGCCGACGAGGCTGACCAGGCCGGCAACCCCGTGCGCGGTGCGATGATCGATCAGCCGGGATTCCTTGCCGAAGCTCAGCTCGGTTGCCGTCGCCGTCTCGCCGAACGGCACCAGTCCGCAGTTGGCGAACGTTACTTCGGACGGCGACAGCTGCAGCGCCGGATATACGGAGTTCAGCTCGGCCATCCACGTCTCCAGCTCTTCCGGCTGCACGTGCGCGCCGTCGGGGAACTCCGGGAACAGGGAATGCCACACGCCGATCAACGTCTTGTCGCGCCAGGGAACTGCGAACAGATGTCGCGTTGCGCGGCCGAGCATCGCATCCTTGTCGCGGCTCAATCCCTGCACGGCGACGCCATATTCCGAGGTCGGCGCGCGATCGACGATGAAGTACGCGTCGCGCGAGTAGGGGAGGCGACGCCACGCGCCGAAGCGCTCCGGATCGTTCTGCAGATAGTCGGCCCACGGGCCGGCCGCATTAAGCGTCAGCCGCGCGCGCACTTCGAACTCCTCGCCGCTCACCCGGTCGCGCGCCCTCACGCCGCAGACGGAGGAGCCGCGCCACAGGAATTTCGTCGCTTCCAGGTAGTTGCACGCACTCGCGCCGGCGTCGACGGCGGAGCTCACGAACGCGAGCACGAGACGCGCCGGGTTGTACATTTGCCCGTCTTCGAACACGACGGCGCCGCTCAACTCCGGCGAGCGCAAATGCGGGAACAGCCCGAGCAGTCGCTCGCGCGAGAGAAAGCGGCTGCGGCCGATCTGGCGCTGCCGATCGCGGATGCCGCTGTTGCGATCGATGGTCAGCAGGTCGTACGCCGTCGCGCCCGCCGCGAGAAATGCGCGCCCGCGCCGGCCGTGACCATACGTCGGAATCGCAATCGGCAGCGGCTGCACCAAATGCGGCGCAATCCGCAGCATCGCCGACCGCTCGTGGGACGATGCCCGCAGACGCGGGATATCCGCGTGTTGCAGATAGCGAATGCCGCCGTGGACCATCTTGAAGCATTCGGCGGAGGTCGCGCCGCCGAAGTCGGAGCGTTCGATCAGCGCGGTGCGCAGCCCGCGCAGGGCGGCGTCACGCGCAGCTGCGGCGCCGAACGCGCCTCCCCCGATCACGAGTACGTCGAATTCTTCCCCGACGAGTCCCGCAGGATTGCGTTGCATGCGATTCATCTCGGCAATGACAACGCCTGCGATGCATGTTCGGTGCCGGTCTCACGTCAGAATTTATGTACTCGTTTGGGTGCATGCGGTTGCAGCAACGCGCAATTCGTACACGCCTTTCGATGTAAGCGTTGCAAGTGCGGTTGTAACGATTGCTCCGCGGCACTGCCGTGCTTGCATGCTGAGCACAGGCTAATGCGCCGTACTGACCGACCGTAGGCGATCTGCGGACGCCGACGGCGATGAGAGTGGAAGCTGCACCGACAGCGTGTGTCCTCAGAACGTAGCTCGATGCGCGTGGTACACATCTTGCTCCTCGAACTCCAGCCGTTCTCGGGGGTTTCATAAGCCATGTCGGATGCCGCGACACGCGCCGCCACACCGGTGGCCACGATCCTGAATGAAGCAGCCGCGGGGCTGCTGCGATCGGTTGCGCGCCTCTTCCGCACCACGCTGCCGGAAGTGGAGGAGACCGTCGCGCATCGCGTGCTGTTCGCCATCGTGCTGTGCATCGGAATCGTCGCGCGCTTCTGGAATCTCGGCGGGCCGGGATTGCACGGCGACGAGGACACGATGGCGATGGCTGTCGCGCACATCCTCAAGGACGGGTGGCCGACGCTCCCGAGCGGCATGCTCTATCCGCGCGGCCTGACGGAGCTGTACCTGATGGCGGCGTCCGTGAAGATCTTCGGTGAGACTGAGTGGGCCATGCGCTTGCCCTCGGCGCTGGCGGGCATCGCTCTCATCTACCTGTGCTACATCGTCGGGCGCCGGTTCCTGCGTCCGCAGTGGAACCTGGCGTTCGCGGCAATCATCGCGCTGCTGCCGGACCTGATCATCTACTCGCAGACGGCGCGCATGTACATCTTCATGCTGGTATGCATTGCGACTGCCCTCGCGTGCATCTTTGCCTGGGAGCGCAGCGGTCGCACCGGCTGGCTGATCGGCGCAGTGCTCGCAATGACGCTCGGCATCGAGTTGCATGCGCTGACGGTGACGATGACTCCGTTGTTGCTGCTGCCGGGGCTATTGCAAGGCGACCGCCGCAAAGTGCTGCTGGGCCTGATCGCTGGGTGCGTGGTCATGACTGCGTATCTGTTGATCGATGGCTGGGTCAACGCGCAGTACCCGGTCCCGCCGCCGGAATACGCGGCGGATCTCGCGCCGCCGGGTTGGCGCGGCAGCCGTACGCAACACTATCCGGTTGAATTTCAGGTGGCACTGTTGATTACCGGTGCCGCGGCCGCCGTATTCGCGGTTCACATGGCGCGGAAGGTGCCGCGCACTGTTCCTGCGCTCGCGACACTGGTCTTGATGGCCGGCGCGGTCGCCGCGCAGCTGCTGCTCTACTATCACGTGGCTGCACTGCTCGGCTTGCTCGGCCTCGTCATCGCATATCGAGCGACGGGGAAGATCGTGCTGCGGCGGTTCTGGATTTTCACGCTGGCCTGCGCCTCGATCGCGCTCATCCAGGTGAGCTTCCTGGCCGCGCGGCCGGGCTCGGTCGTGCAACTCGCAGGCGCGGTCATCGGTCAACCCAGCATCTGGCCGTACGTGCGGCTCGCCGAATTCTCGTTCGGTGCGGCTGTGCTCGTCGTCGGCGCGCTCGCGCACGGTTTGTGGCGGATCGCAAACCGCCGCCGCGCACCTGACTACGCGCTGATGGCGCTGCTCGGCGTGGGCATTCCGCTGTTCACGCTCGGACTGTTCTCCTGGAACATGCCATCACGCTATACGTCCGCGTCATTGCTGCCGATGCTGTTGTGCGCGCTGGCCTTTGCGCAGCACTGCGTCGGCTACCTTGCGCGGCGATTCAGCATCGTTTCACGCGCAGCGCCAGTCGCCGCCGTTGGCGCGATCGCCGCATTGCTCGTCAATCCGCCTGCGCTCGCGGCGTTGCTCGGTTCCGACGGCGCGCCGTATCCCGACCACAAGGGTGCGGCAGACTTCGTGCGCGGCCTCAACCTGCAACCGCAAGACATCATCCTCGCCGAGGACGTGATCGAGCAGACCTACTATCTCGGTCACGTGGACTACTGGCTCATCGGGCGCAAGCACGCAAGCCGCTACGTGCAGCTCGTCGACGGCCAGATCCGCGACTTCTACACGGGCACGCCGGTCGTCGACGATGGCGAGCAGCTGCGCGGCGTTCTCAACCGCGCCGTCGACCGGCAGGTGATCATCATCGGCAGCGGCGAGCAGCAGAGCGATCGGCGCCGCGACGCGCGCGGCCCCGAGATCTCCGGCGTGCTCGGATCGGACCTGGTCGAAACGATCTACGTGGGCCGCGACGGACTGACCACGGTCTGGCGCGCCCGGCCGGCAGTCTCCGCGCAGCGCACCGCGCGCGATTGATCCGGAGTCCGTCATCAGCATCGCGCAACGAACGCTGATCGTTTCGGGCACGCGTCTGCTCAATCGGGCGCTGATCGTCATCAGCCCGATCATCCTGGCGCGCCTGCTGAGCGTCACGGACTTCGGTCATTACCGTGAGTGGCTGCTGTACGTCACGATGCTCGTCGGCCTCGCGGCGTTCGGCATCAACAGCAGCCTGCTCAGCTTCATCCCGAGCGCTCCTCAGCACGGCTGGCGCTACGTCAACCAGGCAGTGCTCATGACTCTGGGCAGCAGCACGCTGGTCGCAGTGGGTGCGTTGCTGCTGAATGTCGCGTTCGGCGGCTCGTTGCTGGGCGCGCATCCCTGGGCAGTCGTCATCTACGTCTGGCTGTTCACCAATTTCGATTTCTGGGAGCCCCTGCTCATCGCGGAGAAGCAGGCTTACCGCGTATGGGGATACACCACCGGGCGCTTGCTGTGCCGGCTCACCGTCGTCACTGTCGCTGCTGCGCTGACACGCGATGTCAGCGTGATCGTCTGGTCGTTGGTGGGCTACGAAACGCTGCGCATGCTGCTCTCTGCACGTGCCTGGCACTTGCGGAATCGCGCGGCCGCAATCGGGAGTGAGGCAGGGGGCTCGTGGCGCGAGCAGCTGCGCTACTGCGCGCCGTTCGGCTCTGCTCTCATCGTGGGGCAGCTCAACGCCTCGATGGGCAGTCTGTTCGTGACCAAGATGCTCGGCCCGGCGGCGCTCGCTCAATTTGCAATCGGCGCGTACGCTCAACCCATCATCACGCTCCTGCGCAACTCGCTGTCCGACGTGCTCCTGGGCGAGATGGCTGCGCGGCGACTCAAGGGCGAGAACGATCTGCTGAGCTTGTGGCGCCGGAGCACCGTGGTCACGGCGATCCTGCTCGTGCCGCTCGGCATACTGCTGGCGCGCTTCGCCGACACGATCGTGGTCACTTTGTTTTCGCCGTCTTACCAGCCGGCCGTGATCGTGTTTCAGTTGTACGTGCTCGCGCTGCTGCGTGAGACATTCGACTTCGGCATTCCGCTGCGGGCTCTCAACCGCACGGCGCCGATCCTGCGCACGAACGTGCTGGCCGTCGTAGCCAATGTCGGCTTGATGGCCATCATGGTGCCGGCCTGGGGACTGGTCGGCGCGGCGATTGCCTTCGTCATCTCCAAGATGGTCGAGGGAACGTACCTGGCGACCGAAGTCGTGCGCGCGTTCAACCTGCGTCCGCGCGACCTGGCACGGTGGGGCGATCTCGCCAAGATCGTCGCCGCGGCCGCGGCTGCTGCCGGCGCGGTGCTGTTCCTGCCGTTGTGGAGCGGCATGCTCGGAGCGCTCGGCGG
>DATEKT010000039.1:0-2168 GCA_035277305.1 Steroidobacteraceae bacterium | reverse complement strand
CTGCGGCTGGCACAAGGATTACGCCCACGCTCTCACGTTCGGCCGGGGGATCGGCGTTCCCGACTACGAGAACACCGATGCGATCGTGCTGTGGGGACACAATCCCGCGCGGACCTGGCTCGCGCAGGCGACGCGCGTCGCAGAGGCTCGGCGCCGCGGCGCAACCGTCGCCGTCGTCGATCCGAAGCGCAGCGGCTCCGGCGAGGGCGCCGATCTGTGGCTGCCGATCCGCCCGGGCACCGATGGTGCGCTCGCAATGGGCGCCATCCGCCATCTCATCGACACGAACCGCTTCGATCGGCAGTTCGTGCGGGAATGGACCAACGCACCGTTCCTCGTGGACCGCAAGGCCGGCCGGTTCGTCCGCGCGTCCGACCTGTGGCAGGGCAGCGGCAAGGACGCGTTCGTCGCCCTCGCTTCCGATGGCAAACCGCGGTCGTTCAACCCGCGGCAGGAGATCGCTCAGACGGACGCGCAGATCGACGCGCGCCTGGAGCTGCGAGCAGCGGACGGCCGAACCCTCGAATGCGCGACGGCATTCAGCCTGCTGAAGAGCGAGTGCGAGCAATATTCCGTCGACCGCGTTTGCGCGATCACCGGCATCGATCCCTCGAATGTTGCGCGCTTCTATCGCCTCTTCGAAGACTCGCCGCGGCTCGTCTATCACTCGTGGACCGGCGTCGGGCAGCACACCAACGCGACGATGACCGAGCGCGCGATCGCGACGCTTTATGCGATGACCGGCGCGACGGACCGCAAGGGCGGAAACATCTGGACCGTCGCGCCCCCCGCGCGGATCGTTGCCGATTACAGCCTGCTCGATCGCGCGCAGCAGAAGAAGGCGCTTGGGCTCGACAAACTGCCACTCGGACCGCCGTCGCGCGGCTGGATCACGGCGCGGGATTTCTGCCGCTCGGTTCTTGAGGGCGAGCCGTATCGCGTTCGCGCCCTGATGAGCTTCGGCACCAATTTCGCGGTGTCGCAAGGCGGCTCGTCGCGCAACCGTCGTGCGCTTCAGGCCCTGGACTTCCACGTCCATGTCGACATGTTCATGAATCCGACCGCGCAGAGCGCGGATATCATTCTGCCTGCCAGCATGCCATGGGAGCGCGAGGCGCTGAAGATCGGCTTCGAGATCACGCAGGACGCGGTCGAGTTGATCCAGTTGCGCCAGGCGATGCTGCCGCCGCGCGGCGAGTGTCGGGCGGACTACGATATCGCTTTCGATCTGGCCTGCAGGCTCGGTCACAAGGACGCTTTCTTCGGCGGCTCGATCGAGGCCGGCTGGAATCACCAGCTCGAGCCGACCGGATTGACCGTTGCGGATTTGCGAGCGGCGCCCGACGGCATCCGGGTTCCTCAGGTCCTCGGCGAACGCAAGTATGCGGGGCGAATGGACGACGGCACCGTCGCGGGATTTTCGACCCCGACCCGCCGGATCGAATTCTATTCCGAGCTGCTGGCGTCGCACGGCTATCCGCCGTTGCCCGGATACGTGCCGCCCGCAGGCGTATCTTCCGCCGCTGCCGATGCCTTGCCGCTGGTCATGTCGACGGCAAAGTCCGCATGGTTCGTCCACAGCTCGCATCGCCATGTCGCGTCGCTGCGTCGCAAGGCGCCGGATCCCGGTATCGAGATCAATCCCGCCACCGCCCGCGCGCGCGGAATTGCCGCGGGAGACTGGGTCACGGTGCGCACCGCCAAGGGGCAGGCCCGCCTGCGCGCTCGACTCGACCCGGCGCTGCAGGATGGCGTCGCGATTGCAGAGTTCGGGTGGTGGGAAGACTGCCCGCCGCTCGGGCGCGAGGGCTCGCCGCTCACCGGAGCGGCATCGTCGAACATCAACGACGCATTGTCCGACGACGACCACGATCCGATAAGCGGATCGGTGCCATTGCGCGCGGTCGCGTGTGAGATCTCGCGCGACGCGACGGGGAATCGTGGATGGTGGGAAGGCGAGCGTGCATTTCGCATCGTTGCGGCGCGCCGCGAAGCCAGCGATGTGATGGCGCTATCGATGGAGCCTGTGGACGGCGGCTCGCTGGCTGATTTCCTGCCCGGGCAGCACGTCATGGTGAGCACACCGTCCGGGCGCCTGACACGCGCCTATTCGTTGACCGGCGTATGCGACAAGCCCGCCACCTACGACATCGCGGTGAAGCTGATCC
>DATEKT010000038.1:0-3517 GCA_035277305.1 Steroidobacteraceae bacterium | reverse complement strand
CGACGTCTACTTCGTGATGAAGAAGCTGGACTCCGCCGCCGAGTGGTTTCAGAAGGCGATCGAGATCAATCCGAACATCGAGACTGCGTATCGCTACTGGGGCGACGCGCTGATGCAGGCCAATCAGCCGGAGGCGGCGCGACAGAAATTCATCGCAGCCGTCGTGGCCGAGCCGTACTCGCGCAGCTCCTGGACAGGGCTGAAGCAATGGGCGGATCGCACTGGCCACGAGTTGGCGCATCCGCGCGTCGAGCCGAAGGCCGCGCCGACGGCGAACTCGAAAGACCCTGCGGCGAAGGGTGTCACCATCAACATCGATGCGGGTTCGCCGAAGGATGCTGACAACGCCGGCTCGTGGCTGATCTATGCTGCCTATCGCACGACGTGGCGCACGGAGGAATTCGCCAAAGCGTATCCGGATGAGAAGGAGTATCGCCACTCGCTCCCCGAAGAGGTCGGAGCATTCCAGGTGCTGCTGGCGATGCTCGAGGAGTCGAAGGATCTGGGCGATCCGCACAACGAGAGCTTCCGCAACCTCGCGGCACTGAGCAAAGATGAGATGCTCGAAGCCTACGTGCTGCTCAGCGCTCCGGACGAGGGGATCGCGCAGGACTATCCGGCGTATCGCGCCGCGCATCGCGACGTGTTGCAGGCCTACATGGATAAGTACGTCGTGCGCGAGAAGAAGAAAAAGTAGCGCCGTCGCGAATCACTCGCGATAGTGACTCAGCACCAGCCCGTCCTTCTTCATCTGATCGTGACACGCGAAGCACTGCTGCGGTGTCGGCGCTGACGCGAGCTCCTTCGTGTCCTTCACGAAGCGCTGAAAGCCCCAGCCGCCGGTCGCGGCAAAGCGCCGCGAATCCTTCACCATGACGTCGATCTGGCGCCGTGGACCTTCGAGGATCGCGCCGTCCTTCTCGGCCCACTCCAGCCACTCGAACACGATGACCGAGGCTTCAGGAAAATTTCGCGTGCGATAACCGGTCATCGCTTGCGGGTTGGCGTACACGTGGTGGATGCCGCCGACGCTCGAGAAATTCTTGTGCTGCGGGCCGATGACGCCGCTCTTCACGTGGGACCAGCTGCGAAAGCCGTCCGGGTACGCAACGGTTGCTCCTTCGTCGGCGATCGACGGGCGGGCGAGGAGGGCGGCTGCAAGAACGACGAGCAGGTGTTTCATATATAGAGATCATATGCCGGCGCGCTCACTGTGCCGGCCCTATTCGGACGCGACTCAGCATGTTCGGGTCCGGCGGCTTGTGCGACGATAGCGAACATGAATACTACGATGCTCACTGTCGCCGAGAACACTAACTTCCGTCAGACCGGTCGCCTCGATGAGGTCGAAGCACTCTGCGCCGCGTTTGCTGCGCGCTGGCCGGAGGCGGTCCACTCGTTCCTCTACGGTCACTCGGCCGAAGGCCGGCCGATGCGCGCGTTGCTCGTCACGCGCACAGGCGCGCGAACTGCGCAGGCGGTGCGACAAAAAGGCATTCCGCTGCTCATGCTCCAGGGCGGCATTCATCCGGGCGAGAGCGATGGCAAGGACGCTGGTCTCATCGCCGTGCGCGAGCTGCTGAGCGCGCCCGCGCCGCACCTGCTCGATCAGATCGCGGTGCTGTTCGTACCTGCGTTCAATGCGGACGGTCACGAGCGTGTCGGCCGCTGGAACCGGCCGAATCAGAACGGGCCGGAGGAGACAGGCTGGCGCACGACGTCGCAGAACGTGAATCTCAATCGCGACTACACCAAGGCGCAGATGCCGGAAATGCACGCGATGCTGCGGCTGATCGACGAGTGGGATCCGCTGATCTGCGCCGATCTGCACGTGACCGACGGCGCGGACTTCGAGCCAGACATTTCGCTGCAGGTCGAGCCGATCAACCAGGGCGCGCCGAGTCTGCGCGCCAGCGGCGTTGCGATGCGCGATCAGCTCATCGAAAAGCTGGCCGCACAGGGCCATCTGCCACTGCCGTTCTATCCGGATTTCGCCACGACCGACGATCCTTCGTCCGGTTTCGTGCTCACGGTGTATTCGCCGCGCTTCTCGACGGGCTATTTTCCCCAGCGCAATCGTTTCACCGTGCTGGTCGAAACGCACTCGTGGAAACCGTACGAGCATCGCGTGCGCCTGACGCGCAACACGATCGTCGGTCTCGCCGAGCTCACGGCTGCGCACGGCGCGACGTGGTTGCGGGAAGTGCAGCAGGCGGACATCGAATCGAGTCGTCTTGGTGGCAGCGACGTCGTGCTCGACTATGCATCCAGCTGGCGCGAGCCGTCGAAGGCGGGCTCGTCCGGGAAATCGTTCGACGACGCGGGCGCGCGCAAGATCGATTTCCGCGGCTATGCATACACGCGCAAGCCCTCGACGATCTCGGGCGCGCTCGTCACTGTCTACGATCCGAAGACGCCGCAGATCTGGACTGTACCCTATCGCGATCGCATTCAGCCGTCGGTCACGGTGACGGCGCCGGCGGGTGGATACGTCGTGCCGCCCGGTCATGTCGCAGTCGTGCAGTCGAAGCTGGCGCTGCACGGCATCGAATCACGCGTGATCGACAGCGCCATCGCGAAAGCGTCGGTGCAGGCATTTCGCGCGGAGCGCGTCGAGTTCGCCGGCGCGCCGTTCGAGGGCTGTCAGCGGGCGACGCTCATCGGGCAATGGCGCGATGAAGTGCAGTCGATCGCAGCCGGATCGTTGCTCGTTCCTGTGACGCAGCGTCTCGCGCGTCTCGTGCTGGCCTTGCTCGAGCCGCAAGCGCCGGACTCGCTCGCGGCGTGGGGTTTCTTCAATGCCTCCTTCGAGCAGAAGGAGCAGATGGAACGCTACGTCGCCGAGCAGATTGCGCGGGAAATGCTGGCAGCGGATCCGGGGCTGCGCGCGGAGTTCGAGCGAGCCGTGGCAAGCGACGCCGCTTTCGCCGCGGATCCGTCGGCGCGCCTGGACTTCTTCCTGCGCCGGCACTCGTCGTGGGATGCGCGCTTCAATCTCTACCCGATTTTGCGCCTGCCGAGCTGATGCGGGCATTTTCTCAAGGTGGGTCGGCGGGGAGGAGAGAAAGAGGGAGAAATTGACAGGATTAACGGGATTAACGGGATTATCAGAATGCGGAAAAGAACGGAGCCCGAGCCCGGAAGACCAGACGTCTTCTCTCCGTCCTGTTAATCCCGTTAATCCCGTCCATTCTCTCCCTTCCTCTCTAGGGCGCTCGCCCTAGACGCAGGCCATCCTTGTATTGGAAGGAGCCGGGCACAGGGATACAGTGGCCGGCGATGGCCGAACGATCATTTACTCACGAAGTCGGCAAACTTCGCCTCGGCGCCGGCCAGGAGTTCCGCGGCGAGGGCATCCTGGCGGTTACCAAGGCGCTGCTGCAGTCCGGCGTCGGTTATGTCGGCGGTTACCAGGGCGCGCCGATTTCGCATCTCATGGACGTGCTGTCCGACGCCCAGGAGCTGCTGAAAGAACTCGGCATCCACTTCGAGGCCAGCGCTTCCGAGGCCGCCGCTG
>DATEKT010000037.1:0-3835 GCA_035277305.1 Steroidobacteraceae bacterium | reverse complement strand
CTCCAGCACGCCCTGGGCGCCCAGCTCGGGGAACGGCGGAATCGACTGCCACACGCTGCCCAGCGCGTTGAACCGGATCGAGGTCGGGCGCGGCCGCGGCCGGCTGGCCACGAGCAGCGCGCCGACCATGTCGAGCAGCAGGTTGACCTTGAGGTCGAGCCGCATGATGTCGGCGGCGTGCGGCGAGTTCTCGTCGGTTTTCTCGGGCTGGCCGTGCTCGTCGAGCGCCGACAGCGCCTGCAGCACGCGCAGGTTGCGGTCGGCA
The DNA here is from genome assembly GCA_035277305.1 of Steroidobacteraceae bacterium. GTDB lineage: Bacteria > Pseudomonadota > Gammaproteobacteria > Steroidobacterales > Steroidobacteraceae > Steroidobacter. The sequence continues at coordinate 3,570 of DATEKT010000037.1, read as the reverse complement.
TAGCTGCCGATGAGCGCCGGATCGAACGGCTCCGCCATCTTTTTCCAGGACACCGGCAGTACGTCTTCGTATGCCAGCTCCTCGTAGAGAACGACTGTGTCGAGACCCTCGTACATGGCGTCAGCCTCCCTTGCCGAGCATGTCCATGATTACGGCCACATCATTTCCCTCCCCCGCCTGCGGGGGAGGGTTAGGGTGGGGGCCGGCCACCGCCGCCATCTTCTTCACCGCCGCATCCGACTCGTTCATCGCCTGCTTCAGCGCGCTCAACCATTCCTGGTCCTGCGGGCGGGCATTCGAGGAAATCTGGTTCAGCAGGTCGCGCCGTTCCTGCACCGTCTTCGGCACTTCCTGCCATTGGCCGGTCATGGCCTGCTGCACGAGTTTGTACGTCGCAGCCATGACGCTGTCGGCGAGCGGGGCGCTCATCTGACGCGCGCCTCGGCCGGAATGGCGACCCACGCTGCGCGGATCTCGTGGAGGAGCTTGCAGACCTCGTCGAGCATCTCGACGCGGTTGTCGGCCATCGCCTTGAGCAGGCGCCGGCCCATGTAGTCGTAGAGCTCGCCCAGGTTCGCGGCCAGCTGGCCGCCGGACTTGAGATCGAGACTGTTGCGCAGCTCGCCGATGATGGAGACGGCCCGGTTCAACAGGCGCGCCTTCTCGGTCATGTCGCCGCGAGTGATACAGCCGCGCGCGGTGCTGATGCGTTCGAGCGCGCCGTCCATGAGCATCACGATCAGGCGATGCGGATCGGCTGCTGCGACGCCGCCATGCGCTTGCGCGCTGCTGTAAGCAGCGAGTTTTGCGGCATGAGACATGGCGTGCTCCGTGAGAAATGTTCCTGGGTTATTTAGCGGCGGAAGTACTGCGGACTTGAGTGGGAAGTGACGAGGATCACCCTCCCGCCTTCGGCACATTCGCCAGCTGCTGCGCCAGATAGCTCGACGTCGACTGCAGCTGCGCCAGCAACGAGTCGAGCGCCGTGAACTGCTTGCGATAGCGCGACTCGATCTGCTCCATGCGCAGCGCGAGCTGTTCCTTGTCGTCGGCGACCCGGTCGAGATCCTTCTTCAGCGAAGTGTTGCGTGCGTCCAGGTCGCTGCCGCTGGCGAGGCGCGCATCCACTTGCGCGAACAGCCGCGCCGCGACGCCATTCTCGGAGCCGAACAGGTGCGCGACCGCGTCCGGATCCGTATCCAGCGCCTTCTGCAGCTTCGTCGTATCGAGCACCAGGGCGCCGGTGGCGGTCGTCGTGATGCCGACGCTCGCGAGCACGCTGTAGTCGCCCGTGAAGCCGCTCACTGGATTGGTGAGGCCGCGACGCATTTCCTGCTCGATGCCACGCAGCAGCGAATCGCCGAGCAACGGGCCGGCCGTCTTGCTGGCAGCGTCGTAGCTACCGAGCTTGGCGATCGCAGCCTGCATGTTGTTGTACTCGGTGACGAACGTCTGGATCCGGGTCAGCACGCTGGCCGAGTCGAAGCTGATGTTGAGGGTGGTCTTCACCCCGACTTCGGCCTTCAGCAGGTTGATCGACACGCCTTCGACGGCGTCGCTGATGGTGTTGGTCGAGCTCGACACCGGGAAGCCCGAGATGTTCACCAGCGCATCCTTCGCCCCGTCCTTCTGGATGAGGTTCATGGTGCCGGCCGGGTCGTAGTCGAGCGCTGCGAGGCCGCCGTCGCCGCCGCTGGCGACGATCTTGATTGCGTGGTCCTCGCCGGTCTTGCGCGAAGTCAGGATCAGGCGCGTGCCTTCGGTGCCGTTCAGCAGCGTCGCCTGCACGCCGGAGTTGTCCGGCGAGTTGTTGATCGCGTCGCGGATGTCTTCGAGCGTGTTCGCGTCCTGCGGGATCTCCACGTCGAAGGAGTCGTCGCCGACGGTGATCGCGAGCGAGCCGTAGCCGATCTCGGCATCCGCGCCGTCGAGGTACGGGTTCGAGGCCAGCCGATGCGCGCTCGCCAGGTTGAGCACTTCGATGTCGTAGCTGCCCGCGGCCGCGGCCGAGCTCGCCGTCGCGGTGAAGCGCGTCGTATCAGCCGACGTCGCCTTGCGCGCCGAGAACACTTCGAGATTGCGCAGCGGCGTGAGCGCGCCCTTGAAAGCGCCCAGTGCGCCCTTGAGGGTGCCAAGCGCGGAAATCTTGGTGGTCGCTGCCGCTTCACGACGCAGGATCGGCGCCGAGCGCGCCGCGTTCTCGCTCGAGACCAGCTGGCTCACGAGACTGTTGATGTCGAGTCCGGAGCCGACGCCGCTTGCCTGAATGCCTGCCACAGTAATCTCTCTTCTTATGCTTTCTCGTTGACGAGCACGATCGTTTCGTCGTGCGCCAGCTCCGCCAGGCGCAGGACTTCTTCATTCGGGATCTGCCGGATCAGGTCGCCGGTCTGTGCGTCGCGCACGCTGCAGACCATGCGGCCGCTGGCGTCGTCGACGTGGAACTCGAGCTCGCGGCTCACCCGCTTCATGAAGCTCTCGAGCTGCTGCGCGACCTTGTGCAGGTCCGCGGGCTTGACGACTTCCACGGGCGCCGGACGCGGCTTGGCTGGCGCCTTGGCGGCCGGTGCAGCAACCTGCACGGGCGCCGGCGTAGCAGCCGGTTTCACAGTCATGCCGTCATCGCTCATGGCCTGCTCCATTTTGTCCGGTCAGTTCAAAAGCGGCGGGCGATGAGAGTCCTGCGACCCTCACCGCCCACCGCGTGTCCTGCCATCGTCCTGATGTCAGTCAAACGTCATCCCAGGCTGCCCGTTAGCGGAGCAGCGAGAGCACGTTCTGCGGCACCGCATTCGCCTGTGCCAGGATCGCCGTGCCGGCCTGCTGCAGGATCTGCGCGCGCGTGAGAGCGGCAGTTTCCTGGGCGAAGTCGGCGTCCTGAATGCGGCTGCGCGAGGCCGTGAGGTTCTCGGCGGCAGTCGTCAGGTTGGTGATCGTGGACTCGAAGCGGTTCTGGATCGCGCCCAGCGTGCTGCGCAGCGCGCTGACCGAGGTCAGGGCGGAGTCGACACGCACGATCGCATCGTTCGCGTCGCCAGCCGTCTCGACCGAGATCGCCGTCAGGAAGTCCGTGTCGGCGGCAACCGTCGCGTCGGCAACGCCAGCCAGCAACGTGGCCGCATCGTTCGCCGTCACGATCGTGAGGTCTTCCGAAGAAGAGATCACGACGTGGTTGTCGGAGTCGATCCACGCCGAGGCGCCGGAGACCTTCGAGTTGATCGCATCGACCAGGTCCTGCACCGACTCGTAGTCGCCGGTCAGCTGCACGGCGTCGCCGTCGCCAACCGCGATCGTGAAGTCGTCATCGACGATCGACAGCGGGGCGTCCGCGCTGACCGCGTCGTCGGTGTCCGGATCGCCGTCCGGATCCGTCACGTCGACGGTGCCGGTGGTCTTCGCGACCTGGCCGATCGCGTCTTTCTTCATCGAGGTGTTCAGGCCGATGGAGATCGTCTCACCGGCGTTCGCGCCGACCTGGAAGGCCGCCGTGCCGAACGAGCCGTCGAGGATCTTCTGGCCGTTGAACGAAGTCTGCGAAGCGACGCGCTCGATTTCCGCGAGGCGCTGCTC
>DATEKT010000036.1:0-18680 GCA_035277305.1 Steroidobacteraceae bacterium | reverse complement strand
TCCGGATACGAGACCCAGTACGGCGCGGGAATCACCGCCTCGTCGCCCGGATCGATCACGGCGAGAATCAGGTTGAAGATCGTCTGCTTCGCGCCGGTCGAAACCAGGATCTGCTTGCGCTGATACGTGAGATCGTTCTCGCGCTTGAACTTCGCGATGATGGCGTCCTTCAGCTCAGCCGTGCCTTCGACCGGCGTGTAGCGCGTGTGGCCTTTGCGAATCGCCTCGACACCGGCATCCGCGATGTGCGTCGGCGTGTCGAAGTCCGGCTCGCCCGCGCCGAGACCGATGATGTCCTTGCCTTCCGCTTTGAGCTGCGCCACGCGCCCGGTCAGCGCGACGGTGGGGGAGGGCTTGACGCGCTGGACGCGTTTTGAAACTGGTAAACTCACGCTGCACCGCAGGGAATGCTGTCGACGACGCAGGATTGTTTCTCATGACCGATAACACCGCAACTCAATTCCAGCTGACGGGGGATTACAAGCCCTCCGGCGACCAGCCGCAGGCGATCGCGGCATTGGTCGACGGCCTGCGCTCGGGGCTGACGCACCAGACGCTGCTGGGCGTGACGGGATCGGGCAAGACATTTTCGGCCGCGAACGTCATCCAGCAGTTGCAGCGCCCGACGCTCGTGCTGGCGCACAACAAGACGCTCGCAGCTCAGCTCTATGGCGAGTTCCGCGAGTTCTTCCCGCACAACGCGGTGGAGTATTTCGTCTCCTATTACGACTACTACCAGCCGGAAGCCTACGTTCCTTCCTCCGACACCTACATCGAGAAGGATTCGTCGATCAACGAGCACATCGAACAGATGCGCTTGTCGGCGACCAAGGCGCTGCTCGAGCGGCGCGACGCGATCATCGTCGCGACGGTTTCGGCGATCTACGGCCTCGGCGACCCGGAAGCGTACCTGTCGATGGTGCTGCACCTGTCGCGCGGCGACCGGATGGATCAGCGCAAGATGCTGCGACGCCTGACGGACATGCAGTACAAGCGCAACGAGCTCGATCTGACGCAAGGCACGTATCGAGTGCGCGGCGACGTCATCGATATCTTCCCCGCGGAGTCGGAGCGTGAGGCGCTGCGCGTCGAACTGTTCGACGATGAAGTCGACTCGCTGATGCTGTTCGATCCGCTGACGGGCGAGATCAAGCGCAAGGTGCCGCGCTACACCGTGTTTCCGTCGACCCACTACGTAACTCCGAAGGACCGGCTCGTCACCGCCGTCGACCAGATTCGCGATGAGCTGCACGAGCGGCTCGAGTATCTGAAGAGCGGCGGCAAGTTGCTGGAGGCGCAGCGCCTCGAACAGCGCACGCGCTTCGACATCGAGATGATCCGTGAGGTCGGCTATTGCAACGGCATCGAGAACTACTCTCGGTACCTGTCGGGCCGCGCGCCGGGCGAGCCGCCACCGTGCCTGTTCGACTACCTGCCGGACAACGCGTTGCTGATCGTCGATGAAAGTCACCAGACGATCCCACAGCTCGGTGCGATGTATCGCGGCGATCGCTCACGCAAGGAGACGCTCGTCGAGTACGGCTTCCGGCTGCCTTCGGCGCTCGACAACCGGCCGCTGCGCTTCGATGAGTGGGAAAAGCTCGCTCCGCAGATGATCTTCACTTCGGCGACGCCGGGCCCGTATGAGCTGCAGCGCTCCGGACAAGTCGTCGAGCAGCTGGTGCGGCCGACGGGCCTGGTCGATCCGGAGGTCGAGCTGCGGCCGGTGCGCACGCAGGTCGACGACGTGCTGTCGGAGATCAAGATCTGCGTGGAGCGCGGCGAGCGGGTGCTGATCACCACGCTGACCAAGCGCATGTCGGAAGACCTTACCGAGTATCTCGACGAGCACGGCGTGAAGGTGCGCTACCTGCACTCCGACATCGACACCGTCGAGCGCATGGAGATCATTCGCGATCTGCGGCTCGGCAAGTTCGATGTGCTCGTCGGCATCAATCTGCTGCGCGAGGGTCTCGACATGCCGGAGGTGTCGCTGGTCGCGATCCTCGATGCGGACAAAGAAGGCTTCCTGCGTTCCGAGAACTCGCTGATCCAGACGATCGGTCGCGCCGCGCGACATCTCAACGGCCGCGCGATCCTGTATGCGGATCAGGAGACGGGCTCGATCAAGCGCGCGATCGAAGAGACCGGTCGCCGCCGCCGCAAGCAGCTCGAGTTCAACGAGCAGCATGGCATCACGCCGCGCGGCATCAAGAAGGGTGTCGCGGACATCCTGGAAGGCGCGTATTCGGACGCGGCGCGCGGAGCGCAGCGGAAGATTGCGGAGCCGGCAGCGGACTATTCATCGATGCGGCCCGACCAGATCATCCGCCGCATCAAGAAGCTCGAACAGGAAATGCTCAGGCACGCGCGCAACCTCGAGTTCGAGCAGGCGGCGCGCTTGCGCGATGAAATTCAGAAACTGCGTAACGTCGAACTGGGCCTCACGGGGTAATTGCATGCGACAGGCGCTGGCGGGTCTCTCCTTTATTCTTCTTGCTCATTCGACCCAGGCCGCTGCAGCGCCCGAGCCGCCGCCCCCGCATTCTTATCGGTACTACGTGACAGGAAGCGCCGCGGACGTGCAGCGAACGACGCGCGGGCTGTTCGTCCTGCAAGGCGGCGGCGACGACGTCGACCAGAACTACGTCAACATGGGCAAGAATGGTGGCGGCGGCGACTTCGTCGTGCTGCGCGCTACGGGCGACGGCGAATACAACGACTACATCTATAAGCTCTGCCATTGCGATTCGGTCGAGACGTTGGTCGTGGACAGTCGCGAAGCCGCGTCGGATCCCTTCGTCGTCAAGACAGTTCGCAACGCCGAGGCGTTGTTCATCGCGGGCGGCGACCAGGGCAACTACATCCGCTTCTGGAAAGGCACGCCGCTCCAGGACGCGATCAACTTCGTCGTCGCCAAGCCGGCGCCGATCGGCGGCACCAGCGCCGGCATGGCGGTCGCGGGCGAATTCGTTTATTCGGCGACCGGCCCGGACAGCCTCACGAGTCCGGACGGATTGGCCAATCCGTTTGACGTCAACCTCACGCTCGAGCGCAACTTCCTCACGCTGCCGCGGTTGCAGGGGATCATCACCGATCAGCACCTGCACGAGCGCGATCGCATCGGGCGCACGGTGACGTTGCTTGCGCGCCTGATGAAAGACGGCTGGAGCGATCACCCGCGCGCGATTGCGGCGGACCGTGAAACCGCAGTTCACATCGATCCGGCGACGGGAATCGCAGAAGTGTTCGCGACCGCCAAGCATCCGACACCGTACGTCTATTTCATGAGCACGACGGAGCCGCCGCAGAGTTGCGAGCGCGGCAAGCCGCTGACGATGCGCAAGGTCGACGTCTATCGCATCAAGCCGGGCGGGCGTTTCGACATCGGGACGTGGAAGGGGCAGGGCGGCATCGCCTACCAGCTGAGCGCCGAAAACGGGTCGCTCAAGTCTTCGCGCGGCGAGGTCTACTAGGCGCGGGCTTCGGCCGTCCGTCCAGCGCTTCGAGATAGATGTCGGCGATCCGGTCGATGTAACCGTCGGGCTCGAAGTCGCTGCGATTCGACAGGATCACGATCGTCAATCCGATGTCGGGATGGCGTGCGATGTGGCTGCGAAACCCAACCCACGCGCCGCCGTGCGAGATGCGGCGGCTGTGCCGGTACTCGCTCATGCGCCAGCCGAAGCCGTAGTTGATTTTCCTGCCGTCGTTCAGAACGGCGCCGGTGAACGCCTGGTTCAGCGTCGCGCGGTGGACGAGCCGCTCCGTGTACAGGATCTGATCCCAGCGATACAGATCGCCGAGCGTCGAGAAGACGCCGCCCGATCCAACGATGCCGTTGAGCGGATGCTCGTCGTTGAGCTTGAATCCTTTCCCGTCCGGATCGTAGCCGAGCACGCGACGCTCGACGTGCGGCTTCGTCGTGTCGTAGACGAGGGAGTGCGTCATTCCGGCCGGTTCGAAGATGCGCTCGCGGACGAACGTCGCGAACTTCTGACTGGACGCGGCTTCGACGACCTGTGCCAGCATGTCATAGCCCGGATTGCTGTATTCATACCGCGAGCCCGGCGCGAACACCGGCTTGGCCAGCTTGCCCAGCAAGACCTGCGCGTCGGCGTTCGTCGGCCAGCCCTTCGAGACGTCGATGTCGTCGTAGTACTCGGGCAGTCCGCCGGTGTGGTTGAGCAAATTACGGACGGTGATACCGGGGTAACTCGCAAGCTCCGGCAGGTACTGCGCGATCGGATCGTCGTACTTCAGCCGACCGTCCTCGGCCAGCAGCATGATCGCCATCGCCGTGAACTGCTTGGATACGGAGTCGAGGCGGAAGGTCGAGTCCACGCTCAGCGGTACGCGCTCTTCGACGTTCGCGTAGCCATACGCGGCTTCATGAACGATCGCCCCGCGCGAGACGACGAGCACGCCGGCTCCGGGTTGCACACCTTGCTTCAGCGGCGCGAACAGGGCGTCCACCTGCGCGGACGCAGTGGCTTTTGTAGCGGGACCCTCGGCGGCGAGCGCCGGAATACACAGCAGACAGAGCAGAACGATACGAATGGCCGGCATGGTAGGCGTGATCCCCGTGGCGAATCGCACGCCCATGATATAGGCTCGCCTGAAAAGAAAGCTTGCGTGCAGCTGTCGGACGCGCGCGATGCTGAATCACATGGGGGCTCTCTGATGCGCAACGTCTTTGCCAAGTCGCAGCTCGCTTTTGCCATTGCCGCGGCACTGTACCCGGCAGCAGCGGTTCTCGCCGCCGAAAGCAAGGGCGACACGCTGGAAGAGGTGATCGTCACCGCCACGCGTCGCGAGATCAATCTTCAGGTCGTCCCTCAGAGCGTCACCGCGCTCTCCACGGATTTCATCGACAAACAGGCGCTGACCAACCTCAAAGATCTGGTAGGCGCGCTGCCCTCCATGAACGTCTACAGCACCTGGCCCGGCCAGAGCAGCATCATCATCCGCGGCATTGCGACGGGCACGTCGGAATACCGGATCGACAGTCAGGTCTCGATCTACCTCGATGAGCAGCCGATGACGTCGATCACGCAGCAGGCGGACGTGCGCCTCGTCGACATCGAGCGTGTCGAGTTGCTGCCAGGTCCCCAGGGCACGCTGTTCGGATCGAGCGCGCAAGCTGGAACCCTGCACTACGTCACCAACAAGCCGGACCCGAGCGGCTTTGCGAGCGGGGTCGATTTCGAAGTCGGCACCACCGAGGGCGGCAGCGAAAGCTACGACGCGAGCGGCTGGGTCAACATTCCCATCAACGACAAGTTCGCGATACGGGCGGTGGGGTTCTATTCCGACGAAGGTGGCTATGTCGACCTCGTCGAAGGACCCACGCTGATGGGCGATGCGACCAATGCAGATATCGCCCGCGACGACCAGAACTCGTACAAGCAGAGCGGCGGCCGGATCGCCGGATTGTGGACGATCAATCCGCAATGGAACGTCTTGGCGACGGCCATCTACCAGCGCAGCGACACGGACGGCGAGTTCGACACGGACCCCGCGCTGGGCGACTACAAGATCACGCGGTTCTTCGATCAGTGGCGCGACGACGAGTGGTACACGCTGTCCGGAACCGTAAAGGGCGACCTTGGCTTCGCCGAGCTCTCCGTGACCGCGAGTTATTTCGACCGCAAGATCGACTACGAATACGACGACACGAACTACTCCCAATGGCGCACGACCCGATTCGGCTACTACGCTCTGTATGACACCGGCACCCTGCACGCGGTGACGTTCAACTATCAGAAGCAGAGTCGTTGGGCTTATGAGGCCCGGCTCACGTCCCTGGGCGATAGCAAGCTGCAATGGATGGCCGGCGCGTTTTACGAGGACGTCTACGACTGGTGGGATTTCGGGGACCGGCTGACGGATGGAGACTTTTCGCAGACCCGAGCCTGGCAGGAAGCGAATCGCATCGCCTGCGAAGACATCAACGACCCGACGATCGCGAAGTGCCCCCTGGATCCGACGGACATCTACTACTTCAACAACTACTCCAACAAAGTGAAGCAGCTCGCCTTCTTCGGCGAGCTGACTTACAACCTGACTGAAAAGTGGTCGGTGACCGGAGGTGCGCGCTGGTTCGAGTTCGACCGCTCGATGTTCGACAAGTACAACGTGCCGTACGGCCTGCCCGCGCAGAGCGATCCCGACGCCAACGGCCTCGTGAGCAAAGCCAAGGCCAGCGACACGAGCTTCAAGTTTGCGACGAAGTACCAGTTCACTCCGGAGGTGATGGTGTACGCGCTGTACAGCGAAGGCTTCCGCCTCGGCGGACAGAATTCGCAGCGGGCGGCGAACTCGGGCCAGGTGCCGCTCAAGTACGGGCCGGACACCCTCGAGAACTACGAGGTGGGCGTCAAGAGCCAGTGGCTGGACAACCGCCTGCGACTCAACCTTGCGGCGTTCCTCATGGATTGGGACAAAATCCAGATCCACTTCGACAGCACGGACGCGTACTGGATCGAGGGCAACATCAACGGCGGCACGGCGCGGCAGAAGGGCGTCGAGTTCAGCGGTGAGTGGGCAGCGACCGACAGCCTGAGCTTTGCGTGGAGCGCCTTCTTGGCGAGCCCGGAGTTCACGGAGGATACGATCGTCCCGAACTCCGATCCTCCTGAGATCTACATTCCCAAGGACTCGACGCTACCGAATTCGCCGAAGGAGAAGTACTGGGCCTCGGTCGACTACACGTTCCCCAAAATCCTGCCGCTGGCGGGCGACGTCTGGACGCGGTTCTCGTACAACTGGCAGGCCAAGTTCTGGGACGGCCTGACGGCGATTGCGGAGGACGACCGGGAATTCCTGCTGCCCGAAGTGAAGTCCGGTACTTTCCAGCTGGGGTTCACCAGCGACAATGGCTGGGAGGCCTCGTTCATCGTCCGCAACCTTTTCGACGATCGAAGCCTGACCTGGAAGAGCAAAACCGAACGCGGCGACGTTTTCGGCGACCCGCGCTGGCACCACGTAGAGGGCATCGTGCGCCCACGCAGCTACTACCTCTCGTTCAGCAAGAAGTGGTGAGGTAGCCGCCTGACTTCCACCCAATCGTTGAAGCTCATCACCACCTCGGTGGTGCGCGGCAGCCACCAGGGTGAGAGTCATGGCGGCGTCTACCTGATCGACCTCGATCAGCGCGACATCCGCCAGGTCATCGACTGGAACACCGCGAACATCGATTGGCAGGGCCGCGGCTGGGACCGCGGCCTGCGCGGCATCGCGTTCGACGGTGACGTCGTCTACATCGCTGCGAGCGACGAGCTGTTCGCGTACACCCCGGACTTCCGCCAGATCGGCTCCTGGCGCAACTCCTACCTCAAGCACTGCCACGAGATGGCGGTCTGGGAGCGCACGCTGTTCGTCACCTCGACGGGCTGCGACAGCATCCTGGGCTTCGACCTCGACAGAAAAGAGTTCACCTGGGCGCTTCACGTCGAGACCAGCCAGTTCCGCTTTCGCGGCCGCGCTTACGATCCGCGCAAGGACGACGGCCCGCTCATGCTCAACAAGCTGCATCTCAACAATGTGCATCCCACGCAGGGCGGCCTGTACGTGTCGGGAACCAAGACCGGCGGGATGCTGATCTATAACGGCCGCGAGGTGCGCATGGCGGTCGAGCTGCCGCCGGGCACGCACAATGCGCAGCCTTTCCGCGACGGGGTGTTGTTCAACGACACAGAAGCGGACGTTCTGCGTTACGCCAGTCGCGGCGGCCAGGAAGATCGCGCGATGAAGGTCCCGCGCTATCCCGATGATCAGCTCCAGCACCGCGACCTCGACCAGAGCGCCATCGCGCGCCAAGGCTTCGCACGCGGGCTTGCAGTGCTCTCGGACAGCGCTGTAGCGGGCGGCTCGTCGCCATCCACTGTCTCGGTCTACGACCTCGCGAAGAACGAGCTCGTGCTCTCGGTGAATCTCACGATGGACGTCAGGAACGCGATCCACGGCCTCGAGATCTGGCCCTTCGGCTAGCACCCGGCGTTGCGCACGCTTGCGGGCAGCTCGGCGATGATGTCTGCGATTTCCTCCTGCCACGGACGGAGGTGTTTCTCGTAGCGTCGCCACGTGCCGAGCGCCCGAGTGTAGAGCGGCTGGCGAACCTGCTCGGAGCTTGCCGTCCGTACCGCCCGATCGGTCTCGTGGAATCGCAGGCACGCTTCCTCGAACGGCAAGCCGCAGTGCGCGAGAATGCGCCGGACCTGCGACTCGAGATCCTCGACCGTTTCCTCGTAGTGTACGTCGAGCACCTTGCCCGGCAGTACGCGATGCCAGTGTTTCATGATCTCGTGATACTGGCGGTAATAGAGCACCAGCTCGTCCATGTCGTACGTAAAGTTCTGTCCCTTGCCGAAGAGCTGCTTGTAGCTGCCGAGAATGCTGTCGAGCGGATGGCGGCGCGCGTTGATGATCTTCGCGTTGGGCAAGATCAGGTGCGCGAAGCCGATGTGCGAAAAGTTGTTGGGCAGCTTGTCCGTGAAGCGCGGCTTGCCGGTCGTGCGGAAAGTCCGCGTCCGTTCGATGTAGTCCTTGCCATAGGCGCGAAAGTCCCGGCCCGTCAGGTGGCGCACGGCTTGCGGATACTCCAGGCGGCCGCCGCGATAGCGCGCGACCGAAACGGCGATATCGCCGAGCGTCGGGAGTTCGAGCGTGCCCTCGACCTGGCTGTGGCTCGCCAGGATCTGCTCGATCAGCGTCGAGCCGGAGCGCGGCAGGCCGACGATGAAGATGGGAGCGTCGGACTCGAATCCCTGTCCCGCGTGCTGGTCGAGGAATTCCCGCGTGAACACTTCCGCCATCTGCTGATGACGCATCTCGAATCCCACAGGATCGTAGGAAACCTGCGGTCGCTGCCGTTGATTGCCAGAGTGATAGAACTCCCACGCGCGATCGTAGTCGCCCGCGTCTTCGCAGGCCTTGCCCAGCGCGAATCTGAAATGCACGTCGGCGCTCGGGCTCAAGTCCTCGCGCTTCACCTGTTCTTCCATGGCGGCGACTTCCGCTGGCTCGAAGCGGAAGACTTTGAGATTCGCCATGCTCCAGTACACCTCGCCGAAGTCCGGCTGCTGCGCGATGGCGGCGCGGTATTCGCGCAGCGCCTCCGCCTGACGTCCCAGGGCTTTCAGGGCATGGGCATGGCTCATGTGAATGCCCGGCTGCCCGGGCTGCAGCGCGACCGAGCGAGCGTAGGCCGCCGCGCTTTTCTCCATGTCGCCGATCTGCGCGTAACCCGCGCCGAGGCCGGACCACGCCACAGGATTGTCAGGATCGAGTGTGACCGCGCGTTGATACGACGCAATGGCCTCTTCCGAGCGATCCGACTGATGCAGCAACAGTCCGAGCATGATCCAGCCCTGCAGGAGTCCCGGCGCGAGCTCAGTCGCTTTGCGTAACAGCGCCTCGATGTCGGACACGCGCTCCTCGTCGCCCCAGTAGGCCTGCGCGAGCGTGTGCAGAGCATCGACGTAATCGGGATGTTCCCGAAGAGTCTTGCGCAGCGTCGAGATTGCTTCGTCCTTGCGGCCGGCGCGCAGGTGATCGAGCGCGAGCGCGACCTGCATGCGCCCGGGATCCTGCTCGAACCAGGCTTCGAGCGTGGCGTCCGCTTCATCGCCGCGTCCGAGCGCGCCGAGCGCCTGGCCCAGCTTCTTGCGGGCCAGCGGCAGGCGCGGATCGAGCCGCAGCGCTGTCTGGAAACTCGCAACAGCGTCCTCGAAGCGGCGCTGCATCGCGAGGACGTTGCCCAGGTCTTCGTGCAGAGACGCGGATTCGGAGCGCAGCGTGAGCGCGCGGCGCAGGGTTTGCTCCGCGTCCGCAAACCGCGATTGCATCGTCAATGCGCGACCGAGAAGCCGCAGATGCTCGACGGAGCTCGGATGCTGCTCGAGGTGTGCGCGGCTGAGGGACTCCGCACGTCGCGCATCGCCGGTCGCGAGCGCATCGAGCGCTGCTGCGATGCTGGAGTCCACTGTCGTCAATTTGCTGCCTGCGCCGGCGCAATCTGCAGGTACTTGTCGAACCACTCGCGGATGCGCACCAGCCGGTCGCGCTCGAAATCATCGGACCAGCCGCCGTGGTGGGTGCCGGGATAGACGACGAGCTCGGTCGCGATGCCGCGCTTCTTCAGCGACTGGTAGAACAGCTCGGCGTTCAGCACCGGAACGTTCCAGTCCTCGCGGCCGCCGAGAAACAGCGTTGGGGTCTGTACCGAACCGGCCTGCATCAGCGGCGACAGCCGCTCATATTTATCTGCGTTCTCCCACGGCACGCCCAGCTCCCAGCTGTACCACTTCTGGTAGATGTCGTGACCGTAGTTCGCCGCGATCAGGCTGTGGCCCGCGCCGGACGCCGCCGCCTTGAAGCGATTCGTCCGCGTGATGATGACGTTCGTCATGTAGCCACCGTACGAGTAGCCCGTGACCGCGAGCCGGTCCGGGTCGGCGTAGCCGAGCTTCACGACGTGATCGATCGCGGCGATCACGTCGTCGTAGTCGGTAATGCCCCAGGTCCGATAGATCGCGCGAATGAACTCCTGTCCACGGCCGGTGGAGCCGCGCGGGTTCGGCTCGACGACCACATATCCGTGCGCCGCGAGGTACTGATTGCTGAAATCGTAACCGTAAGCCACTTGGCCGACGGGGCCGCCATGCACTTGCAGGATCGTCGGATAGCGTCGGCCCGCGACGAAGCCGGGCGGCTTGGTCACGAATGCCTCGACCTTCGTGCCGTCGGCGCTGGCGAACTCGATCTTCTCTTTGTTGCCGACCTGCAGGCCGCGCACGAACCCGCCGTTGATGTCGCTCAGTTTGCGCAGCTGTCCGCGCGTGAACAAGTAGACCTCGACCGGCTCGTTCGCGTTCTCGATCAGCGCAGCGATCATGCCGTTGCGCCCGAGATTGAACGTGTCGATCTGCCGCTCGCCGGCGAGCACCGTTTCGAGCTTGCCGTCCGCGACGCGCACGCGGGCGATCTCGACGCCGCCGAGCTGCTCGTACGAGAAGTAGATCCACTGGCCGTCCGCGGAAAAATGCAGCTCGTCGACCCAGCGATCGAGCGAGCGCGTGAGAATCCGTGGTGTGCCGCCGTTCGCGTCGATGACGGCGACGTGCTGAATGCCGTAGACGCCATCTTCCGCCGTGATGTAGGCGATCGTGCGGCCGTCCGGGCTGAACGCCGGGGCGCTCTTCACCCAATCGTCGTTGGTGAGACGGCGCAGGTTCCGGCCACGATCGGTGTTGTCCGCGGCGACGATCCACAGATCGTTCTTGTAGCTCTCATCGGGGTCGGGTTCGCGGTTGCTGGTGAACACGATCGAGCGGCCGTCCGGCGACCACGCCGGCTCCGACTCGGAGTCATCGCCGGAGGTGACCTGGCGCAGCTCCTTCGACTGGAGGTCGTAGACGTAAAGATGCTCTGAGCGGTCGCCGGTGAGATAGCCGTCCTGCGCATCTTCCTTGAAATGCAGGCGCGTGATCACCCACGGCTCGGGCTTCGCCTTCGGCGCCTGTTCCTCGACGGGGCCGGTGATGGAGAGCAGCAGGCGCGATTCGTCCGGCGAGAAATTGAGATCGTCGATGCCACGCTCGAACGTCGTGACCTGGGTCGCCTCGCCGAACGATTTCAGCGGCAGCTTCCACAGCTGGCTCTTCTTGTCCGCGCGATCGGACAGAAAGTACAGCCATGCGCCATCGTGCGACCACACGGGATCGGAGGCTGAAGATCCCGCGGACGTGACTGCGCGCGGCTCGCCGCCGCCCGTCGCGACGACGTAGATCCGGCCGTCGACTTCGTACGCAATCTGCTTGCCGTCCGGCGATGGCCACGGCTCGTCGGGCCACTTGACCTGATTCATGTCGTCGAGCGTGACGAGTCGTCGTGGCGCGGATGCGGGCGCGGCGGCGTTGGCGATGAGGGCGATGAGGAACAGCGGCGCGAGCAGCGCGGCGGAGGCGGGCAGGCCTTTTGCACGAATCATGGACTTACTCTATCACTTCGGCAGCACGCGCCCCGGCCGCTCGCCGGTCGCCTTGCCGTCGCTCCAGACCGCGACGCCGTTGACGAATACCTTCTCGATGCCCACCGGCGTGAGCGTCGGCTCGGCGAAGGTCGAGCGATCGATGACCGTGTCCGGATCGAACAGCACCAGGTCGGCAATCGCGCCTTCGCGCAGGATGCCGCGATCCTTCCAGCCCAGCCGCTGCGCGGGTAGCGCGGTCATTTTGCGGATCGCCTCGGGCAATGTGAGCCAGCCTCGCTCGCGCACGTAGAGTCCGAGCACGCGAGGAAACGTGCCCGCACCGCGCGGATGTGCGGACCCGATGCCACCGTCGCTCGCAACCATGACCCACGGTTGTTTGTAGAACGCCTCGATATCCGCCTCCGTCATCGACTGGCCGATGATGCCGGCTTCGTCGTTGGCTGCGTCGCCTTCGCGAATCAGGCGCATGTACATCTCGACCGGCGAGATGTTGGCGGCCTGTGCGAGCTGCGCGATCGTGTGCTTCTCGTAAGCGCGGTTCGGTGCGAACTCGGTGATCGTGATGCGGGTGGGGCCGCCGAGCAGTGCGATCGCCTCCTGCACGCTCGCGGGATCCAGGTACTGCTTGTTCGGCACGATCACTTTGAGATTGGAGTGCCACGCGTCGTACGGATAGCAGTCCGCCAGCAGATCGTCGCCCCGCGCGCGGGCCGTCTCGATCACGCGAATGTACTCGGCGGCGCGGCCCCAGACGCCGGTCGTTCCCATCTTGATATGTGAGTGCTGCAGCGGGATGTGCGCGCGCTCGCCGATCGCGATGAATTCGTCGAGCGCCTGGAAGCTGCGCTCCGCTTCATCGCGCACGTGTGACATGTAGAAGCCGCCGTGCTTCGCAGCTGCGGCCGCGACTGCGACCATTTCATCGAGATCGCTGTAGCTCGCGACGTCGTACTCGAGGCCGCTCGACAGCCCGATCGCGCCTTCGCTCATGCCTTGCTCGACGAGCCTGGCCATCTGCGTCACTTCATCCGGGCGGGCCGTGCGACGGAAGTCGTCCTTCATGACGAGCTCGCGCACGGTTGCGTGTCCGACCATCATCGCGAGGTTCAGCGACGGGGGACTGCGGCGGCGCGCTTCGAGCCAGTCCCCGATGGGCCACGGTGAGCCGCCGTCCAGGCCGAGCACGACCGTGGTGATGCCTTGTGCGATCTGCGACTCGGCCAGCGGCTGGTCGGCCAGCTCGTCGTCCGAGTGGTTGTGGATGTCGATGAAACCGGGCGCGAGCACCCGCCCTTTGGCGTCCAGCACCGGTTCGTTGGGCTGCGGCTCGAACGAGCCGATGGCCGCGATGCGATCGCCCGCGACGCGAACGTTCGCGTTGCGGAGTGGGGCGCCTGTGCCGTCCGCGATGTGTGCGTTGACGATCACGAAGGTCGTTGCCGTCGTTGGCGCCGCCTCGTGCGCGCAGCCGGTGGCCAGGATCAGCAGTGCGCATACGGGAACGTAGCGCAGGATTCGATGGAAGAGGATCATGAGCGCAGGGATAACAAACAACGAACGAACTGTCGAGGACACGCCATGAACAGACTTCTGCTGAGCGGCGCCTGCGTGCTGGTCGCGTTGCTGTCCGGATGTGACCAGAAGCCGGCCCAGGGGACCGCCGATCTCGTCATCCTGGGCGGGGATATTCAAACCATGGACGCGGCGTCCGCTCACGCGAGCGCGCTGGCAGCGCGCGACGGCAAGATCATCTATGTCGGCGACGACGCTGGCGCGAAAGCGCAGATCGGCCCGAAGACCCAGGTGGTCGAGGCCGCGGGCATGACCGTGCTGCCGGGCCTGATCGACAGCCACATTCACGCGGCGGAAGGCGCACTCGGGCTCGGTGGCTGCAGCCTCGAAGACAAACAGCTCACCGTCGAAGCGGCGGGCAAGGTGATCGCCGAGTGCCTGAAGCAGGATTCGTCGACGGGATGGCTCGTCGTCAGCGAGGTCAACAGCGCCGGTTTTCGCGCCGGCCGCAAGCACCTGGATGCGATCGTGTCGGACCGGCCGCTGTTCCTTTATGGCGCGGACGGGCACACCGGCTGGGTGAACAGCAAAGGCCTCGCGCTCGCAGGTATCACGCGCGATACCCAGGATCCGCCGGACGGCCGCATCGAGCGTGACAGGTCGGGCGAGCCTACGGGCTTCCTGGTCGATGGCGCGCTCGGTCCGGTGACCGGCGCGCTCGATAAGCCGACGCCCGAGAAGCGTCTGGCGGCATTGCGCGAGGTTCTTCCGATGCTGCACGCTGCGGGCATCACGAGTTACCTCGAGGCGAATACCAGCGCAGAGACGGTGGCTGCCTACGCCGAGCTCGCGAAGCGCCACGAGCTGACCGCGCGCGTATCCATCGCGCTGTCGAGCGAAGGCAAGCCGAGCGACGAAGAGTTTGCGCGCCTCGACGGACTGCGTCGGAGCCTCGGCAACGAGCCGCTGCTGCGGGCCGACTTCATCAAGTTATTTGCGGACGGTGTGATGGAGTATCCGACGCAGACCGCGGCGCTGCTCGAGCCTTACACCGATGCCAACGGCAAGCGCGGCACTTCGCGCGGCAGGCTCTACATAGAAGAGGAGCCGATGAAGCTGTTCTTCAAGCGGGCCGCGGCCGAGGGATTCAATATTCACGTGCACGCGATCGGCGATGCCGCCGTCCGCGAGACGTTGAACGCGATCGGGGCGGCGCGGGCCGCCGGCAGCAAGCAGCTTTACAGCATCGCCCATCTGCAGTTGATCGATCCGGCGGATCTGCCGCGCTTTGCGCAGCTCGATACGATCGCCTCGCTGCAGCTCTTCTGGGCGCTGCCGGACAACTACAGCGTCGGCGCTTTGCTCCCGTATATCGGGGAACGGCAGCAACACATTTATCCGGCACGCTCGCTGGTGGCGGCGGGCGCGACGGTTGCCGGCGGCAGCGACTGGGACGTGTCCAGCTTCAACCCGTTCGAGGCAATGGCGACCGGCATGAGCCGGGCCAATCCCGACGAACCGGCGCGCGTCCCACTGAACACCGCGGAGGCCCTGTCGCTCGATGAGTTGCTGCATGCCTATACGATCAATGCGGCGCACCTGCTCGGTCGGGAGGCCGAAATCGGCTCGCTCGCGCTGGGCAAGGCCGCGGACGTGATCGTGCTGGACCGGCGCCTGTCGGCGGAATCGAGCGCGGACGACGTCCGGGCCACCAAGGTGACGAAGACATTCTTCGCCGGGCGACCCGTAACCCCCTGACGGGCCGGGTTTCCCTTGCCACTGCCGCCACCCGCCGCTATCCTTCCCCGCCTTTTCGGGGCGCTTAGCTCAGCGGTAGAGCACTTGCTCGACAAGCAAGGGGTCACAGGTTCAATCCCTGTAGCGCCCACCAATTCGCATCTGTATGCCTGTAATCACCCTGCCGGACGGCAGTCAACGCACGTACGCCGAACCCGTCTCGATCGAGAAGGTTGCGGCTGATATCGGCCCGGGATTGGCCAAGGCCGCGCTCGCCGGCAAGGTCGACGGCAAGCTGGTCGATACCTCGTACGTCATCGACCGCGATGCCAGCCTCGCGATCGTCACCGACCGGGATCCGGAAGGCCTCGAAGTCATCCGGCATTCCACCGCGCACCTGCTCGCTCAGGCAGTGAAGCAGCTGTACCCGGACGCGCAGGTGACGATCGGCCCGGTCATCGAAGACGGCTTCTACTACGACTTCGCCTACAAGCGTCCCTTCACGCCCGAAGATCTGGTGGCGATCGAAGAGCGCATGCGCGAGCTGGCGAAGGCCGATCACAAGGTCAGCCGGCGGGTCATGCGCCGCGACGACGCCGTGCAGTTCTTCAAGGACCAGGGCGAGATCTACAAGGCCGAGATCATTTCGAGCATTCCGTCGGCGGAAGAGATCAGCCTGTACGGCCAATCCGACTGGGTCGACCTGTGCCGCGGGCCGCACGTGCCGAGCACCGGCAAGCTGCGGGCGTTCAAGCTGATGAAGATCGCCGGCGCGTACTGGCGCGGCGACTCGCGCAACGAAATGCTCCAGCGCATCTACGGCACCGCCTGGCCGGACGACAAGCAGCTCAAGGCTTACCTGACGCGGCTGGAAGAAGCCGAAAAGCGCGACCACCGCAAGCTCGGCAAGGAGCAGGACCTGTTCCACTTCCAGGAAGAGGCGCCGGGCGCGGTTTTCTGGCATCCGAAGGGCTGGACGATGTTCCAGGCGCTGATCGCCTACATGCGCGAGAAGCAGCGCGACGCCGGCTACCAGGAAGTGAGCGCGCCGGAAATCATGGACGCGGAGTTGTGGCGGCGCTCGGGGCACCTCGAGAAGTTCGGCGAGAACATGTTCCTGACGAAGACGCCGGACGAGCGCGTCTATGCGATCAAGCCGATGAATTGCCCCGGGCACGTGCAGATCTTCAACCAGGGCCTGCGCAGCTATCGCGACCTGCCGCTGCGGTTCGCGGAGTTCGGCAAGGTTCACCGTTACGAGCCGTCGGGTGCGCTGCACGGCCTGATGCGCGTGCGAGCGTTCACGCAGGACGACGCCCACGTGTTCGTCACCGAGGAGCAGCTGGTCGAAGAGAGCGTGCGCGGCATTCACCTGCTGCTGTCGATCTATCGCGATTTCGGCTTCGACAACGTGCACGTGAAGTTTGCGGATCGCCCTCCCAACCGCGTCGGCGCGGACGACGTCTGGGACCGCGCCGAGCAGGCGTTGCAGGAGGCGACCCGGGCCGCCGGCGTGGAATTCACGCTGAACAAGGGCGAGGGCGCCTTCTACGGCCCGAAACTCGAATTCGTGCTGAAGGATGCGATCGGGCGCGACTGGCAGTGCGGTACCTGGCAGGTCGACCTGAACATGCCGGGGCGGCTGAACGCCCACTACATCGACGATCACAGCGACAAGCGCACGCCGATCATGCTCCACCGCGCCATCTTCGGTTCGCTGGAGCGGTTCCTGGGAATCCTGATCGAGCATCACGCCGGCCGGCTGCCGACCTGGCTCGCGCCGGTGCAGGCCGTGGTCCTCAACATCACGGACCACCAGGCCGATTACGCGATGAAAGTGACCGAAATCCTGAAAAATCAGGGGCTTCGAGTCGCAGCTGACTTGCGCAACGAGAAGGTCGGCTTTAAGATCCGCGAACACACACTGCAGCGCGTTCCCTACCTCCTGGTAGCTGGCGATCGCGAAGCAGGTTCAAATTCCCTGGCCGTGCGCACGCGCAGTGGCAAAGACCTCGGAGCGATGTCGGTGGAGACAATCGCCGCGAGGCTTGCCGAGGAAGTCGCGAGCCGCGGCCGGGCTGTTTTGGAGGTATGACGTATCGCTGCCCCTATTGCTAAGCGCGTTCGGCGTAACGAAGAAATCAGCGCGCCGAAACTGCGGGTGATCGACGCCCAGGGCCATCAGGTCGGCGTGATTACTCGTTTCGAAGCTCTGCAGATGGCGCAGACCGCCGAGCTGGATCTGGTCGAGGTATCGCCCACCGCCGATCCGCCCGTCTGCCGCATCATGGACTTCGGCAAATTCCTGTTCGAGCAGAACAAGAAGGCGCACGCAGCGAAACGCAAGCAGAAGCAGATTCAGATCAAGGAAGTGAAGTTTCGCCCCGGAACGGAAGAGGGCGACTATCAGGTGAAGTTGCGTAACCTGATCCGCTTCCTGCAGGAAGGCGACAAGGCCAAGGTGACCATGAGGTTCCGCGGCCGCGAAATGGCACATCAGGAAGTCGGCCGCGAGCTCCTGCAGCGGGTGTCGGCGGATCTGGCGCCCTATGCGCAGATCGAGCAGAACCCGCTGATGGAAGGGCGGCAGATGGTGATGATGTTCGGACCTAAGAAGAAATAGGTTCGAACGCAGGTCGGAGCTTCGGCCCCGACACAAGAAGTGAGCAACGCTCGCGAGAGCGTTGTCCCGCCCCAAGGTGCTTGCACCCCACGGGCTAAATCAAGAGAGAGCCAAGCTAAGGGCTCGGAGTTGTTATGCCCAAGTTGAAGACCAACCGGGCAGCGGCGAAGCGTTTTCGCAAGACTGCCAAAGGGTTCAAACGAGCCCAATCCCATCGTCGTCACATCCTCACCAAGAAGCCGAGCAAGCGTAAGCGTCAGCTGCGCGCGCCCAGCATGGTGGCGAAGCAAGATCTGGTGCGGCTGGAACAGCTGCTGCCGAACGCTTAAACGAGGAGCTGACACATGGCACGCGTAAAGAGAGGCGTCATTGCCGGCGCCCGTCACAAGAAAATTCTCAAGAAGGCGAAGGGCTACTACAACGCTCGTCGCAAGGTCTTCCGCGCGGCGAAGCAGGCGGTCATTAAGGCCGGCCAGTACGCCTACCGCGACCGCAAGACCAACAAGCGCAACATGCGCTCGTTGTGGATCACGCGCATCAATGCCGAAGCGCGGGTGCATGGTCTGTCGTACAGCAAGCTGATCGCCGGGCTCAACCTGGCGGGGCTGGAGATCGACCGCAAGGTGCTTGCCGACATCGCGATGAACGATCCGGCGGCATTCGGCGTGATCGCGCAGAAGGCGAAAGACACCCTGTTGAAGCAGGCTGCCTGAAATGCAGGCGCTCGTTGAGGCCGCGCGCGCGGAGATCGCGCGCGCGGCCAACATCGAGGAACTCGAGCAGATTCGCGTTCGCCTGCTCGGCAAGAAAGGC
>DATEKT010000035.1:0-40676 GCA_035277305.1 Steroidobacteraceae bacterium | reverse complement strand
TCTTCATACTCAGTTGCAACCGCAGCCGCCGCCGGAGCTGCCGTTCGCGCCGCGCGCGCCTTCGCGCGCATCGAACACGTGGTCGAGGTAAGCGGTCGAGACCGGGTTGGCGTCGAAGGACATGATGGGATCCGCCAGCGCTTGGCGCTCGTACGGCTTCACCCACGGCTCGATGTTGCCGCACCCCGTCAGCACGAGTGCCGTCACCACCAGCATTCCAGTCCTGGCCTTCATGGTTCTCACTCTTTCAACAGCGCCCGAATCTGATTCAGATACTCGCCTTCGTCGCCGGCCTTGTAGCCGCGGTGCAGGTAACGCACGTTGCCCTGCCGGTCGATGAACACGGTGCTCGGCATCGCGCTCACGTCGTACATCTTGCTGACCTGGCTCTCGCGGTCGAACAGCACCGGGAAGGTCACCGGCGTCTTGCTCAGCCACTCCTCGGCGTCCTTGCTGTTGGCGTCGACGTTGACGCCGACCAGCGTGAAGCCGAGCGCACTGTAACGCTTGTGCATCTGTTCGAGCAGCGGCATCTCCTGGCGGCACGGCCCGCACCAGCTCGCCCAGAAGTTCAGCATGACGACTTTGCCTTTGAGCTGCGCGAGCGACACTGTGTCGCCAGCTCGCGACGGTAGTGCGAACGACGGCGCCCGCGCGGCACTCGCGCCGACTGTCGAAGTCACCGCCAGCGCTACCGCGACGGCAGCTCCGCGCATCCATTTGTTCAGGTTAAAAGACAGCATGGTGTGATCCTTCTGTGCGGACGCAAACGCCCAATGCGTATCCTCGCTCAGAAGAAAATCGACAAACCGAGAACCGCTTCTAGGTTATTGACGATCTTTTTTTCGCCCAGCAGGTCGATGTCGTAGACGTGATCGCGCACGTCAAAGTGCACCGCAATCCAGTCCGCCGGCAGGATGCGATAGCCGAAGCCGCCGCTCACCGTGAAGCGGTCATCGCCCGCGAAACGGGTGCTGCCGATGCCGGCGACCAGGTAGAAGGCCGTCGGGTACGCGCGATTCTTGCCGAGGAAGATCTCGCCGGGCAGCGCGTTCCAGCCGGCGGAGAGCGCGTAGTACGTGTAGTCGCGCTCGCTGTCGGTCAGCAGGTCCGCGGAGCCCGACAGGTTCTCGTAGCTCGTGCGGCCCGCGCGCGACCGCCCCGCGGTACCTTCGAGAAAGAAGTCTTCGGTGAGGTGATAGGCGAGGCGCGCGCCGTACACGACGTTGCTCTCGAAGTCCTCGATGCTGAGGATGCCGACGTACGCGCCGACCTCGAAGTCCTCGGTGTCGATGCGCGTCTGCTTGATCCTGCGGCGCTCGACCTCGGGCTCGATCACCGCCTTGTCCGACGGTTCACCGGTCACCGGCTCGGCAGCCTGCTGCTCGGACGCCGGCGGCACGGGCTCGTCGCGCCGGAACATTGCGCAGCCCGGCAACGTGGTCGCGGCCAGCGCGATCAGAAAAAGAAGGCGATGCCGAGATACTTCCATTCGTCCACTTCCTCGTTATCGTTGCGGCTCGTGAATATCACGTTGTTGCGATATTCCGTGCGCAGCATGAAACGGCGCGTGAGATAGAACTGCAGCCCGCCGCCGACGTAGCCGATCTGGTCGGTGCGGTCGACGGATTGCACCAGCGTCGACTTCGGGTCGGTATAGATGACCCCGGTGCCGAGCGTGAAGTACGGCGAAAGGCGCCACTCGGGCACGAACACGTGCACCAGGCCGAGCGTCGCGCTGTAGCCGTTCGAGAACTCGCCGACGATGTGATTGAGCGTGAGCTCGATCGACAGGTTGTCGCTGAAAGCGTAGCCGCCGAACGCCGAGACCATGCTGGCGCCGGCGAAGTCGCCGCCGGAGACGCCGGCCTGCCAGCGCCGGCTCATATAGTTCTCGCGCGCCGGCTCCTGCAGGTCGAGCGGCTCGCCGGTCGGCTCGAGCGTCGCGATCATCTGGTCGCGCGGCACCCAGCCCTCGACACCCTGCTCGGTGCGGATCTGGAACCAGTCGGTGCGGCGCTTGACGATCTGCACCTCGCGGCCGCGCTCGACCACGTGAAAGACGGGATAGCCGCGACCGGGACCCGTGTGCAGCTCGATGTACGGGTCCGCGATCAGGATCTTGTGCGGATGTTCTTTGGCGGAGGCGACTGGAACGTGTGAGAGGAGCAGCGTCAGCAACGCATAACAAATCCCGGGGAATAGCGTGAACGACCGCCGCATCAATTCGCCGGGGCCACGAACGGGTCGTTGTAGTACTGCGCGCCGATGTCGAGCCATTCGGAGAGCAAGCGTAACTCACTTGGTGACATAAAGTCGCGGTGATCCGTCTGCCCGCCGCCCGGCGCGTTCTCCATCTTGCCGAAGAAACGGCCCGAGGCAGCCGCCCCGTTGGCGCTCATCGACGCTGGCACCTGCCGGAACGCAACGCACGTCGTCACGTTGGTGACCGGGTCGGTGACGAACTGCAGGCACTCGTCTTCGAGCTGACCCATGGCGTTCACGATCTGCCCGACGTCGCCGAACAGCAGCTCGCGATACGAGCGGAACTGATCGGGCTCGTCATCGGACGGGCCGTCGGTGAGGTCGAGATCGCCCGCCGGCACGGCAGTCATGGCCGCTGCGTTCACCGGCGCGTGACAGCTGGTGCACTTGTGATTGATCGGCTGCATCGTCGCCGGGTCGAGGTCCGGCATGCCGTCATTGTTGGCGTCGACGAAGCGGTCGATGCCCCACATCGGGTGAATGTGCATCTCGTAGTGAATGGTGATGCGGCACAGGCTGGTCCACTTCGAGGTGCAGCTCGCCGCGACCGGCAGCGTCGTGCCGCGCAGGCCGTTCACACAAGTGACATGTTGGGTCGGATCGGCTGCATCGGACAGCACGGTCGACGGGCCCGGGGAATAGCAGGCGTCGACTGAAGGCGTCGCAGCCGGCGTCGCCGGCCAGTAGTCCTGGAATGCAACGTCGACGCTCGGCGCGCAGGCCCCGCCGCACATGATGCGGTTGCGAACTTCGGCCATGGTCTCGCCGCTATCGGCGAACAGCGCTGCGTTGGTGTTCGGGAACGGGCTGCCGTTCGTGGGCGCGCCGGCGTTCACGGAGTTCGTCAGGCCTGCGCGCCCGTGCGCGATCGGCGGCATCGCGTTGCCGTTGTGGCAGCCGTTACAGGTGAGCGTCTCGCCCGGTATGACCTGCAGCCAGTTCGTGTGGCGGCTGCCGAGCACGCCGCCCAGGCGGCGGCCGCGCGCATCAAGCACGCTGATGTTGAAGGCTACGTTGGCCGGCACTTTGACCTTCACCGAGCCGTCCGGCTCGATCGGCGCGTAGCCGAGGATGTCGCGCATGCCGAGCGCGCGGTTCGGACCGAACGCCGTGTCGTCGATGTCGCGAGTGTCATCGTCCGGCTGCGCGACCGCTTTCTCGATGCGCAGGAAGCGGGCGGGGCGCGTCGCGTACGCGGCGTTGGCCGGATCGCGCACGGCGCCGATGCCGCCCGGCGCCTGG
The DNA here is from genome assembly GCA_035277305.1 of Steroidobacteraceae bacterium. Lineage (GTDB taxonomy): Bacteria > Pseudomonadota > Gammaproteobacteria > Steroidobacterales > Steroidobacteraceae > Steroidobacter. The sequence continues at coordinate 37,169 of DATEKT010000035.1, read as the reverse complement.
TCGACGCCGTCGATGTCATACACGCTCTTGATGTGCAGGACGCCCACCGCCTCGGTGAGCAGGTCCTGCGGGAAGTCGACGCCGGCGGCGCGGTCGAGAATGACCGGCGGCAGCACGCGCGGCGAGCCCGCGACGACTTCGGTGTACATGAAGCCTTCCTGCGGAGCGACGACGGGCTGCTGCGTGTTCTGGTGCACGTCATAGATGTAGACGCCGAACAGCGGCGGCGCTTCCACCGCATCCGGATTGGCGAGGCGGTCGCTCGTGCACGGCACGATGCGCGTCTGGTCCTCGAGCAGCCGGCACTGCGACCAGCTCACGAGCAGACGATCGCTGCCGTCGAACAGCGGCGCGGCGGAACGATAGCGGCCGCCCGGCGACGGACCTTCGATCGTGCGCACGTCGGTCGGCAGCGCACGAATCTGCGCCGGACCGGGCATGCCCGCGCTCGCCATGATGGGCGCGGTGTTGTCGACGAAGTTCTGCGTATCGATCAGGACCAGGTCGCCGCCGTTGTTAGTGCCTGTGAACGGGCGCACCAGCGCCAGCGTGCGGCCGTCCTGCATCGGACGCGGGCTCGTGAACTGGATGATGCTCGGCTGGTTGGTCGCCGGATCGACCGTGCCGGTCGCGTGGCTGTTCGCACCGTACAGCAGCTGCAGGTCGGAGCCGTCCGGGTTGATGCTGTAGAGATCGAACTGGTTGTCATCGATCTCGTGCTCCCAGCGCGTGAACATGATGCGGCCGTTCGGCAGCACCGCCGGGTCGAGGTCGTGACTCTGGTTGAACGAGATCTGGTGGATGTTGGTGCCGTCGGCGTCCATCACGTGCAGCACGAACGCGGGCTCGTTGTCGTCCTCGTCCTGGCCGGCGTACTGCGGCTTGTTCTCGTCCAGCTGGATCGCGCGCGCCTGGCGCTGGCGGGTCGAGCTGAACACGATCCTGCCGTCCGGCAGGTAGTGCGGCATGATGTCGTGGCCTTCGTCCTCGACCGTGTCCGAGGCGATGATGCGGCGGAGCACGCTCGTCTTCGCGTCGTACTCCCAGATGTTCCAGGACGGCTGGTCTTCCTCGTCGGCGCCTTCGATGAACTTGGCGCGCATCGCGAACACGACCTTGCTGCCGTCGAAGTTCACGTCGAGGTCGCGCACGTCGCCGAGGCCTTCGGTCTGCGCGGCAGTGAGATTGATTTCCGGCGAGGAGGGCGACGCGCGGTCGCGCATGTACACGTCGGCGCCGATTTCGAAACGACGCAGCACGCGCGCGTCGTCTTCTTCCATGTCGTCTTCCGGATCGGGCACCGGGCGCTTGACGTAGAACACCGGGAAGTCGAGCGTCACCGGATCCTGGTTCTGCCCGCTGCCGATCGTCACGTCGGTGCCGCCGCTGCCGCTGCTGCACGCCGCCAGGACGCTGCATGCCGTTGCGATCACGAGCGCGACTGCGCCGCGAACCGCGCGCGCGGCTGCGAACTTCAGCGTGTCACGTTCTGCCTGATCACTCGCCATATGAGTCATTTCGTACTCCGAACGAACAGGATGATCGACTCGACATATTCCCGGGGCCGTTAAACCGGTCACACGACTGATTGCGACCGACCCTGAATTTTCATAAGTCGGGGTCGTGCATCCCTGCATCGCGTGACTCGGATCACATTGCGCGCGCTGACACCCGGTTATTTCCTGCTGCGCAGATGACGACCTGGAGGCCGATCGTGGCGGCGAGCCTACACGCGCGCGCGAAACGGCCGGTACTGTCTCCCGCAGGCGACGTACGGCGCTTGAGACAGTTACTCCAATGGAAACGCCGACCTATAGTCGCGCCGCACTGACGGGGGACAGCCGACTTTGCGGTGAGAACAACGGCGTGTCTTCCGAGCGAATTTTCGACAGCGGGACCGACAACTCAGGGCGGCAATGAGCAACATGAACAGCTCGTATCGAAAGACTGGGGAAAGAGCGCGGCACAGCGTGCTGGTGAAGATCACCGCGCTGACGCTCGCGATCGCCACCTTTGCGTGCGTGCCACACGATGCGTCGGCGGATCCGCTGTCGCGCCGGCAGGCGAAGCGCATGTACGACCGGCTCACCGGCACACCGCCGAGCCCGGCGCTGCTCACCGACCTGGAAGCGCGCGTCGCGAGCGACAAGGTCGCTGCCGCGATGTACATGCTCGACAAGAACCAGGCGCACTCGAGCTCGTTCTACAGCACGACGCTGAAGAACTTCGCGACGCCGTGGACCAACCGCGACCAGACGGTGTTCGCGCCGCTCAACGATTACACCGCGACCGTGATCGGCATCGTGCGCGACGACGTCGACTTCCGCACCGCGCTGTCCGCCGACCTCGTCTACGTCGGCCAGGGCGTCTCGCCGGCCTACTCGCCGGCCAACAACGATCACTATGTCGCGCTGGAGAGCAACAACTCCGACCTGCGCCTCGTGCTGCAGGCGACGACCCAGTCCTCGCTGAACGGTCTGCCGCCCGCGGCGACCGCCGGCATCATCACTTCGCGCGCCGCGTCCGAGGCGTTCTTCATCGACGGCACGAACCGCGCGATGTTCCGCTTCACGCTGCTCAATCATCTGTGCCACGACATGGAGCAGGTGCACGACACCTCGCGTCCGCCGGATCGCATCCGCCAGGACGTGACGCGCAGCCCGGGCGGCGACAGCTCGCTGTTCCTCAACAACTGCATCGGCTGCCACAGCGGCATGGACCCGATGGCGCAGGCCTTCGCGTATTACGACTTCGACGAGACGCAGGGCCGGCTGGTATACACGCAGGGCCAGGTGCAGCCGAAGTACCTGATCAACTCCGACAACTTCAAGCCGGGTTACATCACGAGCGACGACCACTGGGAGAACCGCTGGCGTCTGCCGGGCAAGAACACGCTGCTGGGCTGGGCCGGCCAGGACGGTCAGATCCGCAGCGGCAACGGGGCGAAGACGCTGGGCGAGGAGCTCGCGAACAGCGATGCGTTCGCCGAGTGCCAGGCGACGAAAGTGTTCAAGACGGTCTGCTTCCGCTCGCCGAGCGACCAGGCCGATCGCGATCAGGTCACCGCCAGCGCCAACGGTTTCAAGACCGGCGGCAACCTGAAGCGCGTGTTCGCCGAGACCGCCGCGTACTGCGCCGGTAACTAGGAGCCAGTAAGCCATGAAGCGCGTTTTCAATCACAGCGTTGCACGACTTGCCGGGCTCGCCCTGCTCGCAGTCGCAGTCCTGTCGGGTTGCGGCGGCGGCGCCGCGACGACGACCAACCCCGTCACGACGCCTCCCACGTCGGGCCCGACGTATTCGGGTCCGCCGCCCGCGACCGCCGACATCCAGGCGTTCCGCATCAACTTCTGGGAAAACGTCCGCGGCACGAACCGCTGCGGCAGCTGCCACACGGTCGGCGGCCAGTCGCCGCAGTTCGCACGCTCCGATGACGTGAACGCCGCGTATCAGCAGGCCGGCGGCGTCGTGAATCGCGACAACCCCTCGCAGTCGATCATCGTTGCGAAGGTCGGCGGCGGTCACAACTGCTGGCTCGCTGACGCCGGTGCGTGCGCGAGCATCATGACGCGCTGGATTCAGGACTGGGTCGGCGCCTCCGGCACCGGCGGTCGCCAGATCGAGCTCGTCGAGCCGCCGTCGAAAGACCCGGGCTCGACGCGCCGCTTGCCGGCGAACGCGCCCAGCTCCTACTTCACCGACGGTTCGTCGCGCGCTGTGTTCACGCTCGTGACGACCTACTGCTCGGACTGCCACCGCTCGACGGCTGCCACCAAGCAGTCGCCGTTCTTCGCGGCGGCCGACGTCCAGGAGTCGTACCAGAACGCGATTCCGAAGATGAATCTCGACGACGCGGCCAACTCGCGCTTCGTGATCCGTCTCGGCCGCGAGTCGCACAACTGCTGGAGCGACTGCGCCACCAACGCCGCGGAAATGCAGGCCGCGATCCAGATGCTGGCCGATTCGATTCAGCCGACGCAGGTCGATCCGAACCTGATCACCAGCAAGGCGCTGACGCTGTTCGACGGCACCATCGCCAGCGGCGGCAACCGCTACGAGAACAACCTGATCGCGCTCTATGAGTTCAAGAGCGGCCAGGGCACGACCGCCTTCGACACCAGCGGCGTCGATCCGGCGGCCGATCTGACGATGAGCGGCGACGTGACGTGGGTCGGCGGCTGGGGCATCAACATCCGCTCCGGCAAGGCGCAGGCCTCGACCACCGCGAGCCGCAAGTTCCAGCAGCTGATTACCGCCACCGGCGAGTACTCGATCGAAGCGTGGGTCGTTCCGGGCAACGTGGTCCAGGAAGACGCGCGCATCATCAGCTACTCCGGCAGCACGTCGACCCGCAACTTCACGATGGGTCAGACGATGTACAACTACGACTTCTTCGGTCGCAGCTCGACCAGCGACGCGAACGGCTCGCCGCAGTTGTCGACGGCCGATGCGGACGAGCGCCTGCAGGCCTCGCTCCAGCACGTCGTGATGACCTATGACCCGGTCAACGGCCGCCGCATCTACGTGAACGGCGAGTTCACCGGCGACGTCGACGGCGCCGGCGGCGGCACGCTCGGCGACTGGGACAACAGCTACGCGTTCGTGCTGGGCAACGAAGTCAGCAACAACCGCCAGTGGCAGGGCGTGATCCGCCTGGTCGCGATCCACAACCGCGCGCTGACGCTCGAGCAGATCCAGCAGAACTTCCAGGCCGGCGTCGGCGAGAAGTTCTTCATGCTGTTCGGCATCTCGCACCTGGTGAACGTGCCGAAGTCCTACATCCTGTTCGAGGCCCAGCAGTACGACAGCTCGGGCTACCTGTTCACCAATCCGAAGTACATCAGCCTCGATGCGACTGCGATGCCCGGCAGCATCCCGCTGAAGGGCATGCGCATCGGCGTGAACGGCGCCGAGCCGCACGTCGGCCAGGCGTATCGCCTGATGGACACGGTGATCCAGGACTCGCAGTACTCGGCCGCCACTGGCCAGACGCTGTCCACGGTCGGCACGATCATCGGGCTCGAGCAGGGCCCGTCGTCCGACGAGTTCTATCTGTGCTTCGACACGCTCGGCACGCGCAGCGACGTGTGCTCGACGTATGCCTCAGCGGTGCCGCCGACCTTCGTCAACGTGTCGCGGCCGTCGGATATCGGCTTCCGCACCTTCGACAAGATCAACGCGACCATGTCGTCGGTGACGGGCGTGAGCCCGAACACGGCGGCGGTGAAGTCGACCTTTACGAACATCCGGCAATCGTTGCCGGCGGTCGACAGCATCGAAGCCTTCCTGTCCTCGCACCAGACTGCGATCGCGCAGCTCGCGATCCAGTACTGCGATGCGCTGGTCGAGTCGCCGCAGGCGGCCACGTACTTCCCGGGCCTCAACCTGAACGGCGCGCCGTCCACGGTGTTCGGCAACAACGCGGGCAAGGACCTGCTGATCGATCCGCTGATCGATCACATGATCGGCACGAACGTCACTTCGCAGCCGAGCGCGACGGAGCTCAAGACCCCGTACACGCCTGCGAACACGGCGACGGACGGTCCGACGCGCCCTGGCCTGTACACGCTGATCGACACGCTGAACAACTGCGGCGGCAGCCAGTGTCCGGCGAGTCGCACGAAACTGATTGCCAAGGCGACCTGCGGCGCAGTGCTGGGTAGCGGCGCCACGCTGATCGATTGATCCGAATCCAAGATCCGGGATGACACAGCCATGCTGATTATCAAATCGCGCAAGCAACGCCCGCTCGGTCTCGACGAGCCGCTGAAGCACGGGTCGCACAAGAAGCCGGTCACGCGCCGGGACTTCCTGGCGCAGGGCTTCCTGACGGGCTCGGCCACGGTGGTGGCGCCGGCGATCCTCGGCGCGCTGCTCAACCCGCGCCAGGCGCGGGCCGACCTGCAGCCCGACATGCGCTTCCTCGCGGACAACGCTGCGATCTGCAACATCCAGCAGGGCGCGGGCAAGATCCCGTTCATCTGCTTCGATCTCGCGGGCGGCGCCAACATCGCCGGCTCGAACGTGCTGATGGGCAAGGAGGGCGGCCAGCTCGACTTCCTGTCGACGCAGGGCTACTCGAAGCTCGGCCTGCCCGGCACCATGCTGCCGAACAACGCCACCACCAACTTCGTCAACACGGAGTTCGGCCTGGCGTTCCACTCGGACAGCGCGTTCCTCCGCGGCATGCTCGAGAAGACCTCGACTACGACGCGCGCGGGCGTGAACGGCGCGATCATCGCCGCGCGCTCCGAGAACGACACCGGCAACAATCCGCACAACCCGATGTACGGCATCGCGAAGGCCGGCTCGCGCGGCGAGCTGCTGACGCTGATCGGCTCGCAGAACTCGGACTCCGGCGGCAACTCGATGGCGCCGGCGATGCTGATGGATCCGGCGAACCGGCCGACCAAGATCGATCGCGCTTCCGATGCGAGCGGCCTGGTCGACACCGGCGCGCTGGGCACCCTGTTTACGAATCCGAACGGCACGCCCGACACGGCCTCGACCGTGGCGGTGATGGAGCAGATGGCGCGCATCAGCGAGCAGAAGCTGCTGAAGGTCGACCCTGCCATCGCCGATAGCGCGCGCCTGGAGACGCAGGTCAAGTGCGGTTACGTGAAGACCGCCGACACGGTCGATCGCTTCAGCGATCCGGCTGCGATCAATCCTGCCGTCGATCCGGACATCACCGGCGCGGGCGGCGTGTTCGGCCCGAACTTCGGCAACGATGGCGAGTTCCAGAAGACCGCCGCGGTCATGAAGCTGGTCGTCGAAGGCTACGCCGGCGCGGGCACGATCAGCATGGGCGGCTTCGATTACCACACCGGCGATCGCTCGACCGGCGAGCTGCGCGACCTCCGCGCTGGCCGCTGCATCGGCGCGGCACTCGAGTTCGCGGCGCGCCGCGGCAAGCCGGTGATGATCTACGTGTTCAGCGACGGCTCGCTGTCCTCGAACGGCATGGTCGACGATTCGACCGATGGCCGCGGCAAGGGTCAGTGGACGGGCGACAACCAGCAGACGGCTGCTGCGTTCTTCCTGGTCTACAACCCGCCGGTGAGCGGCGGCAAACCGGTGCTCCTGACTTCGGGCGCCGGCGCGGCGCGCCACCAGCAGATCGGCTATTTCACCGCGGGCGGCGATGTGGTGAACAGCAGCAGCCCGGCAGCGAACAACGTGAACCTGCTGGTGCAGACGGTGCTGTTGAATTACATGGCATTGCACGGCGAAGCCGGCAACTACAACACGCTGTTCGGCAGCGCTCTCGGCGCGGGCAGCGCGCTCGATGGCCTGATCGCCTTCGAGCCGATCGTCAACGGCACGATCTAGAGGCTGGCGTAGCGGACTTCGACGAACAGCGTTCGGCCGCGGCCGGGGAAGTACCGGTAGTTGCCGAACGCAAAGTCGGCCCGGTCCGCGTACGCGCGGTCGGTGACGTTGTTCAGCCGCAGCGTCGTGCTCCAGTTGCGTGAGACGTTCCAGCCGATCCGCAGGTTCAGCAGATCGTGGCCGGGATACTCGTTGGCGTTCGCCGCATCGACGAAATAGCGGCCGACCGAAACCCACTCCAGCTCCGCGCTTGCCGTCGGCAGGAATTGCCAGTCGAGCCGCGCCGTATTCACGTGGCGGGGCGCGGTGTCCACGTCTCTGCCGGAAACGATCGTCTCGCCTTGCTCGATCACGCGGTTGAACGCGTAAGTGTGCTTGGCGTACGTGCCGGCCACCGCCAGCGACAGCGTCTCCATAGGCAGCCAGCTGAATTCGTACTCGACGCCTTCGTGGTCGGTCTTGCCGTCGCTCACGTTGAAGCCGTTCGAGTCGCGGAAGATCACGTTGTCCTTCTTCATCTTGAAGGCCGCGAGCGAGTAGTGCAGCGGGCCGAACAGGCCGCGCGCTCCAGCTTCGATGCTGTCCAGGCGCTCGGCGTCGAGATCGGCCGCAGTTTGCTGACGCTGCAACCGGTAGAGCTCGCTCGTGTCGGGCGCGCGATAACCACGAGCCCCTGTCACGTACAGCGTGTGATTGCTCGTGAGGTCGTAGGTGAGGCCGAGCTTCGAGGTCACGTTCGAGAAATTGTCGCTGCGATCGGCCGGTCGATTGAACAGGCAACCATTGACGCCGCACGTCGTACCGTCGTCGCGCGTGTTGCCGGCGATCATCTTGTTGTCGTAGTCGTAGTCGACGTACTCGAAACGCGCGCCGCCCGTCAGCTTCCAGTGCTCCGCGAAAGGCTGCTCGATCTGCGCGTACACCGCGGCGACCTGGCTCTGCACGTCGTAGTCGTAGTGCTTGCCGGCCGGGCGAATCGCATTCGCCGCGGGTGCGCCGTCGGTCGCAGGACCGGCCTGCGTTTCCTTGAGGAAGCCATCGGCCAGCTCGAGGTCGAGACCGGCCAGCACTTGCATGTCGGTGAACGCGGTGGTCTGCCACGAAGTCAGCACGCCGAACGAATCCTGGCCGTTCTCTTCGAGCGGCTTGCCGATCAGGAAGTGCTGCAGGAAATCCATGCGCGAGTGGCGCACGTACGGACGCACGGACAGTACCGCGCCGTCGAACGACCGCGAATACTCGCCGGTGAGTCGCATCGCATAGGCGTCGCGATACGCTTCGGGATTCGCGTTTGACTTCGCGATGCTCTCGTTCTTGTACGAGTCGAAGCCCTGGATGAAGCCCGCCGTCTCCTGATTCAGGTTCGTCGCTGCGAACTGCAGGCCGAGCGTGCCTTTGCCCTGCTGGCGCGACAGCCCAAGGCTCAGCTTCTGCTCTTCGAGACCGGAGTGGTCGCGCCAGCCGCCGTCGTGCGTGGCGATCACGGAGCCGCCGACGTCCGTCGTCTCACCCCGGTGCGAGAGCGCCAGCCGGCCGCGATAGAACTCGTCCGGTCCGCCTTCGAGCGAAAGGCTCGGCTGGATTTGCGCCGGCGGCGCCTGGATGACATTGACCGCGCCGTGCATCGCACCCGAGCCGTACACGACCCCCGCGGGTCCACGCAGCACTTCGATCGCGCGCGCCTGCTCGCTGTTCACCTCGAACAGCTCGTTGACGTTGCAGAAGCCGACCGGGCGGATCGGGATGCTGTTCTCCAGGAACAGGAACGTGCCGCACGATCCCGGACCGCTCAGCACCGGCGAGCGGATGGCCGTGAGACTTTCCTCGCCGCTGTTGCGCTGAATCATCGCGCCCGGCGCGCGATTCATGATCTCGGCGTGATGCGTGGCGCCGACCAGCGCAACGTCGGCGCCGGATACGACTGAAATGCTGCCGGGGAACTCGCGCAGCTGCTGTTCGGTGCGCGTCGCGGTGACGATGATCTCCTCGACCCGTTCCGCAGCGTGAGCGCACGTCGCGGCGACCGAGGTCGCGAAGAACAGGGAGAGGCGGCTGGCGTACTTCATGGCCTGTGCAGAAATTTCAGTCTGGCAGGGCAAAGGCGACGACGTAGTCTCCGCGCTTCGTGCCCAATTTGCCATGGCCCCCCGCGGCGATGACCACGAACTGCCGGCCGTTCGCTTCGTAGCTCATTGGCGTGGCCTGGCCGCCGGCGGGCAGCCGGCCTTTCCACAGCTCGCGACCCGTCTCGACGTCGAATGCACGCAGATAGTTGTCCATCGACGCACCGATGAAGACCACGCCGCCGTCCGTCACGATGGGGCCGCCCATGTTCGGCATGCCCAGCGTCGGGGACGGCACGAACCACGGTGTCATGTCGCGGGTCGAGCCGAGCATCACCTGCCAGCGGATCGCGTTGCGGCGCAGATCGACCGCCGCGAGCGTTCCCCACGGCGGAGCCGTGCAGGGCAGCCCGAAGGGCGAGGCCAGCATTTCCCGCCGCACGCCGTAGGGTGTGCCGGTCTGCGCCGCGAAGTCCGAGTCCGGCCAGGCGCCGGAGCGCTTCATCGCGTCGAGCTGATCGCGCGGCACGAGCGTTACGACCATCGGCACGTGGTTGACCGCGGCGATCACCAACTGGCGTTCGCTGTCGAATGCCGTGCTGCCCCAGTTGACGCCGCCCGCGTAGCCTGGCGACAGAATCGAGCCGCGCAGGCTCGGCGGCGTGAAGATTCCTTCGGAGCGGTAGCGCGCGATCAGGTCGCGGCAGTTGCCGCGATCGTAGAAAGTGAGGCCCCACGCGTCGTGCGGCGTCACGGCCGCTTGCGACACCAGCGCGGGCGTCGCGGGGAAGGGCTGCGTGGGCGAGATCGTTTCGCCCGCGACGTCGGACTGCGGCACCGGCCGTTCGACCACCTCGAACACCGGCTCGCCGGTCTCGCGGTCGAAGACGAACAGCATGCCGGTCTTGGTTGCCTGCACGACCGCCGGGATCGATTTTCCGTCGCGCTCGATGTCGATCAGCATCGGCTGCGCCGGCACGTCGTAGTCCCACAGGTCGTGATGCACGAGCTGCTGAGCCCAGGCCAGCGCGCCCGTGTCTGCGCGCAGCGCGACCAGCGAGTTCGCGTACTTGTTGTCGCCGGCGCGCTCGCCGCCGAAGAAATCCGGACTCGCCGAGCCCGTCGGCACGAACACCAGGCCGCGGCCGGCATCGATCGATAGCGCCGACCAGGCATTCGCGGCGCCGGTGGGCCGCAAGGTCGCAATCGGATCCCACGACCACAGCAGCTTGCCGCTGCGCACGTCGAATGCTCGCACGATCCCGCGCGGCATCTCGACGCCGCCGTTGTCGCCGACCGCGGAGCCCACGATGACGATGTCGCGATAAATCGCCGGCGGCGATGTCACGAGGTAGTTGCCGTTCGCTTCGGCGCCGACCGCAGCCGCGAGATCGATCTTGCCGCCATTGCCGAAGTCGCGGCACGGCCGTCCCGTCTTGCCGTCGAGTGCGATCAGCCGGGCGTCGAGCGTGCCCAGAATGATGCGGTGACTGCACTGCATTGCCGGGTCCGCTTTCTCATCGATCCAGGACGACACGCCGCGCGACGTGGCTTCCGAGTAGCGGCGCGTGCGATCGATGCGCGGGTCGTAGCGCCAGCGCTGGGCGCCGGTCGACGGATCGAGCGCGATCACGATGTTCGTCGCCGTGCTCAGGTACAAGGAATCGCGCACGAGGATCGGCGTCGCTTCGAAGGTCAGCGAGTCGGCGCGCGCGAAGTCGGCCCCGAGCTCGCCGGTGCGATAGGTCCAGGCGATCTTCAGGCGCCCGACATTGTCGCGGTCGATCTGCGTCAGCGGCGAATGCCGGCTGCCGCCCGGGTCGCCGCCGTAAGAGCCCCACTGCGGCTCGTCGTCGTCGGACTGACGGCCCGGCGGCGCGGCGACAGCGACGCACGCCGCGAGCCCGAGCATCGCGACAGCCCAGGTGCCAGGCTGCGAGCGTCTTGTCATGAAGTCAGCCTATCAGCCGCCGTTCGGCGGTCACAACTGCTGCTAGTATTCGACGCCGATGAGACCGCTTCAGGTATTGGCCGTCTGTGCGCTCCTGCTCGTCCAGGCTGCGCATGCCGCTGAAGGCGAGCGTCCGCGCGTCGGGTTGGTGTTGAGTGGCGGCGGCGCACGCGGCGCCGCGCACGTCGGCGTGCTGAAAGTGCTGGACGAGATGCACGTGCCGGTGGACGCGATCGCCGGCACCAGCATGGGAGCGGTCGTCGGCGGGCTGTATGCCTCCGGCATGTCGGCCGTCGAGATCGAGAACCTGATCCGCTCGCTGAACTGGCAGGACTCGTTTCGCGATCGCCCGCCGCGCGAGGAGCTCGGCTTCCGCCGCAAGCAGGACGAGCGCAATTTCCTGGTGCGGTTCGCGCTCGGGCTCAAGAAGGACAAGGGCTTCGTGCTGCCGCCCGGCCTGGTGCAGGGGCAGAAGCTCGAGCAGGTGCTGCGCAACGCGGCGCTGCCCGTCGCGGAAATCCAGCGCTTCGATCGGCTGCCGATTCCGTTTCGCGCGATTGCCACCGACCTCGAGACCGGCCAGCCGGTCGTGATGGATTCCGGCGACCTGGTCACCGCCATGCGCGCGAGCATGTCGGCGCCGGGTGTGTTCGCGCCGGCGCAGCGCGAAGGACGATTGCTCGTCGACGGCGGACTGGTCGAGAACCTGCCGATCGACACGGCGCGCGCGATGGGCGTCGATGTGCTCATCGTCGTCGACGTGAGCTTCCCGCTGTACGCGCGCGACGAGCTGACCTCGCCGCTCGAAGTGACCAACCAGGCGTTCGCGATCCTGATTCGCGGCCGCACGCTCGAAGAACGCGAGAAGCTCGCGCCCACCGACATCCTGCTCGATCCGGCGCTCGGGCGTTTCCCGTCCACCGATTTCAGCCGCGTGCCGCAGGCGTTGCGTGCCGGCGAAGAAGCGGCGCGCGGTGCGTCGGCGTCGCTCGCGAAACTCGCGCTCAGCGACGCGGACTATCGCCAGTACCTCGCGAAGCGCACCACGCGCTCGACCGAGTTGCCGGTGATCGAGTTCGTGCGCGCGGACTCGAGCTCATCGCAGTACGACCCTCTCGTCCAGCAGACGATGAAGGACATGGTCGGCAAGCCGCTCGACAAGGAGCTGGTGCGCAGCAAGCTGTCCTCGTTGTACGCGCTCGATCGCTTCGAGACGATCGACTACCAGCTGGTCGAGGACGAAGGTCGCGCCGGCCTGCAGCTCGACCTGCGCCGCAAGAGCTGGGGTCCGAACTACGTGCGCATGGGTCTGAACCTCGAAGACGACTTCGAGGGCAACAGCCGCTATAACGCGGCGCTGCGCTTCATCGCCACCGAGCTGAATCCACTCGGCGGCGAGTGGCTCACCGACATCCAGATCGGCGAGAACCCGAAACTGTTCACCGAGTTCTACCAGCCGCTGTCGCTCGCGAGCCGCTATTTCGTCGCGCCGCAATTCGATTTCGAGGAGCGCAGCGTGTTCGAGCTGCGCGATCGCGACCGCGTCGCCGAGTACCGCGTGCGCGAGGTATCGGGCGGTCTCGACTTCGGCCGCGAGATTTCCAACTGGGGCGAGCTGCGCTTCGGCGTGCATCGCGGCACCGGACGGCGGCGCGTGCTGATCGGCGATCCCTCGCTGCCGGCCACCGAGTTCGAGCGCGGCGGTTATTTCACGCGCTTCTCGTACGACAAGCTCGACAGCATTTTCTTCCCGCGCCACGGCCAGCAGTTCGATCTGGAGTGGCAGGCGCAACGCGAGAGCGTCGGCGCGGACCGCAACTTCGACATCCTGCGCACCAGCTGGCTGATCGCGCGCTCGTTCGACCGGCACACGCTGATTTTCTGGACGGACGCGGGCACGACCGTCGATGCGCTGGAAACGCCCGAGAACTCGTTCTCCCTCGGCGGCTTTCTCAATCTGTCCGGCCTGACGCCGGGCTTCCTGTCCGGGCCGCACTACGGCATCGGGAGACTCATCTATTACCGCCGCATCGGGCGCGGCGGCGAAGGCGTGCTCGATCTGCCGGCGTACGCGGGCGTTTCGCTGGAGGCGGGCAACACCTGGCTCGAGCGCAAAGACATGTTCAGCAATCCGCGGGTGAACGGGAGCCTCTTCTTCGGGCTCGATACGCCGCTCGGTCCGGTGTACCTGGCGACCGGCTACGACGAGGGCGGCAGCAAGGCGTTCTACCTGTTCCTCGGCAGAACGTTCTGATGCAGGTCGGGCCGCAGCCCGACTCTTACTTATCCTTATCGACTTTTTCGAATTCCAGGCTCGGCTGGTCGCCGGGTCGGAAATAAACGTATCGGCCGCTCATCTCTTTGAGGGCACGATCGCGCTCCTCGCGCGTGGCGAACCAGTGCTCCTTGGTCCATTCCGAGCCGACCAGATTCTTGAACGGGTCCGTAGTGCGCAACCGCACTCGGATGCCGAACTGACACTGCTTCGGCAGCGGGCGGGCGAGATTGTGTTCGTGAACGATGGGCATAAACGGCCACTGGGAACCTGGAGGAGGACGCGATTCTAAAAGAGCGGCGGGAGTCACGCCAAGAAGTGTCCGATGTGTCCGCCGCAACCGGTAAAACTACGCATAACGCCGGTGAACGACGCGCGTGCGCCACACGCTTTCAACCGTTCATGTCGTTGCCGCATCTCAGGTTTCAGTGTCCGGTGTTTTTCAATCGCGAGGCCGGTGGCATTCATTGCGCAATTGTGTGTGGCGCGCACCGAACGTCGAGAAGCGCTGAAACCTTTCGTCGCATGCCGCGATCTGATCATCGTAATTCCCTTGTACACATGGGAACGCAAACGCGATTCTCTGGTGACGCCGGCACCGTTTCCGGCGGGTGTCTGAAGAACGGGGAGGGGTGTGCGGATGATTCTTCGCAGGACCCATGAGATGACAGGTGGCGGCGATCTCAATCCAGGCGTAGTCCGGCAGCTCGATACCGGCAACGCGATTCTCAACGTCAAGACGCAAGTCGCGGACTACGCGCTCGACGCCGAGCGGTTGGCCGTGCTGTGCGCGTGGAATGGCCGACAGGAGGTCGCACTCGACGGGCGTCGTGTCTTCGTCGACGACGACACCTGGATGACGGTGCCGGCCTGTCCCGCGAACGTCCGCATCCGCGGCTCGCGCGAAGTGCACGCACTGACGATTCTGTTCCGGCGCGGCATGCCGGAAGAAACGCTCGGCGCGCTGATCACCCCCGAGGACCGGCTGCTCGAGAGCGGCGAGATCGCGCAGCACGCAACGCTGCCGTTCATGCCTCATCTCTATACGCACGATCGCAGCGTCACGCCGGTGCTGCTCTTCATTCGCCGTCACTGCGAGATGGGGCTCGACGATGCGCTCTGGTACGAAGAGCAATTCGCGTTCCTGCTCGAACGGCTGCTGATGCGCCATCGCCAGGTCGTGCAACGCGCCCACTCGGTCCCGGTGCGTCGTGCAGCGACGCGGCGCGAGATCCTGCGGCGCGTGTCGCTGGCGACGGATTTCATTCACTCGAACTACGACAAGCCGCTGATGCTAGGCGACATGGCACGCGCTGCGTTCCTGTCACGCCATCACTTCCTGCGGCTGTTCAAGCGCATTCACGATGTGACGCCGCACGAGTACCTGCAGCGCAAGCGCACCACAGTCGCGGCGCGCCTGCTGCGAGGCACGGATCTCGCGGTCGAAGACATCGTGAAGCAGGTCGGGTTCGATTCGCGCTCGACGTTGTTCCGGGCGCTGCGCCGGTTCCACGGCGTGACGCCGCGCGAGTGCCGCCGTGCACCGGACGGCCTTGCGTTCATGGGCGGCATCGGAATGGCGGCGCTCACGCCGTCGATGTCAGAAACGGGTTGATCGTTTCTCACGACTCCAGCAGGTGGCGCATGCGCTCCTGCTGGAGTTTTTCATGGCCGCGCGCAATCGCGAGCGACTTCTGCAGCGAGTCCGAGTCCGGGTTGATCTGCAGCCCGCGCTGAATGTCCTGCAGCGACTCTTCCACTTTGCCGAGTCCCAGGTGCGCTGCCGCGCGGTTTTGCCACGTGCGCCAGTTGTCGTCGTCGAGCGCGATGGACTGATCGCAGTTCTCGAGCGCGCGCTGGTACTGCTTGAGCGCGGCGAAACCGGCGCACAGATTCGCGAGCGCCGACGCGCGATCCTGCTGCGAGATCGCGAACGCCATTCCCATCTGCGTGAGCTGGATGCCGCGTTGCCAGTCGCCGTGCATGAGCGCCTCGGCGCCGTCAGCCAGCATTACGTTCGGTCCGATGACGGTGTTAGAGGTCGCGGCGGGTGTTTCTGCGCATGCAATGGCTGGCAGCCCGGTGAGGAGCGCGGCTGAGAGAGTCAGCTTGCAAAGCGCGTTCATGGCGAAACCTCGCGGCCATTAATACCACTCGCGGCGGGCGGCGCAAGGACTCTCGTCACTGCGGGAATTCCAGCTGATTTTTCAACGATCTAGCCGGGTCCGGCAGCGCCATTTGCCCCGCATGAGCGCCCTTGCTTACTCTTGCCGCGACCCCACGTAGTGCTTCCCCCCGCTCGAGCCCAAGGACTTCGCGATGAACGCATTTCGCAAGCAAGCCGTCATGCCCGATCCCACGGATGTACTGCCTGGCCGCGCCACGCCGCTGCGAGTGAACGAACGTCACGCCGTGACGGGCAATCGCATCGTGCCGCCGTTCCCCGAGGGCACGAAGCTCGCGCTCTTTGGCCTAGGTTGCTTCTGGGGCGCAGAGCGCAAGTTCTGGCAGCTGCCTGGCGTGTACAGCACGTCCGTCGGCTACGCGTCCGGCGCGACGCCGAATCCGACGTACGAGGAAGTGTGCTCCGGTTACACGGGGCACAACGAAGTCGTGCGCGTCGTCTACGACCCGAAGCGGGTCAGCTACGAGACGCTGCTGAAGACGTTCTGGGAATCGCACAATCCGACGCAGGGTATGCGTCAGGGCGGCGACGTCGGCACGCAGTACCGCTCGGGGATCTATGTCTACGATGCCGAGCAGCGCGCGGCGGCCGTCGCCAGCCAGAAGAACTACGCGGAGCGGTTGAAGAGCGCCGGTCACGGTGTGATCACGACCGAGATTCGCGAAGCGCCCGAGTTCTACTACGCCGAGGACTATCACCAGCAGTACCTGCACAAGAACCCGGACGGTTACTGCGGCCTCGGCGGCTGCGGCGTGACGTACGGATAAATCCGTGTGAGCGGCCGCTGCTCGCGAACCGGCTGACGATCCCGGTACGTGCAGGGGAGAAGGCGTACGCAGGCGGTCATTGAGGAGGCGTACACTCTCCCGCCCCAAGCTGCTTCGGAGGGTACGACCATGGGCGTGCTAGATCAGTTCGGCGGCGCAGTCGGCAGCGTCCTGGGCCAGGGCAAGAATGCGGGTGTGAGCGCGGTGCTGCTGCAGCAACTCATCGCGATGCTCAGCAAACCCGGCGCGCTGGCCAACCTCACCAACTCATTCCAGAGCGCCGGCCTCGGCAACATCCTGCAATCGTGGATCGGCACCGGTCAGAACTTGCCGATCTCCGCGGACCAGGTCCGCAAAGTGCTCGGCGCGGGCACCGTCGCGGACCTGGCGAAGAAGGCGGGCATCGGCGAGTCGGAAACGACCAGCGCGCTGTCGAGCCTGTTGCCGCAGGTGATCGATAAGGTTTCGCCGGGCGGCAATGTGCCGGCGCAGAACGATCTCGGCGGCGCCCTCGCGTCGCTCGGTAAGCTCCTCGGCTGATGATCAGCGGCAGCGGCCACCTGCGCCGACAGTTCGACACTGCGTGGCTGCTCGCCGATCTGCATCTCTCCGGGCTCGAAACCGCCGAGTGCCTGTGGCGTCCGGCGCCGCAAGGCATGCACGTGCATCGCTCGGCGGACGGCGCGTGGCGCGCCGACTGGCCCGAGCACGAGCGCTACGACCTGGGCCCGCCCAGCATCGCGTGGATCACCTGGCACATGGGGTTCTGGTGGTCGATGGTGCTCGACCACACCTTCGGCGCAGGCACTGCGACGCGTGAGTCCGTGATCTGGCCAGGAACTGCTGACGGAGTGCGCGAGTGGCTCGGTCGTTTGCGCAGCGACTGGCTCGCCGCGCTCGACCCGCTCGCGGACGCGGACTACGCATCTACTCGGCTCACTCGCTGGCCGTTCCGCGACCGGCCCTTCTGCGACGTCGTCGCGTGGCTCAACGTCGAGCTGACCAAGAACGCGGCCGAGATCGGCTACGCGCGATTTCTCTACGCCGTTACTGCCTGAGCCGATACAACCGGTCGCGATAAAGCCAGGACGGCATCAGCACGTTCGCAAGCGCGGTGCGCGCCATTTCCGAATTTGCCTTCGCTGCCGGATGCAGAGATCGCGCGACGTGGTCGTAGTCGAAGTAGCGCACGTCGCCGTTCGGCAGCAGGACGGTCACGCGATCGTTCTGCAGCCACGCGAAGTTCTGATCGAACTGCATCATCGCGCGCGGCGCCGGCAGCGGCGATGGGTTGCCGAACTCGGCGAGCGTGCGCGTGAGGTCGCGGCCGGAGAAGGGGTGCTCACTGTCGACGCCCATCAGTGACAGCAGCGTCGGCGCGAGATCGATCTGGCTCACCGTCGCGACGATGCGCCGCGGTTGCGTGTCGGCGCCGAGGATCACGCCGGGAATGTGGAATTTGCTCACCGGCACGAGCTCGTCCCCGTACACGCGCGTGTCGTGATCCGCAACGATCATCACCAGCGTGTCCTGCCAGTAGGGGCTGGCGCGTGCGACCTCGAGAAATTCGCCGAGCGCGTGGTCGGCGTACTTGATCGCGTTGTGCACGGTCTGTTTCGGCTGCTCGTGCAACTCGATGCGACCGTCCGGAAATTCGAACGGCGAGTGATTGCTGGAGGTGAACGCCAGCACGAAGAACGGCTGACCCTTCTGGTGCAGGGCCGTGATGCGCTCCTGCGTCTTGTGGAACAGGTCCTCGTCGGAGGCGCCCCAGCTGCCGACGAACTTCGGCGCGACGAAGTCGGCGCGATCGACGATGGCGTGAAAGCCGTTCCCCAGAAAGAAGCTGCGCATGCCGTCGAAATGCGATTCGCCGCCGTAGATGAACTCGTTGCGATAGCCAGCGCGGTCGAGCACCGATGCGAGCGTCGCGAAATCCCGCTGCGACTTGTCGAGCTTCACGACGCTCAATGCCGGCGTGGGCGGGAAGCCGGCGATCACGGCTTCGATGCCGCGCACGGACCGCGTGCCAGTCGCATACAGCTGCTCGAACCAGATGCCCTCATCCGCGAGGTCGCTGAGAGTCGGCGTGATGGGCAGTCCGCCCAGGCTCTGCACGAAACCCGCGCCCAGGCTTTCTTCCAGCACGATGACCAGGTTCATCGGACGTTCGCGGCGAACGCTCGCGACCTGTTTGCGCAGAGTCGGATACTCGTCGGAGGTGAAGCTGTCGAGCGGCGCGCCGATCTCGCCGCGCACGCGCGCAATCATCTCTGCCACCGGCATGTCGCCGTACATCTCGACGGAGCTTTCGTTCTTCAGACCATACACGGCAGACAACACCGTGTATGTCGAGTTGGCCACGAGGCTGTTGACCATCGCGTCATCGCAGAAGGCGAACGTCGCGAGGTTCGCCGGCCGATGCTGGAAGCTCGAGCGGATCATCACGAACAGCAGCAGCACCACGATGGGCCACGCCATAGTCACGACGCCGGCGCGCCACGCGGTGGCAGTGCCGACGTATCGCTTGAAGTGCCGCAGGATCAGCCAGCCTGCTGTGGCCAGGCACACCGCGATCAGCGCCAGCGAACCGCGATAACCGCCCCACAGCATCGCCGAGACTTCACGCGGATACGCCAGGTACTCGACGAACAAGCGGTTCGGCCGCATGTCGTATTCGGTCAGGAACGGCGGCGTCGCCAGTTCCAGGAACAGGATCACGGTGAGGCTGAAGGTCAGCCAGGCGCATGCGATGCGGATCCACCAGTTCATGCGTTGCACCGCGAGGAACAACGGCATGATCACGACGATCGGCGCGGCGAGCAGACCCAGCGTCATCAGGTCGCTGCGGGCGCCCTGCACCAGCATGCTCAGCAGTGCGTCAGTGCCGTCGACACGTTGCCATTGCCAGCCGATGAGCAGTGCCCTGCACAGTCCGAGCGACACCAGGCCGATGGCCAGAAAACCGAACACGCAGGAATAGGGGCCTAGTCGGCGAATCGGCGAAGCGGCTGTTGGCATCGTTGTTCTTGTTGCCGGGACTGGGGCCAAGTCTGGAGTCTACCCGTTGCGAGATCGCCGACACGCATTTCCTGTACGCTGTGCGCACATGATGAGCAGCATCGACATCCGGGCCATCCTCCTCGCAACGCTGGCGGTCTTCGGAATCGACTTCTTCAGCAGCTGGATGCTCTTCGCCGCCTACGGCGGTCCGATGAGCGGAACGCAGGAGCAGGTGAAGAGCGCAGTGGAGGCGATGACCCGCGAGCCCGGATATCTGCGGGCCGTGCTCGTCCTGGGCACGGCGTCGACGATCGTGGGCGGCTGGCTGGTCGCGCGCATCGCGCGCCGGATTCCGTACTTCAACGCGCTGGCGTACGGACTGCTGAGCGTCGTTCTCAGCGCGCTGCTGTCGGACGACTTGCCGACCTGGGTCAGGGTCGTGGGCATCGCCCTGACGCTGCCCGCCGCGCTGCTCGGCGCCTATTTCGGCAAGCGTCCCTTGTCGAAGTGATGCTCGGCCGGCACCGCCACCCAGGCGTGTCGCGAGCGCTCCCACACCGACCTGACCGGCGCCGGAAACGACGGATCGGCGAATGCGCCCACGGCGACGCCCGTCATTCCCGGGTTGCGGTCGGAGCGCCAGAACATTGACGTGCCGCACGTCGGGCAGAAGTGAGTGAAGAACTGGTTGCCGGCATCGGTGGGCCGCACGAACTCGCGTGTCGCGCCGCTGATCGTGATGCGATCGTCGGGGTAGTACGCGCCCACGCCCAGCACCGATCCCGTGCGCCGCTGGCAGTCCACGCAATGACACGCGACGACACCGGCCGGCTCGCCGGCCGCGACGACCTTGACGGAGCCGCAGGCGCACTCGGCAGTGCGTTGAATAGAGACTTGCATCATTTGACAGCCTTCAGGCTTGGTGCAGCATATGTCCCCGGTGCGAGGGACAGGTTCAATGAAGAACACTATAACGATCGCGCTCGCAGCGCTGCTATTCGCTGTACGAGCCACCGACGCAGAAGAACCCACGACACAGGCGCAACCCTCCGTTGCCGCTGCAGCCGAGAAAGCACGGCAGCTGATCAGCGCCGCGGATTTCGGCGCGCTGCCGTTCATGAGCAAGCCCAAGCTGTCGCCCGATGCGCGGCACATCGTCACCGAAGCCTATTACAAGGGCGACAAGGTCCTGACGATTCTGCAGCTGGACGCGAAGAAGACCGTCGCGACCCACTCGTTCAACATCCCGAAGAAGTCGGACCTGTTGTGGTATCGCTGGGCCGGCAACGATCGCCTGCTCGTCAGTCTCGGCATCTCGGACATCCTGTGGGGCGAGGAAGTCTACATGTCGCGCCTGCTGATGTACGACCTCAAGACGGGCAAGGCACAGTTCATCGGCAAGAAAGGCGAAGGACTGGACGGCGACACGGTCATCCACACCGATCCGGAAGGTCGCTGGCTGCTGCTCAACGTGCAGCGGACGGTCTTCGACTACCCATCGGTCTGGCGCGTCGATCTCGACACGCTCGAGCAGAAGAAAGTCGTCGGCGAATATCCGCACGTGTGGAGCTGGTTCGCGGATTCCAGCGGCACGGTGCGCGCCGGGCTCGGCGCCGACGGCAAACGCCGCTGGCTCTTCTACCGCAAGAGCGCGAACGACAAGTTCGAGAAGGTCATGAAGCGCACGATCACCAAGGAGGAAGAGGAGGGCACGATCGAGCGCTTCGTGCCGCTCGACGGCAGCGACAATGGTTACGCCGTCAGCAACGCCCGCACGGGCCGCTATGGCCTGTATCGCTACGACTTCGCGTCGGACTCGCTCGGCGAGGCGATCTTCGAGCATCCCCAGGTCGATATCGAAGACTTCAGTCAATCCGACGAGGGCGAGATCACGGCGGTGTACTACACCGACGATCGCGCGCGCGTCGAATGGCTCGCGCCGCGCATGAAAGAGCTGCAGGAGACGATCGACAAGGCCTTGCCAGGCCGCATCAATCGCGTCACTTCGATGAGCCGGGACCGCAAGAAGATGCTGGTGTGGACCGGCAGCGCCTCGGATCCCGGCGTGTACTACTACTTCGACTCCGACGCCGGCGTCATGAATCTGTTCGTGCGGCCGTACGACAAGATGTCCGGCAAGAGCCTGGCGAGCGTCGAGAGCACGAGCTATCCGGCGCGCGACGGCCTGACTATTCCCACGTATGTGACGGTGCCGGTCGGGGTCGAAACGAAGCAGCTGCCCCTGATCGTCATGCCGCACGGCGGCCCGTACGTTCGTGACGAGTGGGAGTACGACACCTGGGCGCAGTTCCTCGCCAACCGCGGCTACATCGTGCTGCAGCCGAATTTCCGCGGCTCGACCGGCTACGGCCGCGACTACGTCGAAAAGGGTGAAGGCCAGTGGGGCCGGACGATGCAGGACGATCTCGACGACGGCGTGAAATGGCTGGTGGAGCAGGGCAAGGTCGATCCCAAGCGCGTCTGCATCATGGGCGCATCGTACGGCGGCTACGCGGCGCTGTGGGCCGCGGCGCGCAATCCCGATATCTACAGGTGCGCGATCAGTCTCGCCGGCATCTCCGATCTGTCGGCGCAACTGCGCTACGACCGTCGCTCATTCGTAGCATCGCGCTACTTCACTGCATGGCGCGAGAAAGTGCAGGGCGACAAGGGCTTCGATCTGAAGACGGTGTCGCCGCTGTTCGCGGTGGACCGCATCAGCATTCCGCTGCTGATCGCGCACGGCACCGATGACGAAAACGTGCCGATCTCGCAGTCGAAGAAACTCCACGAAGCGCTGACGAAGGCGAACAAGCCGCACTCGTACATCGTTTACGAGGGCGAGGGCCACGGCTTCAACAAGCCGGAGAACGCGACGGCGTTCCTCGAGCGCATCGACGAGTTTCTCAAGGTGAACAACCCGGCCAACTGACCCGTCAGCGCGCGCGCCAGCGCTCCTCGAAGCGCTGCAGCTCGTCCGATGCCAGATCGGAAATGCACGAGACGACGAGCCCGCCTTCGGTCCAGCGCCGCACGTTGAAGCCGTCGACCTGTTCCGAGCGCGGGATTTCGCCCGCGCCGGCGCGTTCCGGCCACATGTAGACCGCGACGAGGTGACGACCCGCCTGGTAGACGAGCACGGCGACCGGTCGGCCGCCGACGATGTCGACGCGGCCGCCTTTCAGCACGTAACCGTCCGGGCCGAACTCCTTCACCATCGGCGCGAAGTCGACCTTGCCGGCAAACCACGGCCGCACCGTGTGATGGTCGCTCGACGGGACGTCGATGAGATGCGACTCGAGCTGCAGCGAGCGCACGTGGCTCGCGACCAGCTGCGCATCGAGATTCGGCGCTTGCGGTGTGACCACCATGACAGCAAGCACAATGCTGGCCGCGAGTGCCGTCGCCCAACCGAGCCACGCCGTGCGGCGGCTGGGGCCTGGCGATTGCGTGGCGGGCCTTTCCGAGCGCGTCTGCTTGCGCACCGCTCGTTCGACCGACTCGCGCAGGGCCTTCGGCACCGGATAGCGCGGAACGCCACGCAACAGCGAACGCGAGCGCGCGAGCTGATCGCTCACGGCCCGGCAATGCTCGCACTGCGCGACGTGCTCGACGAGCGCGGCAGCGCGTCCGGCATCCAGCTCGCCGTCGAAATCAGCCTGCACCAGCAACGTCTGTTCGCACTCGAAGTCGCTCATACGGCCTCCAGCGCGCGCGCCGCCTGCATCAGCAGTTTCCGGCCGCGCCACAGACGGGACATCACCGTGCCGATCGGCGCGTCGACGATGCGCGCGATCTCCTTGTAGCTGAGCTCTTCGATCTCCCTGAGGATCAGGCACTCGCGCAGATCCACCGGGAGCCCCGCCAGCAGCTCGTGCAAGAGCCGTTGATCGTCCCGGCGCATCAGCGCCGTCTCCGGTCCATCGTGTCCACCCTCCGCAGCCTGCGGCGCCGACTCGGCATCCGCTTCCGATGCTGGTGTCTCCGTCCCCGTGCGCTTGAGACGCGTCAGGGCCACGTTGCGCACGATCTGCAACAGCCAGGCGCGCGCGTTGTCGCCGCGAAAGCCGTGGTAATAGCGCAGCGCCCGCAACATGGCGTCCTGGACGACGTCGTCGGCGAGCGCCGGATCGCGCACCAGCCAGCGCGCCAGGTTGTAGGCCGACTCGAGGTGAGTCGCGGCCAGCTCCTGGAAATCGGGCACGAGGGGTGAAGACATCGGCATCGGAGATAGACTTCGGCGCCCGCTAGTTTATTCCCTTTGGACTCCCCGCCGAATAAACACGTTCCGCCGGGGGTCTCCCCGTCACGTAACGACGAGGAGACCCTTCAATGTCCGGAACAGATCGAGATCGCAATGGCATCGTGATGAGCCGCCGTGGCTTGCTGAAATGCGCCGCCTGGTCGGGCGCGGGCGTGGTGTGGGTGATGCAGGGCGGCGTGCTGAAGTCGATGGACCTGCTGAGCGCAGCCGAGGCGGCCACTCCGGCGCGCGGCCTGAGCTTCGTGCAGATCAGCGACAGCCACATCGGCTTCAAGCAGGAGCCCAATCCGTCACCGCAAGCGACCTTGCAGTCCGCCATCGACCAGATCAAGGGGCTGAATCCCGCATTCGTCGTACACACAGGCGACGTCACGCACCTGTCGAAGCCGGAGCAGTTCGATACCGCCGCACAAATCATCGACGGCGTCGGCCGCCCGGTGCACTACGTACCCGGCGAGCACGACGTGATCGGCGACGACGGCGCGGCGTTCTTCCAGAAGTTCAACGGCCGCGCCGATCGCCGCTGGCACAGCTTCGACTACGAAGGCACGCATTTCGTCGCGCTCACCAACGTGCTCAATCTGCAGGCGGGCGGCCTCGGCCGGCTCGGCCCGGACCAGCTGGAGTGGCTCGAAGACGATCTCAAGGGTCGCACGGCGAGCACGCCGATCGTGGTGCTCGCGCACATGCCGCTGTGGGCGCTCTATCCCGAATGGGGATGGGGCACCGACGATGCGACACAGGCGCTCGCCTACCTGAAGCGCTTCGGCTCGGTGACCGTGCTCAACGGCCACATCCACCAGGTGATGCAGAAGGTCGAGGGCCACGTGCAGTTTCACACCGCGCGGTCGACGGCGTTTCCGCAGGCCGCGCCCGGCACGCCCGGCGCGAGTCCCGGCCCGCTGAAGGTGCCCTCCGAAACGCTGCGTTCGATGCTCGGCATCAGCAGCGTGACGCACCGTCCGAACATGGCAGGGCTTTCGATCGCGGAGCAGACGCTGAATGCGGGACCTGCAACCGCGGCAATGGCCGCAGCCGCCGCGTCGCCCGCCGCCGCGAAATCGGCGACTGCGCCGCGCTCGGTCACGATCAGCAACTTCACGTTCGCGCCGACTGCGATCACAGTGCGCGCAGGGCAGGATGTGACGTGGGTGAACGAGGACGACGCGCCGCATACCGTGGTCGGCACCGAACCGGGCTCGCCGCTCAAGTCACCGGCGCTCGACACCGGCGACAAGTATGCGGTGACGCTGCAGCAACCCGGGACCTACAAGTATTTCTGCTCGCTCCATCCGCACATGACCGGGACGGTCACGGTGACCTGACGCTCAGCGTTTTGATTGTGTGTGCGTGGTGCCGCCCGTGGCTGGACCGGCATCGCGCGCACGCGGCAGTCCGAACGTCAGCAGATCGCCGCCGGCTGCGAACGTCATCGGGCTGGCCAGAACTTCTACGGCCAGCCGCCGTGCCGACCGGCGGCGGTGTCAAGGGATGGGCTCCATATAATGGAGATCATCGTCCAGCGTCACTTGACGGTTCCGGCAGCGAGCCATCAGGCTACGCGCCCGTGACGCTCACCCTGATTCGCGACGCGAACCTCTACTCGCCGCAGCCGCTCGGAACCCGACATATTCTGATCGGCGGCGGCCGCATTCTCTGGATCGGCGACGAGCAGCTCGAGTTGCCGGTGCCGCTGCGCTCTGTGTCGCGCGTCATCGACGCCGCCGGGCGCGTGACGATCCCAGGGCTGATCGATGGGCACGTTCACGTCACGGGCGGCGGCGGTGAAGCCGGCTTTCGCACGCGCGTGCCGGCACTGCCGCTCTCGCGATTCACCTCGGTCGGCATCACGACCGTCGTTGGCTTGCTCGGCACTGACGACGTCGCACGCGGTCCGGGCGAATTGCTCGCGACTGTGTACGCGCTGCGCGAGGAAGGACTCAATGCCTACGGTTACGCAGGCGGCTATCACGTGCCGCCCGCGACGCTGACCGGCAGCGTGCGCGGCGACCTCGTGTTCGTCGAAGCGCTGATCGGCATCGGCGAGGTCGCGATCAGCGATCATCGTTCGAGTCAGCCGACGCTCGATGAGCTGCTGCGAATCGCTTCCGAATGTCACGTCGCCGGCGTGATGACCGGCAAGGCCGGCGTCCTGCACCTGCATCTCGGCGACGGAACCCGCGGACTCGAACTGGTGCGCGAGGCGCTGCGCACGAGCGAGCTGCCGCCGCGAGTTTTCAATCCGACGCACGTGAACCGGCGTCGCGCGTTGTTCGATGAAGCTCTGGAGCTGGCGCGCCAGGGCTCGACTGTCGACATCACTGCGTTTCCGGTCGAGGAGGGCGAAGACGCGTATGCAGCCGACGAGGCACTCGAACGCTATCTCGCCGCCGGCGCGCCGGCCGATCGCGTGACCATCAGTTCCGACGCGGGCGGCTGCCTGCCGTGCTTCGATGCCGAGGGTCGCGTCACGCACATGGACGTCGGCTCGTCAGGCGCGCTGCTGGAAACCTTGCGCGCCGCGCTGGCCCGCGGCCTCGCGCTCGAAGCCGTGCTGCCCGCGCTTACGACAAATCCCGCCAAACTGCTCAGGCTTGCCCGCAAGGGGACGCTCGCCCCCGGCAACGACGCCGACCTGGTCGTGTTGGACGAGCAACACCGGGCCGACACGGTAGTGGTGCGCGGTGAGATTCATGTCAAGGATCGAACTTGCGTCCGCCGCGGCACGTTTGAATAAGGTTAGAATTACACGCGAGGAGCAAACCCACTCGATGTGCCCCAGTAAAGTTGCCGATGGCGAAGCCCGCGGCTGGATCGTCCCGATCGGCGGAGCCGAGAACAAGGAGAACGACCGCCGCATCCTGCGCCGCTTCGTCGAAGTCTCCGGCGGCGATGAAGCCGACATCGTCGTCATCCCCACGGCCAGCAAAATCCACGAGACCGGACCGCGCTACGAAGCGCTGTTCCGCGACCTCGGCGCCAAGCGCGTCGACGTGATGGATTTCGACACGCGCCGCGACTGCCAGGAATCCAATCGCCTGCAGCGGATCGAGGAGGCCACGGGCATCTTTTTCACCGGCGGCAACCAGCTGCGTCTGACGGCGCTGCTCGGCGGCACGCCCGTCGCACAGCTGATTCGCAGGCGCAATGCTTCCGGCGTGACGGTCGGCGGCACCAGCGCGGGCGCCAGTATCCTGAGCGAGCACATGATCGCGTTCGGCGACGAAGGCTCGTCAGTGATCGCCGGCAGCGTGCGGCTCGCCCCGGGCCTGGGTCTGACGAACCGCTTCGTGATCGACCAGCATTTCCGCGAGCGCGACCGTCTTGGGCGGCTGATCACCGCACTTGCATACAACCCGTTCGCGGTCGGGGTCGGCCTGGACGAGGACACCGCCGTCTTCATCGACCCGAACGAGGTCCTCGAAGTCGAGGGCAGCGGCGGCGTCACGGTCGTGGACGCCTCGGAAGTGAGCTTTTCCTCGGCGGATATCGTCTCCGAGGGCCAGCCGGTCGCCGTGCTCGGCCTGAAGGTGCACGTGCTGATCGCCGGGGCGACCTTCGACCTGAAAACCCGTACGGCCTCCGCCGCCCGGTTGGTGCCTACCAAAGAGTAGGTATGACATGATCGGGCCAGACTCCTCGAGGAGCGCTCGCCCGCCCATGCAAATTCTCGATCGTTCGGTCTACGTCGGCCCGTCGCTGTACGCGCATTTCCCCGTCATCCGGCTGGAGCTGGACCTCGGCGCCCTCGAGGCCTGGCCGACCGGCAAGCTCGGGCCGGAATATGTTCAGGCGCTGGCCGAAGCCTTACCTGGCCTGGCCGATCACGGCTGCTCTTACCGCGAGCCCGGCGGGTTCTTGCGGCGCATGCGCGAGGACGACGGCACCTGGCTCGGCCACGTGCTCGAACACGTCGCCATCGAGTTGCAGAACGTCGCCGGCGAAGAGGTCACCTTCGGCAAGACCCGCAGCGCCGGCAAACCCGGCGTATATACGGTCGTCTACGAATACGCGCAGCGCGATGAGGGCGTAGCGGCGGGCGATCTCGCGCTGCGGCTGCTGTGCTCGCTGTTGCCCGAGTCGCTGCGGCCGGCCGGCTCGGTGCCGGAGGGCTGGAACTGGCCTGAGGCGCGCGACAACTTCATCCGGTTTGCGCAGAAGCGGGCCCTCGGCCCTTCGACCGCATCGCTGGTGCGCTCCGCCGAAACGCGCAGCATTCCGTGGCTGCGTCTCAACGACCAGTCGCTGGTGCAGCTGGGTCACGGCAAGTATCAGCAGCGCATCCAGGCGACGGTTTCCGGCCGCACGCCGCACATCGCGGTGGAGCTGGCGAGTGACAAGGAAGAGACCAACAAGATCCTCGCCTCGCTCGGTCTGCCGGTGCCGCGCCAGGAGCTGGTGCAGAGCGAAGCGCAGGCGGTCCGCGCAGCGAACCGCATCGGGTTTCCGGTCGTCACCAAGCCGTACAACGGCAATCACGGCCGCGGCATTTCCATCCGGCTGACGACGGATGCGGAAGTCGCGCACGGCTTCAATGTCGCGAAGGAGCATTCGCGCTCGGTGATCGTCGAGTCGTTCCTCGAAGGCGACGATCATCGCCTGCTGGTCGTCAACGGCGAGCTGGTCGCGGCGACTCGCCGCACGCCCGGACACGTCGTGGGCGATGGCGAGCGCAACATCGTGCAGCTGATCGAGATCGTGAATCAGGATCCGCGGCGCGGCGTCGGCCACGAAAAGGTGCTGACACGGCTCGAGCTGGATGGGCAGGCGGAGAAGATGCTGGAACGCGCCGGCCTCAATGCGCAGTCCGTGCCGGAGCGCGGCCGCATCGTCTATCTGCGCTCGACCGCGAATCTGTCGACCGGCGGCACGGCCACCGACGTCACGGACGTCATCCATCCCGACAATCGCGACATGGCGGTGCGCGCGATTCGCGCGATCGGTCTCGACGTCGGCGGCGTGGATTTCCTGTCCTCGAACATCGCCGAGAGCTATCGCACGATCGGCGGCGGCATCTGCGAGGTCAACGCAGCGCCCGGCTTCCGCATGCACGTGGCGCCGAGCGAAGGAACGCCGCGCGACGTCGCCGGCCCCGTCATCGACATGCTGTTTCCACCGGGCACGCCCTCGCGCGTGCCGATCGCTGCCGTTACTGGAACGAACGGTAAAACCACGACCGCGCGCATGCTCGCGCACATCACGAAGATGGGCGGCTACACGCCGGGTCTCACGACGACAGATGGCGTGTACATCGACGGGCAGCGCACGGTGCAAGGCGACATGACCGGACCGATGTCGGCGCAGATGGTGCTCGCCGATCCGCAAATCGACATGGCCGTGCTCGAAACCGCGCGCGGCGGCTTGCTGCGCGCCGGCATGGGCGTGAAGCAAGTGAACGTCGGCGCCGTGCTCAACGTGCAGTCGGATCATCTCGGTTTGAAAGGCATCGACACGCTGGAGCAGCTCGCCGAGGTGAAGCGCGTCGTCATCGAAGTCGCGACCGATTGCGCCGTGCTGAACGCCGATGATCCGCTCGTGCTCAAGATGTCCGGCTACACCGAGGCGAAAAATATCTGCTACGTGACGATGAACCCGCAGCACACGCTGGTTCGCGAGCACATCCGCGCCGGCGGCCGCGCGTGCGCGCTGGAGGCGGGCGTCAACGGCCAGATGATCACGTTGTACGATCGCGGCAGCCACATTCCGCTGCTGTGGACCCACCTGATCCCTGCGACGCTCGAAGGCCGCGCCATCCACAACGTGCAGAACGCCATGTTCGCCGCGGCCATGGGTTTCTCGCTCGGCATCAAGCTCGATGCGATCCGCCAGGGTCTGCGCACGTTCGACACGACGTTCTTCCAGGCGCCGGGCCGCATGAACGTGTTCAACGAGCATCCGTTCAAGGTCGTGTTCGACTACGGTCACAACGCGCACGCCGTGGGCGCGATGGCCGAGCTCGCGCAGCGTCTGGACGTCACCGGCCGGCGCATCGTCGTCGTCGCCGGTCCCGGCGACCGCCGTGACGAAGACCTGAACGCGATCGCCAAGGCCGTCGCCGGCAAGTTCGATCACTACATCTGCCGCCGCGACGACAACCTGCGCGACCGCGCGCCGGACGAAGTGCCGCGCATCATCGCCACCGCGCTCGTCGCGGACGGCGTGTTGAACAAGCAGATCTCGATCGTTCCCGACGAGCAGGAAGCGATCGATGCCGCGCTCAACATGGGCCAGCCCGGCGACCTGGTGCTGATCTTCGCCGACGCGCTGGTGCGCTCCTGGAAACAGGTCACCAAGTTCCGTCCGGCCGGTGCGCCGGAGCCGCAGGTCCGCGCGGCGCCGCCGCCGCCCACTCCCACGATCTCCGAGACGAGCATCGAGCCGCCACCGCTGACGAGCCTCGAAGGTCTGCTGCGCGACGAACGTGGCATTCGCCTCGCGCCGGAGGTCGACGACTGAGCGAACCGGCCGCACTGCCGTTCGACAGCTCGCGGCGTCTCACCGGCAGCAACCTGTTCTTCGCGTCGACCGGCGCGGTCCTCGAAACGGTCGGCATCGAAGTCGACGAGGCATTGCTGGACGGCTGGCGCAGCCGCGTCGCGCGTGCGCGCGCGGCATTGGGTTGGCCGGACAGTCCGCGCTCGATCGTCGCGCGGCAGCATGTGAAGGGAACGTCGCTCGCGGTCGCGGCGCCGCTGGATCAGCTGTTCACCGCGACCGAAATCAACGAGTGGGCTTTCTGCGCGGCGTTGGTCGCCGCGCACTCCGCGGGCTGGGGTCATCTCGAACGCGCGCTCATCGATGCGGCGCGCGAGGCCGCCGAGCATGCGCCCATGCCCCAGGGATTTCCGGAGCTTCCTCCGGTCATCGATGAACAGGCTGCGCTCGCGCGTTTCGGCAAGCTGTCGAAGCTCGAAGCTGCCATGCGATTGCGCGCGCTGCTGGCCGCTGCCGATCAGCGCGGCCTGTCCTATCTCGTCGACGATTCGCTCCTGACGCTGGGTTCGGGTAGCAGCGGCCGGACCTGGGCGCTCGACGCATTGCCCGACACCGCCCAGGTGTCGTGGAACGAACTGCGCAACGTGCCGACGGCGATCGTCACCGGCTCGAACGGCAAAACGACGACGGTTCGCTTGCTCGCGGCCTGTGCGCGAGCCAACGGCTGGCGCGATGGTTACAACTGCACCGACGGTCTGTTCATCGCCGGCGAGCAGATCGAGCGCGGCGATTACTCCGGCCCGGTCGGGACACGTACGGTCCTGCGCGACGCGCGCGTCGAGGCTGCGATTCTCGAAACCGCGCGCGGCGGAATATTGAGGCGCGGTCTGGCGGCGCAGCGTGCACGCGTCGCCGTCGTGACGAACGTCACCGCGGATCACTTCGGCGAATACGGCATCGATGACCTGGCCGGCCTCGCGGATACGAAGCTCGTCGTCGCGAGCACGATCGACGATAGCGGCTTGCTGGTGTTGAACGCCGACGATGCGATGTTGCGCGCGCGTGCCGATCAGTTTCGCTGTCCGATCGGCTGGTTCTCGCGCAACTACGACGACACGGCGCTGCTCTCGCATCGCATGAAAGGCGGCTCGACGAGCGGCGTGCGCAACGGCCGCCTCATCGTCAACTGGACCCGCGGCAGCTCCGGCGAAGAGTTCGATCTCGGTGCGATCGTGGACATGCCGCTGACCGTCGACGGCACCGCCGACTACAACGTGCAGAACGTCGCGGGCGTAGCCTTGGCTGCGCTCGGTCTCGGCATTCCACCGGCGACCGTAGCATCCGTGCTCGCTCGCTTCGGCGCCGATCCGACCGACAATCCCGGCCGTCTGATGCGCTATGAGTATCGCGGCGCGCAGGTGCTCATCGACTATGCGCACAATCCCGATGGACTGCGCGGCCTGATGAACGTCGCTGCCCGCCTGCGACGCAGCGGTCGCATGGCGTTGCTGCTCGGACAAGCCGGCAATCGCACGAATGCCGACATCGAGGAGCTCGCCGCCACCGCCGCGCGCTTCCGCCCCGACTTCGTCGTCGTCAAGGAAACCGAGTCGTACATGCGCGGCCGCGCCCCCGGCGAAGTCCCCGCACTCCTGCGCGCGGCCTTGTTGCGCGCGGGCATGCTCGAAACCTCTATCGAGGTCCAGCTCACCGAGCTCGGCGCCGTCAAACGCGCCCTCGCCTGGGCCCGCCCCGGCGACGTTCTGGTCCTGCCCGTCCACGACCGCTCCGTGCGCGAAGAAGTCCTCGCACTCCTTCGCCAACCTTCTTAACCGCTTTTTTCTCTCCTTCTTCCTTGGCGATCTTGGCGATCTTTGCGAGAGATATTCCGGCTCTTGTTCCGCTGCGCTGCTACGTCATGGACTGGGGACCCCTACGTTGAAAGGGCGTTTGCGGCGAGGAGAAGAGAGAAGAATGACCCTCGCCAAGATCGCCAAGATCGCCAAGGAAGAACTGGGGAGGAAATGGGATGAGGTTTATTCAGTAGACGTCGAGGTCGTGGCCGCTGACCCAGCGGCCTTTGTAGAACTCGGTCATTTCCTGGAGGACTTCGGATTCGGGGGCGGATGCGCCGGCGCCGCCGGGATTCGCGCGGTGATAGAGGATCAGGAGGCCGGGATGTGCCCGGGTCGCCAGCTCGGCGAGTTGCCGGGTCGAAGTGTGATGGCGGCGGCGATAGTCCTGCCAGCGCGGCTCGGAGCGCGCGAACGAGGCAACGCTGTAGTGCTCGTGCAGGAGGATGTCGCAGCCGTTGCAGGCTTTCACGATGGCGTCGGTCGGGCTCGTGTCGCCGGAAATCACGATCACGCGATCCGGCGTCTGGAAGCGGTAGCCGTAGGCAACGAGGTCGCCGTGCGGCACGGCGAATGCGGTCACCGTGACTTTTTCGTCGCGATACACGATGCCGGGCTGGATCTCGTGCGCCTCGACCAGCTTTGACTTCACGCCGCGCTCTTGCATGCGGTTGTCGAGATCGACGCGGTAGGCGGCGAGCACGTGCTCGGTCATGTCCTCGAGTCCACGCGGACCGTAGACCTGGAGCGGTGTGTTGCGGCCCGCGATCCAGGGCGTGACGATGAGATCGGCGTATCCCATCGTGTGGTCCGCGTGCAGGTGCGTGAGGAAGGCGACCTTCAGGTTCGCGAGGCGCAATCCGCTCACGCCCTTGGCGACCGCAGCTGACGCGCGTCGAACCACGCCTGGGCCGAAATCGACGAGATAAGGCGTGTCGTCGACGACGATCGCCGTGGCCGGGCCGGAACGCTCAGGATCTGGAGCAGGAGTGCCGGTGCCGAGCAGCACGACTTGCGTGCGAGAGTATTTCTGCTGTCCTGGCAGCGGCAGCGCCCACAACGCATTGATGTCGTGCGCGGTCACCCAGATTGCGCTTCCAGTGGCGCGAACGGCGCCGCTGCCTGCTGGAGGACCGTAAGTTGCCACGACTCTATTGGTCGCGGGATCGATCTCCGACAGCAGCACCTTTGTCGCACGCACCCAGACGCGTCCGGCGCCCGCATCGATGTCGCCGCCTGAGCCCGGCACGCCCGTCGCGATCGTGGCGACGACCGCGTTGGTGCGCGGATCGATGCGCGAGACCGTGCCATCGCCTTGATTCAAGGTCCAGACGCCATCCTCGCCGGCCGCGAGAAAACGCGGCACGGGACCGACCGGAATCGTGGCAGCGACGGTGTTCGTCCCCGGATCGATTCGCTGCACTGAGCCGCTTGCGCCGGTCGTGGTAATCCACACCGCGTCGAAACCGAATACGGCCGCAAACGAATCCGCTGCCACCTTGATCTGCGCGACGACGGTGTTCTTGCGCGGGTCGATGCGCGAGAGCACGCCTTTGCGATCGGTCAGGAGCCAGATGGAGCCGGCGCCGGCGGCGACGCTGAGCTCGCCTTGTGGGTCGGCCACGCCGGTGGGAATTACCGCCGCGATCCGGCCATTCTGCCGATCCACGCGATAGAGCACCGCTTCTTTGCAGTCGGCGACCCAGAGCGATTCGAACGCGACAGTCATCGCGCCACACGGCTCGGGCATCGCGACAGACAGGATCGGCTGCGACTGGTCCCTGCGATACTTCTCGACGCGTCCCTCGTTCGTCACCCAGACCTCGTCACCGTCGACGGCGAGGAAGTCCGGATAACCGGCGACGTTCAGGGCTGCGGTCGCGCGTTCGCGAATCGGGATATCTGCTGCATTCGCAGGACTCGCCAGCGCAACCAGGATTGCAGCGGCGCCGAATCGCCTCATCGCTGCAGGAGCGGCGCCAGGATGTTGCTCCAGGTTTCGCTGAGCACGTCGTTGCCGCTCTGCAGGAAGCCGCGCAGCTCGGTCGGCTGATTGCGGTCCAGCTGTTTCACGCGCACGGTCATGCGCCACACGCCCGTGGCATCCAATCGGTACGCATTGCTTTCCATGATCTGTCCGTTCGCCGGCGCGCTCACGACAGCTTTGACGTTCGCATCGGGCGGCAGCGAGGCGAGCGTCGGACCGGTGAAGTCGACGATGTATTGCTGCTCGTCTTCGGCGAGCTCCGCAAAGCCGCGGCCTGCGCGAGTCTGCAGCACCCACGCGCCCGGCGGGTGCTGATCCTGCTGCATTCCCTGCCAGTGCAATCGATACGTGAAGTCGAGCGGCTTGCCCGGGGCGGGCAGCTCCTGCGGCACCCAGTAGGCGACGATGTTGTCGTTGGTCTCGTCAGGCGTACTGAGCTGCACGAGCTCGACGCGGCCCGGCGCCCAGGTTCCGGTCGGCTCGATCCACGCGCTCGGCCGCAGCTCGTAACGCGCCTCGCTGTCCTCGTAGTTGCGGAACTCGCGGTCGCGCTGCATCAGGCCGAAGCCGCGCAGCTGCTGCATCGAGAACGAGGTCGTGAGGATCTGCTTCGGATTCAGCAGGGGCCGCCAGATCCATTCGCCGTCGCCAGTCGCGACCATCAGGCCGTCGGAATCGTGCACTTCCGGGCGGAAGTCCGTGCGATGCGGCTGGTTCTCGCCGAAGAAGAACATGCTGGTCAGCGGCGCGATGCCGAGCGTCGCGACTTTCTCGCGCAGGAACAGGCGGGCGCGCACGTCCATCACCGTCTCGCCGCCGGGACGGATGTCGAACTGGTATGCGCCCGTCGCGCGTTGCGAGTCGAGCAGCGCGTAGATCGTGAGCGTGGTCGAATTCGCTTCGGGTTTCGCCAGCCAGAAGCGGACGAAAGCCGGGAACTCCTCGCCCTGGCCGCCGACCGTATCGATCGCGAGACCGCGCGCCGACAGGCCGTAGCGCTGGCCGGCGCCGAGCGCGCGGAAGTAGCTCGCGCCGAGGAACACGACGACCTCGTCCTTGTACTCGGGCGAGTTCAGCGGGTAGTGCGCGCGGAAGCCGCCGAAGCCGAGATCGCCCCAGCTCTGCGGCGACAGCTTGTTCTTGCCGAAATCGAAATCGGCCGCGCGATACGGGATGTGCTGCGTGCCTTGCCGCGTGACCTCATCGATGCGCACGGCGTTCTTCTGGAACTTGCCGAGGTGGAAGAACATCACCTCGAACGGCAGCTTGTCGTTGCGCCACAGCGCGCGGTCCGGACGAAAGCGGATATCGCGATACTGGTCGTAGCTCAGCGCCTGCAACTGCGCCGGCGCCTTGCGGCTGGAGTCGCGATAAGCCTGGCGCGCCTGGATCTGTGCCAGCACGGACACGTCTTCGAAGCTGAAGGCGCCGGCCGTGCAGGCGTGCAGGGCGATTACGAGGCAGGAAGCAAAACGGGCGAAGGTCATTCGTGTGTTATCAGTCTTTGGCGAAGGGACGCACGTCCTGGACCAGGCTCATCAGCATTTTGCCGGGCTCTTCCCACGGGATCATATGCGAGGAATGCTCGAACCACACGGCCTGCTTGCTCGGGGCGGTGACTTTGGCGAGCCAGTCCGCCGTCGGCTGGGCGGGCGTCGTGTAGTCGTGCCGTCCCAGGAACATGACGATGGGAATCGGAAACGAGTGCACGCCCTTGAAGTCGATGTTCAGGAACTCCGGCAGCAGCCGGCCCAGCGAGAACAGGTTGCCCTGGTCGACCGCGCACACGTCTGCCGCCGTGTATTCCGGCGACAGGAGCGGTGCGTTGAAGAAGTAGTTCGAGTCCTCCCGATATGCGGTGAGCCCGCCGTAGAACTGCGCCCACTTGCGCGCGATGATGATGCGCTCGCGCGTGATCGGCTGATCGCCGGGGTAGGGCGCGATGGTCTCCATTTCTTTCACGGCGGCGGTGTTGCCGTGCGCTTTCGCCTGCTGCATCCCGTAGTCGAAGCTGATCTTCTCGTTGTCGCGCGTGTTGATGAACTGGCCGATGCCGACATAGGCATGGAACAGGTCGGGCCGCTTCAGCGCGGCGCTCAGGCCGATCGCAGTGCCCCAGCTGTGCGCCATCAGGATCACCTTGCTCTTGCCGTAGCGCTTGCGCACGTACTCGGCGATTTCGATCGCGTCGTCGACGTAACGCGGGATGTGCAAGGTTTCGCCGGTCGCGTCGGAGTGATCCTCGACGTACGTCTTGCCCGCGCCGCGCTGGTCGTAGTTCACGACGGTGAAGTACTCCTCCAGCGGCCGCTGGAATTGCCACGTCGTCGGCATCAGCGGCGACGCCGGTCCGCCGTGGATGAACAGAATGATCGGGTTCGCCTTGTCCTGCCCACGCACGCTGAGCCACTGATCGATACCGCCGATCTTCGTCTTGTACGACTCCTGGATTCCTGAAGGCGCGACGATGCGGTTGAGGTCCTGAATCGTCGCGCGCGCTTTCGCGTACGGCGCGATGTCGGGACACTGCTGCGCGTTGGCGCTCAGGCTGATGGCTGCAAGGATTGCAAAGAGGAATGTGATCGATTTCATGGATTGATTATGACGGGTTCACACGACCCTTGTCGGTCCAGCGGCGTGTGAGTCAGGCTCCGCCTGACTCATCGGGAAGAGTGCTATGCGAGAGATGGGAAGTAGCTCAATTGCTCTTTTGGTGGGATTGCTGCTGTCGACCGCTTCACCCGCGCAGTTGCCGCGGTTCGACATCGTGTCGATCCTGGAATCCTGCGATCAAGACGCGCTGCTCGAGATGACGGGCGTTATTTTCAGAGCCAAGGATACTGAGCCGCTGCTGCAGGAAGTGGCACGAGAATGGATCGGCAAGAATTCCAAGAGCGGCCGGGCGTCGGCGTGTGCTCGCCCGAAGCAGCAAGGCTGCTCGAAGAAGTTGCGACGCCTGAGGTTCTGGCGGAGGTTGCGCGAGTTTCCGACGTTCGGAAGTCGAAGTGCGACAATCGATCACGATAGACGACGCGGCGCGTTCAGCAGAAGGGC